>JANQIN010000007.1 GCA_028282145.1 Thermodesulfobacteriota bacterium | reverse complement strand
ATATCTTCGGTGTCGTTGGCATGACTGGCTGGATCCATGCTTACCAGCAAGCCGGCCAGGGTACCATAACCGTGGGGCCAGTATTGATGCCGGGTCAGTCTGCGCCGATGGTAGGCCTGCTCATCACGGGTCGCCTCCAGCCCGAGCATCATGCCGGCCTCATAGAGAACCCGGCGCAGGGGCTCCTCCAATTGATTGTCCTGTTTCAGGGTGGGCAGGTCGTCTGGTTTGCTCATGGGATCTCCTCAAGGTCTTATCATCAGTTACGTCATGGGCTCGCGTTGATATCCTGTGGTGAGAATGCTGCCGGGTTGTGCAGGTATCCATCTTTGCCTATATGCGTTTCGTTCAGGACTACCGGCTCCGGCTCCGGCCGATGTTCCAGATAGGTATCAACGTTCAGCAATGGTGCTGTTCCCAGAATGAACGGTTTTTCGCTTTCAACAATACGGTACTGCAGGTTGACAGGGACATACTCTCTGAGAATTTCACTCACGTTTCTTCTCTGGGCTCGAGTCTTGCCATGCAGGAGTATAGTCAGCCGGTGGCCATAAAGTTCAAAAAAAGCTTCCACGGCCCTGGTCTCCTCTTCATCGGCGAGCTCTGGGGCAAACAGGGCCAGAAACTCTCTGGCATCCATATCGGAGAGAATCAGACTGTCACCGATAATACTATTGCCGCTGACACCTGTACCCAGGGTAAGGGGATGATCATCATCGTCCATATCCCGGCCCAAGATGGTTGCCATGGTCCGGCGTAGTCTGAAGTTTTCCACCACCACGACTTCACCACTCTGCACCCCGCCATCGGTGATGATGTCCAGGGCCAGATTGAGGCCATATGCGGTTCCCTTGTACTGCTGGATGAGGGTGGCGCAGCTGAGCCAGCGTCGCTGGCGCTGCTCCGGCCAATGGCCGGGGAGGTCCACACCGAGCGACTGAGCCAACCACTGTAGATTTTCCGGAGGAGCACTATTTGGCTGAACGAGTTGCTCGCTGGCGGCTATCCGGGCTTCAATGGGAGAAAGCATACCTTCAAAATTGGCCAGCAACCTCTCCCGGGTGTCGGCACCGTTGGCTGGACCTTGATCATTTGCCGGATCATAGCTCAGCTCCTGCCGATACATCTCTGGTAAGTAGGCCTCCTGGTAAGAAAAACGGGGTTGGTAGATCCGGATGGCATGAAGGCTTGGCGTGGTCCGGCCGTTGCCGGTAAAATGGACCTGTAGCTGCAGATAACGTCCGGTGAGGCGACGGACTGGCCCGTCCCGCCGTTGCAGCAGTACTTCAAAGCTCCCCCTTCGTTGAGGTTCGTGACCGGCAAGTGGGTGTTGATAAGGCAGCTCCGAGGGGAGGGGGTTCCAGACCGGCTCGGGTTGCGCGATAAGGTCGGCACTACCCCGCTGATCAGGGGTATCATAGACCCTCGCAGAGATTTTTAAGCTGCACCCGGATGGAATGCAGGCGTCAAGGTAGATGCGGTGCCACGTGGTTTTCAGCGCTCCTGAATCCAACACTTCCTGAAGCACGGCACTGGCTTCGAGATGGTAGCGGGGATGCGGCAGACCATGCAGTTCCCGGGGACGAGGATTGAAGTCGGGATAATCCGGATCCAGCTCGGCCTGGTAGCGAAGCTGACCGTCGGCGCTGCTGGCAAAACGTGCTTCGGCAAGAGAAAGCATGGGATATCTCTCGTGAATCAGTCTGGCTTGCCCGATATCCGCCTCATTCTCGCGGTGCAGATCCAACACCGGACAATCTCGTTGGCGAAACTCACCATCACCCGCCTCTTGGGGGGCAAGAGCCGCTAGCCTGCCAGGACCAGCCAGGGCGAGGTCGATGGCAAAGGGTACATCTGCTGCGAAGTCGAAGATGATAAAGGGTCGATCCTGTACGCCTGACAATGACCGCTGCAGGATCCGCTGCTGTTCAGCCCCGTCGTGGACAAGGATATAGACAAACGACTGATCGCCGCATACTGCCAAAGCCTGCCAACCGGCAGGCAGTGCCTGCTGCCAGCTCAGTTCCAAAGCCATCTGGTTTTCATGCAAGGGTTCGAAGCGATCATCATGCGGCTGGTAAGGCAGGGGCAGGGGTTCGCCTTGGCAGAGCATCAGCTGGTCACTGCTGACACACCAGATTCGGTTCAATCCATCCGTCCATGCTCTTCGGGGTGCTACTGGCAGCTCACAACTGGTAAGCCAGCGTTTGCGCAGGTCAAAAACCAGCAAGCCGTGTCGATCTGTGTCGTTACTGTAAGGCATGGCCAGACGGCCCAAATGGTTCAAATTGAGATCTTTTACGGTTCCTGCTGGTGCCGCCACATTCTGCAACTCTCCGTCCTGCAGGGTAAGCCAGCCACGACCACTGTTGAACTCCACCCTTGTCTCATCACCACTCAGCCTGGCCACCTGATAAAAAGAATCTACCGCCATCGGCTTTGCTGTTTGCCAGAGGCTCAGGGCTGCCGCCGGATTACTGGCGGGGAGCCGCAGATCCTGATCTTGGGCTAGAGAAAGAGCCTGCAGGGCGTGATTGTAGTGCAGACGGCTGGAACCCTCGGTCAGTTCAGCTTCACCACGCAGCAGGAAGTATGGGGTATTATTCACATCCATCAGCAAACATCCGGGATAACAGGTACGGCGATACCATCTGCAGGTTCAGGTGGAGAACCTGCCAGTGGACCGATACCCTGGGGCAACTGGGGTGTATCACTGGCAGTACCGACTTCTGCCCGCACCCCCATTAGCTCAGGTAACTGGTAGATCGTCAAACTCATTTCCTCGTTCGGTGCCAAGCGCTGCCAGCCGCCATCAGACTGGCTAAAAAGACCAATACCATTTACCGACTGGACGCCTTCCACCCGTGCGGCCTGGGTTAACAGTTCATTGCCCCTTATGGCTTCACCCATCGGCCAGCCCTTGCCGGCGGCGCCGCCGGGAGCCAGCGGCCAGAGATACTCAGTTATGACTTGCCGCACCGCCTTCAGTGTTTCCTGCTCCGTTTTGGGATCACGCACCGTTACCAGGACGGATACGGCCAATGGAAGAAACTGGGGACTGAGCAGATAGAGTTCCGTGCCCAGCAGGATTCTGTTTTGCAGGTAATGGTAGAGATCCTTAAGCAGCCCCTTGGTGGGTCTGGGCCAGTTGCCGATAGCCATCTCCGCCGGCGGCAACAGGAACACGCTGATCACCCCGGGTATGTCCTCTCTGGCAGCATCCAGGGTGTTGCCGGGAAGAAATCCCTTGATAACCTCTGCCCGGGCCACCGGATTGACCGGATTGTTTCTACAGATGAGCTGGAAATCCGCTTCCGTTACCGCCCGGTTGCGATGGGTAAGAAACTGGGGTATGCGTTGCTCAGCCTCTTCAACGGTTTCAGCGTTGCGTCCACCGGCAAGGGGCCAGTCATGGCGCAGCCGGTAGCGCGGACTCCCGTTGTCTATTTCTTTGATGCTGCCGGCAGCGACATTGCTGCTCTCACCTCCACCATAAAGGTATGTGGCGATGCGGATTCGGGCTCCCCGGGCCGGCCGGCGCCCGTTCTCCTGGCCGTCCCCGAAGTAGACATAACCGGTATCACTATCGAGACGATACACCCGGGCTTCCGGTCCATGGCCGGCCAGAAAATCAACAACCTGCCAACTCTTCCAGTTCCCCTCCTCTTCAATCTGTAGATCGATGGTGGCGGCGTCAATCTGTTGGTCGGGCAGGGCAACCAGCTGATCAGGCATCCCATTGCCGATGCCAACCATGGTATCCTGGCGGATTCCCTGGGCTACCACATCCACCCCGTTCAGGCCCAGATAACCAAGGGAAAACTCGGGAGAGTCCTCGCAGCGTAAACGAATCCAGAATGCCACCCTGGCAGCCTCCACATCATCATCCAGGGCTGGAGGCAGTTTTTTACTGCCATCAAACATTGGATCGGCGCTGGCAAAGTCAGCAAAAAGGTCACTATTTTTAGGGAGCCGAAGGCGGACCACCCCGACCTGACGGCCGCCCAGAGAACTATCGGAAATAACCTCGAGTGGCAGAAAGCGGACATCATCAGCGGGTCCTCGGGCAACCAGTTCCCACTGTAAGGTGCGCGGTTCCATCTCACTTACAGCGTCGCCCTCCTGATCATCTGCAGGGGCCATGGCAACACTGAGTCGGACGCCTGCCAGATTGTCGCGCAGCAGGTCAATATTGGTGGCAAGTTGTTTGGGAGCGATACAGGCCAGATAGAAACTTTTATCCAGACTTCCTTCCAGCTGAAGGGGTTCACGGCTGATATCAAAACGGCGAGGTTGAAAGGGTTGTGGCTTTTCTCCCTTGCGCAAACCGAATTGCTCGTGGAGGTCCTGCAGGGTCATGCCCATATCGGCCAGTTCGTCAACCGAGAGAACCTGTTTGATCAGGACTTTCAAGCTGAGGCAGGTGGGTTGCAGTTCTCCCAGGGTGGTAAAGGTGTTCTTACCACCGATCAATTTGCTGGCGTCTTCGAGCAGGGGCGGCAGTTGCACACTGGTGGGGCTGCCATCGATACAGACCACGCCGCGGGCTGCTTTTGCCGGACGAATGGGAATCTGCAGGAGATTGAGGAAGACCCTGCGCTGGCGCTCCGGGATGAGATTGGCCCGAAAAAGGATGGTTTCAGTGAGCCAGGCGAAAAGGTCGATCATCGTGTGGACGGGGTCGCCGGGGGTTACCTGGGTTAATTCCGGCAGATGAGCAGCCAGACGGGCTCTTGCCTCGGCGACGAGATCATCGAAGCGGCGGTCATCAAGGTTGGGGACCGGTAATACCATTTTTTCAGTTCCTCCTTACACACCCAGGTTCAAGGTCAGGCCAAATTCAGCCGGTGCCGGGTTGTGCCGCAGACGGTAGCGAATGTTGATATGTATCTCGGCTCGGCTGGCCGGGCTGGCCTGGACATCTACACCGTCAATAATTGCCCGCTGTTCCCATAAATCTAGAGATTTGCGTACCACCCCTGCAATCAGATTGCGCGTAGTTTCGTTGTTGGGCTGATGAATGAAGTTGAGCAATCCGGCCCCGAAATCGGGGCGCTGCAGTCTCTCTCCCGGTCGGGTCAACAGGATGTTCAACATGGCCTCGCGGATGCTTGCATCGTCTTTTGCCCAGTTGATTCGGCCATCATCACCAACTCCGCCGAGAGGCCAGCTTTGCACGTTGGGAACTGGGGTTTGCGGCATCGGTAATTCTCCTCACGTTACTATTTATTGGATTTCGGAAAGGGTATGCAAATGCGCACCCAGGGCAGCCAGAAAAAGACGATATTCAACAACGAAATCATGATCATCAACAGAATCATGGCCACCAGGGTGATTACCGGTAGACTGAACGAGCAGATCCATTGAATACCGAGCTTCGGGCCCTTGCCGATAACATCCTCACTCGCCCCCTTTTTCAAATTAAGGCCATTGATCAGATCAAAGGTATCGCCGGGAGTGAGTACACTGGCGCCTTTGGCAAGGCCGCGTTTCAGATCCCTGAGACTGGGCATGGGAATGAGCGAAGGTCTGCTCGCCTCGGGGTCAAAGGGAGAGGCCACGCGGAATTGCAGGGAGCGGCTCTCCTTTTCACCCCATTGAATCTGCTCTTGGCCCTGGTCGTTTTTAAAACGGACAAAGGGAACAATCTGGAAAATATCCTGCTCTTCCTGGCCAAATTTAGGCAGAGGTATTTCCCTCGCCTGGGCGATCGTCTGCTCCCGGTAGCGCTGGCCAAGATGATGACGGATGTCCTCGGCGTCACTGGCGGTGAGCTTCAAGGAATAGCCGAGCGTGCCGTCCCCCTGGTCTTGCGGCAGAGCAGCAAGACCAGACAACTTATCAAGACCGCCGGCCTTATCGGCTGCATCTTCCTGCTCAATAATCCATTGCACCAGCGGATTGTCCTGCCCCCTGGTAAAACAGTTGCGAAGATACCTGGTTAAATGGAATTTTCGCCCGGTTTTGAGTTGTTCGATATTGGTGATGTTTGCCAAACCGCCGCGAAATTGTCTGGCTAAGACCCGGTCGTCATAGAACCAGATCTGCGCAAACAGCTCTTCCAGCTCTGCATTGAGTTCTATTCCCTCCTCACCGAGGTGGTAGCGATTCACCAGGAGCCGCAGGAGTTCAAACATCTCTTTAGTGGGGATACCACCAGCAATCTGGAGAGAACTGTTCTCTGTCCATTTCTGCTCTTTTCCTCCCTGGTAACCGAAGGGCCAGGATAGAGAGCGGGCGGTGATGGTTGCGCTTTCCTTCTGACTCTCTTCATCGAAGAGCGTGTCCGCATCCCGCTCGTAATAGTTGCCTCCCAGGGGAACGTAACCATAGAGCATGGTGTGGCGTTTGTCCTTTTCGCATCTGGTGGTGAGCGGGTGAAGTGGATGCGTCTGTTCACCATTGTAGGTGAATTGGTTGCTCGGCTGACTCAACGTCCCGTTAGCACAGATACGCCGATCAAGGTCGGGGTCTTTAAGTTCACTGGTAACGGGACGCCAACCGATCGGTTCCCCATCTTCCATGATCCAGGCCTGTTCTTCGCCATTTCTGAGGCGGCGAATGACGAAGCCGGAGGAAGTGATTTGCGCTGGATCCAAGGCCGGCAGGCCGAAACGTTCGCAAACAACCTCGCAGCAGACCAGATGAAAGGTACGATGGGTGGGCAGGCGCAATACCGGCTTGTTGTCAAATTGGCTGGTATTTTCCTCCTCCACCCAGGCGGAGAACTGGACCTGATCGAAGCGCTTTTTCAACACATCCTGTTGGAAGCGGCCAATAAAGTCTGGATCGAGGTAGCGGAGCAGGGCAGCCTCCATGCTTTTCTGGAAAAAAGGAGGACGAAGGCGAACCTTATGATGATTCTGGCTGAGTTGAGCTTTGGTCATTTTCTATCCTTGAGAGGTAAGTATGCTGTTTACCTGTTCTTTCATCATATTTGCGGTTACCAAATGTTGCCTGCCCCCGGGGTATAGGAGGTGCCTACCACCGAAGTGGCAATGATGGTGTCGCACTGGATGACGCCGCTAAACTTTGACATCGCCGCATCAACCTGCACCATGCTGGCTGAAACATTGACCGTTGTGGCGTTAATATTAACCGGTCCGGCGCTGTCAATGGTGATCTCGGAGGAGGTCATGGTAACGCTCTGCCCACCCCGTTCAATCTTGACTTCCCCGCCGCCGCTCTCGGTTATAGTGATGCGATATCCGGAGCGGGTGCGCAGTTCCACTTTGGGATCGCTGTCATCGAAGTCGAGTACTGTTTCTTCCGGGCTACGGATGACATAATGATCTTCCTGCGGGTCAGCATCCTCCGGCCGGCTGTCGCTGCCTGTCCAGATGCTGCCGAGGATGAGAGGAGAATCCTGATCGATGAAGGCCACCACCACAATTTCATCAATTTTCGGAACAAAACTGGCTCCGTATCCGGTGCCGGCAGAGGGTGCGACTATGCTGGCCCATATTTCCATGGGAACGGATTGCAGCTGCACCTTTATCCGGCCGCGGCCCTCGGGATCATTATTTTCGACGACACGTGCAAGTTGCATGCTGTGCAGATGACCGAGGCTGTGAACATTCATGATTCCGGTTCCCAATCCGCTTTATTTACTTTCAAATGGGTTTCAAAGCCGTTTTGCCCATCAAAACGGTGACTGCAGTGTACTACCTGATATATTCCGCGCAGGCGGGGGGAAACGCCGGTGAGGTCGATTTCCCGACCGCTCTTGAGCGTAGGCTCTCCCCGGCAGATGATATCTCCCTGAATGAAACGTTTGGCTTGTCTGCGAAAGTGGGAAGTGGCATATGCTTCGGCTTCCCTTTGATTACGAGCTGTCGGTTGAGGAACAATTTCATCTCCGGGCCAACCCAACTGCGAAAGAGTGTCGACGGCACTGGTGGCCGAGGGTTGCGGTGTCATGGTCTCAGAGGTGTGGTCCACTTCCTCAGCAATGGCCGTGTTGTACGCCAGGACCTGGGAAGAGGCGGGTTGATGATTGAGATCTGTCAACAATCGTATCTTCAGAGCGCTGTCCTGAGCGCTCAATTCCACAGGCTCAGCATCGGGTTCCTCCGGTTTTGCCCGAAAGGTGTCGCCATCCAGGCGCAGACCAATATCAAAGCGTCCCAGCAGGCGAAGGAGAAACGCCAGATCACTTTCATTGAGTTGATGCCAGGTGCCATTGATATCCGAAACCTGTACATCCGCCTGTAAACCCGCTTCACTCACAATGGCCTGGACGATATCGTCAACAGTTTGTTCTTCATAGCTGCGGCTCTGGCGGGAACGGGCCAGCAAATGAAGTTTGTCCTGAACGAGCAGAGTCAGAATAGGCGCCCCTTCACCAAACTCTTCTTCAATGGCGGTAACTTCTCCCTTGAATATTCTGGTTTGCTGGGGCTGCCCCATTTCGATCTCCATTTCCGCTCCCAGACCAATATCGTTAAAGAGGTAGGATGGAGCGCGGCTGCCTTCCGGTGTACCCCAGTTGGTGAAGCTCAATTCACCATGACTGCAGCCATGCAGCGGCAGGTTGACCACCATTCCGGTAAGCGCCTCGCTGAGGTCATCACGTCGCCTGCCATCCACCGAAAACACGGGCCGAATATTTACAAAGGCATCCTCTGGCATACCTGTTGACCGCTATACAATGGTATTGTTTTTATTAATCCACCCGTAAGCGCTCCTGGCGCTGGCGGATACGTTCCAGCCTGCGGACCAGTTCCATCTCCGTCTGGGTAAGAGGCTGTTGCTCTGCAACCGGAAGAACCTCAGACGGTCTGGTTACCGGCTCCTGGATATCTGCAATTATTTCTTCGATGATGACGGGCATATTTCTTCCTGTTTTGAAAAGGGTCTGCTATTCAAAGCCCACCCCTAAATCCACGTTGACCGAACTGGCTGAAGATGTCGTTGTGGTTCCGGCTTGCAAGCCTAATCCTCCGCTGCTGGCAAGACCACCTGAACTCCCACCAACTGCAAAGGCACCGGCCACTTTGGTGCCGAGACTGGCTGAAGCACCGAATGAAAAGGCGGGAGGTTGTGCTGCAAAGGTACTGCGCACGCTGGTGCCACTAACCTTAACGCCTACAGAGGCTCCGGCGGATACTTTTGGGACTGCCAGTACTGAGGCGTTCGGCAGACGGGGATTTTCAATACCGTTGTAGAGTGCTGTGTCCCGCCAGTTGCCAGTTCCCTTGCTCCCACCCGGTACCGGGTTGGTGTGTTGGCTGGTACCGTTGTCATTGTTGCCGGTGGGAGAGAGGGTTGGGGTGTCCAGCTGAGCGGCGGCGACACCGTCGCGACGCTGTCTGAACTGATAGCGGTCCTCTTTGAGTTTTAAAACCACCTTGGCGCGCAGGGGACGCCCCTCCTTGGAGAAGTAGTCCAGGGTTTCCTCGTAGTTTTCCACCATGCCCACAAATTCGAAGCTGCCCCACTGAAAGAGGCAACGTTTTGGCGCTTCCATTTCTTCGCCCGCTTCCACCGGCTTCACAAAACGTTCGGCTATTTTTTTGGTTTGGTCCCGCACATCGGACCCCTGTTCGATATCGTTTTGGGATTCACCTTCGTTGGTATTGATATAGGTTGTGTCAAAGAGCAACTCCACAGCAAGACTGGAGGAGCTTTTATCAACAAACTGGGCCGCCCGGCTGCTGCCGCCCCGTTCATTTTCCTTCAGAGTATTGGAGAGCGTCACCTTCAATGAAACGGGATTGAATTGCACATCAACCGCATTCTCCATATCGGGGGTGTTGTTGTTGCCGGAAACAGGGATGAGTTTGCCATGTTCGATGTTCATCATATTGTTCTAGCTCCCACTGCCCGTGTCGGTGGCTCCGGATCGTTCAAGCTCAAGGCCTTCATGGACCAGGTGGATTTCTTCAATTGCCACCTGATTAGCCGTAGAGTTGAGATCAGGTCCTTTAAATTTCGTTGCCATGACATTTTCCAGATGCCAGGTCATGACCGGATTTTCCGCTTTGTCTTTCCCTGGGTTGCCGAGGACGATGATCTCCCCGTGGAGGCGATAGCCGTAATTTGAACCACGGGTCGTGGCATCAAACCAACTCCATAAATCATTGATCGTGGTAACCCCTCTTTTCAGGATGATCGGTGAAAACTTGGTGAGACCGCTGCGTTGCAGCTCTCCCCAGTTTCGTCCTCCTTCCTGGATGGTTTTGGGTTCCATGGTTAGCTCGAACCCGGTTGCCTCACTGAATTTGCCGCTGCATAACAGTTGATTGCTGTCACTGTTGTAGAGGTTGACCTTGAAACGGAAGGGCACGAACTCAGACATTTTTCACCTCCCCCTGCCATTCACCCTGCATGTTGGTAAAGGTGAGGTGGACACGATCGATGGGCAGTGCCGGGGCAATCATGATCTCGTAGATCATGGCCCCCTCCTGGGTGTCGATTTCCTTAATCTGAAAGCCCTCCTCCGCTGTTGTTCCCCGCAGACCACCACGTTGCTGAAGTTGCCGGAAAAACCGCTCAAGCAATAATTTCGGTCTGGGATCCCGATAATCCAGATTGAAAACAAGCTGTTCACCCAGACGTTGCAATTGGCGGCGGAGGTAGCCGAGCAGACGCATTATCTCGGCAGAGCGATAACCATCGAAGCGGCTCATATTATCAGCATTTCCATAGTCTTCGGGAGGCAATGCCGGGATGACCAGCCGCTCATCATCGAGTTGGACGCGACCGTTGGACTGTTGGAGCACACAGATTCCCGGATCCCGGCGCAATTCGACTGTTTCAGCAATCGACAACGGTGGAAAAGGCAATCCCCCGGTTTCCAGGGATTGTGCGGCGATTGACCGCCAGGGACCATGAGCTTGGGCCTGAGAGGCTTGTTTTCCTGAGATAACACCGACAGGGCTGGCAAGCGATGAATCCGTCTTGCGCAGATAGGGAAAGAGGAACTGAATATTGCGCAGATGATTACCATTGTTGCCGTCGCGGAGCTGGCGGATCAGCTCCAGTGCCGGGGTGCTTGCCCCAGGGCTGTCCAGGGCCGAATTATAGCTGAGCGGCAGGGTCAACAGACACTGAATATCCGGACGATACTTGATCAGCCACGGGAGAATACGCTGCAGCAGCATGCTCAACTCAGCCGGTGGCTCCATTTCACGGCTCTCCATTTCCGGGGTGTTGCGGCGTTCACGATGATCATCGGCCAGGGAGACTGCACAGGGCAAAAATTGTGGATCGGGATTGTCAAGGCGTACCCGGGGAATATCCGGGAGCTGGGCTGGGATCTGCAACCGCTCGAGATCTGGAAAGGTAATCGTGCCGAGGCCAGGGATAACGAGAGCGGTGGATAAACCGCGAAGGGTGTGGGTGTCACGAAAAAGTTCAGTCTTGGGGGATGGAAAGGCAGGCGGAACTGGCATATCCGGAGGATCCAACACCCAGAGATTGGTACTGCCTGGGTCAAAAAAGCCCTGCTGATCTTCCTGTTCGGGAATCTTGATCACCCAGAGTTTTTGACCGCCATTGGCAAAGAAATCATCAATGCAGCCGGGAAGCCAGGCTCGCTCTCCCGCCAGTAAGCTTCGATATTCCGTATCGGTGCTGTCTGCCTTGGGAAAAATATCATGAAACTCGGCACTGGAACGAAGGGGTATGGGCAGATGATTCAGGTTTTTGATGCGCTCCTCCGGGCTGTTGCCCAGCAAATGATCGACAGCCTTGCCGAAACCAACACTGCGCATCTCCTCAAGCACGCCGGGACGCGCCAACAGCCTCTCTAGACGCACTGGCCCTGGACAGTGGCCCAGCATGGCCACCTCCAGCACCGTTTCCCGCTGCCGCATTGGACGCGGGGTGAGAGTTATACGGGCGGCAAGCATTTCCTGGGTCATGAATATCTTATTCCTGTTCGATATGCTCTACAGCCAGTACCAACTCTTCGATGGCCACATCGCTGCCGCCCTTGGCAGTGAGAGTGGGGCCGGTCCACTTGATCGGCATGGCGTTAATCAGTTTCCAGGTCACCACCGCTGAAGAACTTGTGGGATCTTCGCTTTTCAGCTTAATCGTGACATTGCGTTTGGCGGTCACATCGCCGTCGCGGATCTGGTTCAACCACTCATAGAGATTCTCTGCACCGATAACCCCCCGCTTGAGGGTGACATCTCCTGCCTTATGGATAGCGGGAATTTTTCTGACGTAATTCACCGGCGCGTTGCCGTTTCTGTATTCCGCCACGGTTACTTCGGCATTGAGGCCGGAAACTTCGGAAAAGCCGCCGGCGATATCACCCTCGGTGCCATCGCCAAGGTTGACCAGATAATTAAAAACGGAGTATGGAGTTTCACGAAACGTTGCCATGGTGTGTTCCTCTCAGATTATATATGATCAAGAGTTGTAGACGAATAAGTTGTTTCAGCTGTCAGCGGTCTTTTGGCCGATGCGGAAGATGACAAATTCCGCCGGCTTCAGGGCCGCAACCCCCACCTCGCAGACCAGGCGACCGTTGTCCAGGTCGTTTTGGGTCATGGTGCTGCGGTCACACCGTACGAAATAGGCGGATTTGGCACTGCCCAGTAAGCGGCCGTTGACCCATTCGTTGTAAAGAAAATCTTCTACGGTGATTCTGACATTATCCCATAGCTGTTCACCGTTGGGCTCGAAGATGACCCACTGCGTTGATTTATCAATGGAGCGTTCCAGATAGAGAAAGTACCTGCGGACGTTGAGGTATTTCCATTCCGGGTCGCTGGAAAGGGTGCGTCCACCCCAGACCCGATGACCGCGTCCGGGAAATGAACGCAGACAGTTAATGCCATTGGGATTCAAAAGTTCCTGTTGAAAACGATTGATATCCTGGGCAAATCGTAACGCCCCAATAACCGTTTCGTTGGCCGGCGGCTTATGGACGCCGCGGGTGACATCGGTATTGGCATAGACTCCTGCTATGAAACCGGCTGGCGGCAGATTGACCGTGGGGTTGATGCCTCGTGGATCAGCGGCCACCACCCAGGGATAGTAAAGGGCCAGACGGGAGTCGTCGAAGTTTGAGCGGAACTCTCGTATGTCCGAGAGTGACATGGCCTCGCGGCTGTCAACGATGCCAACCCGATACTTCATTTTACGGCAATGCTTCTGCATTTCGGCGACGACAGCCTGGTGATTGGTGCTGTCCGCCGCCGCGGCCGGCGCCAGGACAATGGCGATGTCTTCTATATCTTCCAATGCGCTAAAGCCGGTGGAACCGTTTACCTCATCGATAACACCCCCGTAATGTACTGCCGCGGGTGTATTACCATCGCCGCCGCCACTCAGAGTAATTAAATAACGTGGCCCTTCAACAGAACCTGGTGCCGGGTTCATCGCACCAGCATCAAACATCTCGAAGAGTGCCGTCATGACATCCTCGCCGGTGATACTGGCAGCAAGAGCACATTGGACCGGGCTGGTGAGTTTGTCGTAGCTTTTCTGAGGATCGGCAGCCATTACGCTGGCCAGGCTGTTGTCACCATCGGGTGTGCTGGAAATATTACCGTAGCTGTAGATCACCGGCCCATTAGCACCACCGTTTCTGACGCTTAGGTCAAAAGTCCGCTGAACCATCATGGCTCGAACACTATCCGGTGCAGCGGCCAGTGCCGAGAGCTGAAGATCGATGGCCGCGGCAACCCCGGTGTTCAAACCGCTGCCGTCCACGGTGAATATGGTTCCCGCAGCATTGAGCGTTCCCCGCAGGGTGGTCAGGGTTCCCCAGTGATTACCGGTATAAAAGTCGGAGAGGTCTGTCTCCTCACTGAATGTAAGAACTGCGGAGGTGCCGTCTTCAAGTGGACCACTGGTGGGTCTTTTGGCGACAACCCGGGTGTAGGTTATGGTGGTGTCGCCATCAACGACCATGTTGGCCACTACCAGGTGGTTGCCACCTGACTCGAGATCCGCAGCCGCAATCGTGGCGCCATTGTCCGGATCCAGAACACAGAGGTCGTCGACTATTTGATAGTGGTCGCCGTTGCGCTGTACCAAGCCGCGAATATCCAACGGGAAATGAGCACTCGACAGGCCACTGGCCACCGCATCCTCGGGCAGACCGGTTGCCTCGAGAAAGACGACTTCACCTTCGGCCGGTGCTGAGGTAACGGTTGATTGCAACAGGTTTTCACTATCGCGCCACTCAACCTCCAGGGTAAAATCGCCCATTGCCCCGGGAAACCTGCTGCTGAATGTGACGTTATTGCTGCCGTCGGCGACAGCGGCAAAACCATCTGTAGGCTGGGAGTAATTCGTCGCCCTGGCAACGAAGAGCTGTTTGCCGCCACCGTCAAAAAAGGCCTTAGCCGCCATGGCGGTGTGATTGAGCACGCCAGAGCCGCCAAAAGACAGATTCTGGACATCACCGTAGATACGGGTGAATTCAGCAAAACTGGTAACCACCTCCGGTTTGCCCCGTACAGGCCCGAAACGCGTGGGGCCAACTATACCTGCAACACTGGTCCCCACCCCTTCAATGGATTTTGCTCGAAAACTTACTTCCTCTACATAAACGGCTGGGGCTAAATATTCAGGCATAATCTTCTCCTTTTCGTCTACGGTCAACTTGTCTGGACGGCCAAGTAACGTTTATTAGCGGATCGAATGGCTTGAATTTCATCGGGTCTAATGGCAAAAGTAATGGGGTTGGCAAAAGAACCGGCAACCGACGGACTCTCAAGATCCATAGGTACCAGATCATCTGTATTGATTGGTTCTTCCGGGCTGGCGGTGAGCGATGCCTCCACGCTTAACGCAACACTGTATTCCGTTACACCTTCTGGTAGTGGGGGCAGGCGATGCAAGGGCAGATGCACATCGCCATGCTGGTCCGTCTGGGCACGATAGATCTGGCTGCCAATTCCTGGCACGATAACCGTGGCGGTGAGCAGTGCCCAAGCCACCAGCCTCTCATCGCTAACAAATCTCAGGGAAGCGACAAGCCCTCCGCCTTTACCAAATCGGGTGCCAAGGGGGGTGGGATAGACGATCATTCCCTGGCCACCAATGGGAACACTATTCGCTCCCAGAGTGACGGAAAAAGTCCGTGGATTGTAGTAGCCTTTGGTATCGTAGGCTGTCCCGGTGAGCAGGTAAGAGCCTCCATCGACAAAGCTTCTTTCAGCTTCAGTAGCTTCTCCCGGAATGATGGTTGTGGCCTGATGGCGCCAGAGAATCGTTTTACCTGGAGCCTGTCGTACTTTGACGTCACCAGGTATCGTGGATAAATCAAAAACTAAGGTATGGTCGAGCCGTTGCATTTCTCCGATGGTTGCTCCAGTCGTACCATCAAGCCAGTAGATTATATCACTGGCATGCAGCACGGTGGTTTCCAAAATTTTCAATTCTGCTGCACTCATGGCATCCTTCCTGTTGCCAAGACCCTGCTCACTACGTCGGGTCCCTCGGTGCGTTGCCTGTTGAGGCGCAGACGGATGGTTTTGGCGACATAGGCCATGGCGATGGTATAGGGGGTTTCAAAGCCATCCCAGATCCTCATGAGATCTTCCGTGGTCAGATCAACCGGAGTGATGTTAATCACTTCCGTCTGGCCCCACTCATCATCGCTGGTCTGGAGGTGGGAGATATCCAGTTGGCTGTGATTGGCCAGTTCCACCATGGCCCAGCTCATCAGATCCGCCTCGGTGGTGGCGCTGCTGGCGTTGGCGATCAGTAAAAAATGCAGGTTTACCGGCAACTCGGGCTGGGCGGCACCATTATCGACGCCTTGCGGCTTGAAAAATCGGGAACGGCCGTGATCGTCGATGGTGATCCGGTAGAGGTAGACACCAAGAAGGTTACCGTTGAGTTTGTTGGCCAGATCGTTACTGCCAAGCAGGCTCACCCGCGCGTTAGTTGGACCTTCGCTCAACTCCGCTGGAAGCCTCGCTTTGAAGAAGTCCTCCAGGACCGTTAAAACACCTTGCACACCTTTGAAAGAAGCCATTGGTGATCCTTTTGTTCTTTTCTGCAGCGTCATTATCACGTCTGCAGAGAGAGTGAAGGAGCATACGAAAAGTTACAGAACCATGGCTCGGCAGCTTCGCAATGGATGTGTTAGAGAAACTGTCGGGTCTCTTCCAGGCAGCTTACCTGGAATTAAAAATGACGTTGAAAGTGATGGTATTTCAGCCGGATGATCGTTGTACAGTCTAACGTCACAACCGGATAAAAATATTATTCAAATGAGAAAAGTTATTATCCTCAATGGTAAGAGCAATCGAGTATCGTGCAATAAGAAAATTTAAAAAAGATGATTTTGCTCAATTTTACAATAGCTTATTTTTGAAACCAGAATAAAACATCATTGGTTGTGTTATTTGCATGATGAGAAACCCGTTGCACGATATTTTGTGTCAGGCATGTTTGCTTCAAGTTTTTCTCGCTACAGATCAGGTTATTTTTCTCTTCAATTGGTTGGAGGAAATTTATCTATCTGATTTGAGCCGTCAGCAGCAACTAATCTGAATTGTTGTTGGTCCACCATCTCCTGGAAAGTTGCTGCGGGGACGGGGCGGCTGAAGAAAA
>JANQIN010000097.1 GCA_028282145.1 Thermodesulfobacteriota bacterium | reverse complement strand
TGGGCCTTGATGACCGGATCCTGCCCCCGATGCCACAGCAGTCCATCCAGGGCCATGGCGTTCACGTCATGGCCCTTCTGCTGGAGATGTGTCACCATCTGCTCCACCGCTGTCACGGCACAGGCCCGGATTTCGATCTCTTCCGAAGAACCGGCCTCAATCAGTTCCCCCTGTTCAATTCTATGAACAAGGGCCTGTTCATATTCCAGAACGCCTCCCATTCGCAGGACATGGGGCACCAGATTGTCGGCAAAAAGGGTGAGCCGATCCAGATCGGAAAAGCGGCCGTACCCTTCTCCACCAAAGGCCAGATGAAGATCGGCAACCGCGATCTGGGCCCGTTTCAAGAAGTAGACTTTTTGCCCGTCGTATGTGGCCACATCCTGATAGCTGGGGAGGGTAAACAGCCTTTCGACCATCCGATCCGTCGATCCGTCGGCGTCGGACAATAAACCCGTCCATTGCCCTTGATAGCGGTTCGAGATAAGGCTGCCTAACTCATTAAGTGCACGACAAAAGTGAGTCATCAAATCTGTTCTTGGGCCTTGGTCATCCGGCTGGTCGAAGATCTGTTGGCACTGTTTCAGAGAGAGGCTTTCCAGAGTTGAAGGGGAAGGGACACCCTGCTGCCGACACCAGCGGGTAAGAGCCCCTGCGATGGTGTAATACCCGGAAAGCCCATCCGGTTTATGGAGGTGCGGGAACCAGCCCGAGCCAAAGTTGACGGTGTCCAGAACCAGGAAGAAGGCAAGTGTGTCTTCTCCCTGATCCAGCAGGTGCCGGGTGGGGTCCGGCGGAGGTGCGTTCACGGAATGCCCTTGGAGGCTGTCTGTAAAACGGATGAGGCCGTCGGGGTGGATGCGTACTGAACGACTGCTTTGACTGACGCGACTGCAGCTCTCCCTGACACGGTCCAGCAGCTTCACAATTCCTCCAACAACCCTGTCTGGCGAAGTGCCTCGTAAAGGAGAATACCGGCACTGGTTGACAGGTTGAGAGATCGCACGGCCTCCGAACGAATAGGAATTCGAATGCAATCGTCGGGATGTCGGGCCATCAGTTCCTCCGGGAGTCCATAACTCTCCTTGCCGAAAACAATAAAATCTCCGGGTTGGTAGCCGGCATCAGCGTAGGATTTTGTGGCTTTTTTGGACGTCAACCAGAACCGTCTCTCCGGGAAGGTCGATTGGAGTTTTTCCAGACTGGCCCAGGTGTGGAGCTCTACATGAGGCCAGTAATCCAGCCCTGCACGTTTGAGGTATTTGTCGTCCATGGAGAACCCCAGTTTTCCTACCAGGTGGAGCTGAGTACCGGTGGCGGCGCAGAGACGGGCAATATTGCCCGTGTTGGGAGGAATCTCCGGTTCAATAAGGACGATATGGAGGCACGATTTTTTCATGTTCCAGAGGGTAACATCCCTCTGAATCGGGGACAAAAGAATTTACGGCTCTTCAGGCCCAATTTTCCAAGGGGATATGGCGCAGGAGAATTCGGCGATTGGATGAAGGAATGCCGTGGTGTGTAAGGAGGACAGTCGCCTGTCGGAAGAGGTTGTCCCGGGTTTGGGTCTCCAGCTCCTGATTAAGCGTTATTTCCAATAAGGCGAATGGTCCTGGTTGATCGGTGGGAGAAAAAAACGATTCCGGATTTTCATCGATGAGGATCAGCCGCTCCTCTGGAGGAATATCCAGGGTCTGTTGCATCAGAAGGTGTAAATCATGGCTGAGTGCATCCACATTGGCCACGGTCGTATTCAGTGTCAGTCGGGTCAAGGTCATGATGCGCTCCCGGTTGGAGTTCCATATCAGTGTAGTCGAGAATCCCTTCGGACGCAAAACAGCCCTGCCTTTTTTGGCAGGGCTGTCAAGTTCATCGTCTTAAAAAACACCTATTGAGCTTTGTTTAATGCCTGTGCGAAGTCGGCGATGACATCGTCGATATCTTCAATGCCAACGGATACGCGAACATAGTCGGGAGAAACACCTGCCTCCTCTTGCTCTTCGGGAGTCAGTTGGGAATGGGTCGTGCTGGCCGGATGAATGACCAGGGTTTTCGCATCGCCGACGTTAGCCAGGTGGCTCGCCAACTGGACGCTGTCGATAAATTGAGTGCCGGCTTCGGTTCCCCCTTTAATCCCGAACCCGAGGATAGCTCCGGCTCCATCAGGCAGATACTTTTGGGCATTTGTGTGGTCGGGGTGACACTTCAGCCCCGGGTAGTTAACCCACTCGACCTGGGGTTGGTTTTGAAGCCACTGTGCCAGTTTGAGGGCGTTTTCAGTATGGCGCGGCATTCGGACGTGAAGGGTCTCGAGGCCTTGAAGTATCTGAAAGGCGTTGAAAGGAGAGAGAGCCGGTCCCATGTCCCGCAGCAGGGTAATGCGCATCTTCAGGATATAGGCCAGGTTGCCTAACGCCTCGTGGTACACCAGACCATGATAGCTGGGATCGGGCGTTGTGTATTCCGGGAAGCGGCCACTGGACCAGTCGAAGTTCCCACTGTCTACGACCGCACCTCCGATACTGGTGCCATGACCGGCGCAGAATTTTGTGAGACTGTAGACAACGATGTCGGCTCCGTGCTCGATGGGGCGAAACAGTGCCGGGGTGGCCACAGTATTGTCCACGATCAGGGGCAGGTTGTTGTCGTGGGCGACTTTGGCGATGGCCTCGAAATCGTTGACGTTGTTCTTGGGGTTGCCGATCGTCTCCATAAAGACCGCTTTGGTGTTGTCGTCGATGGCGGCAGCCACGTTGGCCGGGTCACTTGTGTCAACGAATTTGACAGTAATCCCAAACCGTTTGAACGTGTGACGAAACAGATTCGCAGTGCCACCGTACAAGTAGCTGGTGGTAATGATATTGTCACCGCACTGGGCCAGGTTGAGAATTGCCAGGGTGATGGCCGAAGAGCCCGAGGCCAGAGCCAAGGCACCGACGCCACCGTCGAGCTGTGCCATGCGCTGCTCAAGAACATCTGTTGTCGGATTCATCAGGCGGGTGTAGATGTTGCCCATCTCCTTCAGTGCAAACAAGTTGGCAGCATGTTCGCTGCTGTTGAACTGGTAAGAAGTGGTCTGGTAGATCGGAACCGCGCGGGACCCAGTGGTCGGATCGGCGACCTGGCCGGCATGAAGAGCCTGGGTTCCAAGGCCATAGGTGATGTCTTCGCTCATATACAACTCCTTCGATGTGTTTGGATTCTGAGCGGATTCCCCCAACAAAAACGGGGTGCCGTCAGGCACCCCGCCGTGATCCTGTTCCAGGATTTCGGTTATCGGGCCAATGCCTGATCGATATCCGCCAGAATATCATCAATATGTTCGATGCCAACGGAGAGCCGGATCAACTCCGGCTGAACACCGGCGGCAATCTGCTGCTCGTCCGACAGTTGGCGGTGGGTGGTGCTGGCAGGATGCAGGACGCAGGTACGGGCATCGGCCACATGTACCACCATGGAGATCATTTCCAATCCCTCCATAAACCGAACCCCGGCTTCGCGACCACCCTTGACACCGAAGGTCAGAACGCCGCTGCAGCCTTTGGGCAGGTATTTCTTTGCCAGGTCGTGGGTCGGATGGGACTCCAATCCCGGATAGTTGACCCATTCGACCTGTGAATGATCTTGCAAGTGCTGGGCAACCTTGAGGGCGTTGCTGCAATGACGCTCCATCCTCAGGTGGAGCGTTTCAAGGCCATTGCTCATCATCCAGCCGTTCATCGGTGCCATGCAGGGGCCGATATCCCGCATCCACTGTACACGGGCCTTGACAGCATAGGCCGCTGGCCCGAATTTCTCTACAAACTGGAGACCGTGGTAACTCTGATCCGGTTCAACCAGCTCCGGATATTTCCCGTTGTCCCAGTTGAAGTTGCCGCCGTCGATGATCACACCACCGACCGAGGTGGCGTGTCCGTCGATATATTTGGTGGCCGAGTGGATAACAACATGCGCTCCCAAATCCAGCGGTTTGCAGAGAATCGGAGCAAAGGTGTTATCAATGATCAGGGGGACATCCATCTCTTTCGCCAAGGTGCCCCATTTGCTGAAATCCAGGATATTCAGACCGGGATTGCCGATGGTCTCGGCAAAGATCGCCCGGGTATTGGGGCGAAAAGCGGCCTTGATTTCGGTTGCCGTGGCCTCCGGATCGACAAAGGTGACCTCAACCCCCATCTTGGGAAGGGTGTTGGAGAGCAGGGCATACGTGCCGCCATAAAGCGTACTTGCAGCAACCAGGTGGAACCCGGCGGGGCAGATATTCATAATCGACAGGGTTGTCGCCGCCTGGCCGCTGGATGTCGCAAGAGCGGCGACGCCGCCTTCAAGCTGGGCTATTTTGTTTTCAAAGGCCGCTACGGTCGGGTTACCGATCCGGGAATACATCGGGTCGGCGGAATCCAGATCAAAGAGGGCCGCCATATGTTCGGCGCTGTCGTAACGAAAGGTGGTGCTTTGGACGATCGGAACCACATTGGCTTCGGTCGCCTGAGGCTCGTAGCCCCCCCTCACTGCAATGGTGTCGGACTTCCAATTCTCGGCCATGCGCTGTCTCCCTTGAATAACTCTTCGATATCAGAACCTAAATACAGACGTTTTACTGTATAATAAGCGGCCTGGCAAGAAGAGGTTTCGGGAGCTATCTCAGCAAAAATGAAGTATAAAAGGAACAGTTTTATTGTTCAAGCGAAATAGTCGACAATAGGCCAGTTGAAGCACGGTTTCGAGGTGGTAAATGGAATTTTTACTCCTGAAAAGTATGGTTGAGGCCCTAAAGACCATGCTGGACGGGGCACGGATCGATAAAATTCAACAGCCGGGAAAAGACCGCCTGATGCTGAAGATTTATAACGGTCGAGAGAACTTTCGCGTGGTGCTGGATGCAACACCTGGGGACGCACGGCTTTATATCACCGAAAAGGTGGAAGCCGTTCCTCAACGGCCTCCACGTTTCTGCCAGTTGCTTCGCGCACGGTTGCGTCGATTGAGTTCAGTCACGTTGGCAAAAGACGATCGCGTCGTGACCTTCTCCGGGACGGGGCCCCGTGGTGAACCCTGCCGACTGGTCATGGAATTGACGGGTACAAAGAGCAACCTGATTCTGGTGAAAGAGGATGGAACCATTGCCGATGTTCTTCACAGGACACCTGACGACGATGTACGCCCTTTACGTGCCGGGATACCCTATCATCTTCCCGCATCGGGAGACCGGCCCACTCTTGAAGGGGCCCTTGTACAACTTCCTGAGGGGTCGGATGTCGAAGACTGGCTACAGAAGGTTCACCCGATGCCGCCTCTCCTCAAGGAGGTGTTCAGGCAAGCGGCCCGTGAAGGAAGACTCCCTGAGGTCCTAAAACAAACCTTGGAGGAACTCCAATCACCGCCTTCGATTGTCGGTGGGCTGTTTCAAGGACGACCCTGTATTTCCGTGGTTCCGATAACCCATGGAAATTTACGGGAAGCGCAGGCCTTCGATTCAATCGTCGAGGCACTTCAATGGTTTTATGACGGTGGAGTAGCGCGTCTCGAAAGGGGTGGTGTCCGTTCCGAAAGGGACCAGTTGATTCAGGCAGTGCAGAAACAGCTGAAACGAATGAAGCGTCGCAAGGAAGAAATAGCTCGGGACGAAGCGGAAGCAGGCAAGCTCACGGAATATCAACGCTACGGGTCTCTGATCCTTTCAGGCCTCCATCAGATCGTGCGCGGCGAGACGGCAGCGACCCTCGTTGATTATTCCATCCATCCTCCGGAAGAGGTCAGAGTCCCGCTGGACAGCAAACTGACGCCTCAGGAGAACGCCGAGCGTTACTTCACCCGAGCCAAAAAAATTCAAAGAGGGGCTGACCACAGGAAGAGACGCCTGCAAGAGACTCACGAAGAAGAAAGGTATCTTCTGGAGGTGTCTGAATCCCTTGAGGAGGCCAACTCCAGCGACGAGATTCAATGGATTCGACAGGAGCTTGAGCAGCATGGCTATCTGCGACAATCGGCCAAAGGACCGCGTCGCGCCAAACCTCATGTACGCGCACTTCGGCAGACCACCTCTCCCGGAGGTTTCCCTGTTTTCTGGGGGACCAACAACCGCCTGAACGATCTCTTGATCCGGGAGGTCGCCAAGGCGGACGATCACTGGTTTCATGCCCATGATCTTCCCGGAAGCCATGTGATCTTACAGAACCCGCGGGGTGAGGAAGTGTCACGGGACGACCTGGAGTTTGCTGCAGGCATTGCAGCAGGGTTTTCCAAAGGGAAGTTGGATGCTCTGGTCGATGTGAAATGGACCCGGGTCCGATTCTTGAAACGCCCGAAAGGGGCCAAGCCCGGGCTTGTGATTGTCGAACGGTTCACTGTCCTACGGGTGCCGCCCAGGCGCCCCGGAGAGGAATAGACCGGGTAAACTGTAAAATCGGCATGGGATGAAAAAAACCTGTTGCACTGGATGGGGCGTTTTGTTATAAATTGCCTCCGTCAACGTGACGCCGAAGTGGTGGAATTGGTAGACACGCTAGGTTCAGGGTCTAGTGGCCGTACGGCCGTGGGAGTTCGAGTCTCCCCTTCGGCACCAGTTAAGGAAAAGCCTGCGCAACAATGCGCGGGCTTTTTTGTTTCCACCAGGGCGGTTTCCGTTAAAATACGGGAATTACTCTTTAATTCGCTCAGGACATCTGTCATACTTTGCCTTATGAATGTTCGCGAAGCGCTTAAAAACTGTCATCTTTTTAATGGTCTTACCGATAACGAGCTCGATCTTTTGGCAGATATCGGTAAAAAACGTGAATCGTCGAGGGGAGAGCTTCTTTTCTCAGAAGGGGAAGATGCCACAGGCTTTTATGTTGTTCTTTCCGGGAAGGCCAAAGTGTACAAACTTTCCCCCGATGGAAAAGAGCGCATTCTTCATATCGTCCAACCTGGGCAGACCTTTGCCGATGCAGCCATTTTCGGCAACGGAAAGTACCCCGCCTACGCCGAACCCACAGAGAGATCCCTTTTCCTGTTCATTCCCAAAGATGCCTTTCTGAATCTGTTGCACACGCACAGCCAGATGGGGATCAACATGATTGCCGGTCTCTCCCGATTCCTGCGCCAGTTTACGACACAGATTGAAGATCTGACGTTCAAGGATGTCCCGGCACGCCTGGCCCGTGCCCTGCTGGAAATGCGCACCCGGGGCAGTAATGTGGTACAGCTTCCCATGTCCAAGAGCCAGCTGGCATCCAACCTGGGGACGGTGAGTGAGACCTTGTCCCGAACCTTTCGTAAGTTCTCCGATGATGGTCTGATCAAAGTCGACGGAAAAACGATTATCCTTCTGGATATGGATCGCCTTGAGGACGCGGCTTTCTGTTATCGCGAAGTGTAGCTGTTCCCGTCGTTTGATATAGATCAATCCTGTATGCAGGTTGTTGGTTTAGACTGTCTTCATGTCAAATCCCCTCCCAAACAACAGAAGACTGAGTAAAAAGGAGCGCAAAGACCTTCGGGTGTTGACCCTTTTTACGCAGGTCTACTGTCGTGATTTTCACGACAGAGATCGTCTTTGCAATGAATGTCGGAAATTCCTGCGATACGCCAGGAAGAGGCGACTACTCTGCCCTCTCGATCCCAAACCTACCTGCAAAAAATGTCCGGTTCATTGTTTCAAACCTGATTATCGCCAAAGGGTTCAGGAGATCATGCGTTACTCCGGACGAAGCCTTGTCCGTCGAGGTCGTTTGGATCTGATGTGGCGCCTTCTTTTTTAAATTGACCTGTGCAAAAATATAGAGAAATAGGTTAAACCTCTGTTTCAACGACAAAAAAGAGATTTGGTCGTTTTTTGACCGGTATCAAAGTTCCAACGCAAAAGGGTGGGTAACCTGACACCATAAAACAACGACACCACACATTACCCACATAAAGGAGACAGTTCATGAAACGTCAAATCGTCCATATCGACGAAGAAAAATGCAACGGATGCGGCCTTTGCGTCCCCGGTTGTGCCGAAGGCGCCATCCAGATTATCGATGGTAAGGCCAAACTGCTCGCCGACAACCTCTGTGACGGTCTGGGGGCCTGCCTTGGAGATTGTCCTCTGGATGCCATTACCATCATCGAGCGTGAAGCCGACGAATTTGACGAAGTCGCTGTTGAGGAGCATTTGAAAGCCACCGATCCGGCTAAGGCTGCCGCGCATGTGGACCATTCTCAGGCGCACCAGGGCGGTGGCTGCCCCTCTGCTCAAGTTAAAAGCTTTGCCGCAGCACCGGCGCCTTCTCAGAGTGGGGGTTGTCCCGGTTCCCGTGTCCAGACCGTTGAAGAGACTGCTACCGATGAAGGGCCTGCGGTTTCGCGGCCCTCTCAACTGCGCCAATGGCCGATTCTGTTGCATCTGGTTCCACCTCAGGCTCCCTTCCTGGCGAACTGTGATCTCCTCCTTGCAGCGGATTGTACCTCTTTTGCCTATGCGGATTTCCACGATGATTTCCTCAAAGGTCGTACCCTGCTGGTCGGTTGCCCTAAGTTCGATGATGCCCAAGCCTATGTGGAGAAGCTGACCGCGATACTTCAGCAGAACGACATCAAAAGCCTCACTGTTGCACGGATGGAAGTCCCTTGCTGCAGTGGTATGACCCAGATCGCCCAGACGGCCATTCAGGCTTCCGGCAAGAATATTCCCATGAAAGAGGCTGTTATCGGTCTTCAGGGCGATATCAAATCCTGATGCCATGAAGCCCAAGCCGCACTTATTAGACGGCCTGCCCCCTCACGGGGCAGGCCGTTTTTATTTGTTCTTTGACCGTTGCAAGCTGAATTGTTATGGTCCCGGTTCAGGAGGTTTGAATGACTGAATCGACCGTTGAATTTCGGGTACGGTACGCAGAGACGGACGCTCAGGGGATCGTCCATCACAGCAACTACCTGGTCTGGTTTGAGCAGGGGCGCAGTGAACTCTTGCGGAATGCAGGATATCCCTACGCTGAGGTGGAAAAGTCCGGTTATATCATTGTAGTGGTCAAGGCGGAGATTAAATACCTCCAGCCTGCGGTTTACGATGATCTGATTCGCCTTGAAACGCAACTGGTTCGTGGCAGGGGAAAGGTGGCCAAGTTCTCCTATAAAGTCTTTAACCAGAACGATACCCTGCTTGTAACGGCCGAAACCACGCATATGGTATTGAATCGAGAACGAAAACCCTGCCGAATGCCGGAAGCGCTTGAGAAGGCTTTTCACGGAAATGAGAACCGTGAACAGCGTTGACAAACAGTACGTGAATTGATATAAATTTCGCATAGTTCGGGCGGCTAGCTCAGCGGGAGAGCATTCGCCTCACACGCGAAGGGTCACTGGTTCAATCCCAGTGCCGCCCACCAATAAAAAAGGCCAGGCTTTTGCCCGGCCTTTCTATGTTTACTGTCGCTTTTAGGGGCTATTGACCTGAAGGGGTTTTTGTCCCACCTCAAAAAAGTATCCCGACAGGATGTCAACTCTGGATTCAAGCGAGCCTTTTTCCGCGGCTTTACGTAACTGGCGATAAGTCTCGCCGGAGGGTCCGCCACGCTCGACCCAGCGATGGGTCACGATTGCAGGCTCGATCTGCCCCGTTGGAACGAGGACATCGGAGTCAAATTTTTTCTCCAGGATCACTCTCCCGGTTCGGTCCATCAGTTGCAGCGTGTATTCAATAGCGCCAAGGGTGTGTTCCGTATGGTTTCTAAACTGAAGCTGTACCTCCAAATGGGATCTCTTGGGGCCTTTTTGACGATGGTAGTCTTGAACCTTCCACGAAAGATTGGTTTTCAATAGTTCGACCGGGGGGGGAGGTGCGGCTTCTCTGGCTTCCCTGGCGGATGTGGCATCCTGTTCGGCCCTTTTCTTTGCCGGAGAAAGGGGGCGCCAGACCCACCCGGCCAACTGAACCCGCAACCATCGTCCCCTCTCGCCCCGGACAACGAATTCAGTGCCTTTCTGGACCACAGCCAGAATCTTGCCGTTCGGAGAAGAGCGGAAATTTTCCTGTTCCACTTTGACCTTGACTCTTTCGGCGGACGCTGATGGAACCCACACGAAAAAAGTAAGGAGAAGAAAAAAGGAAAAATAACTAAGCCTGGGCATAGGCTTCTTCCTTTTCGAATGCATAGGCGGAGATCCCGGTAACACGGCCGTTTTCATCGAAAGATCGCTCAGTCATGCGAACTGTGCCGGACCTGTGGATCGTGAGGAGGGTTGTGCAACGGGTACCATATCCTTCCGTTTGGATGAATATAGAAGAAAGCATCTTCTCCCAGACCTTTCCAACTCCGGTTTGCGGTAGTTCGTGCTCTGGTGCCTGTTCAGAATCCAGAAAAAGATCCAGGAAAGGTTGGTCTTCTTCAGGATTCTTCTCTTCCAGAGCCCGGGTCAGCAATGCTTTGGCCTTGTTGACCTTGGGCCAGTCACTGTTCAGAGTCCCGTTGCTCAAGCCATAGACGCCGGCAGACAGGGTTTGTGATCGGCCTCTGTTGCTGAAGTAGTGAAATTCGCCGCTTGAATGAACCAGGAGATTGAAACCGCGGTAGGGTTTGTCCTTTTGCGTGGCAAAATATTGCGGGGCAGACAAAGGGGATGAAAGGGCCCCAAGGACGAGGTCTCCGCGGCTGGGAGCCGGTCCGAGGTTGGGCTGCCCTTCACGAAAATTGGTGAGGGCTGCCAGATCCCCCTGTCGATTGACTCCGAGCCAGGACCCGCCCGCTTCAAGATCTCGACCTGCCAGAACCGCTTCGTCGTCCCACCAGCCTAGGGGCGCAGTTTCTCGTCGGAAAAACTCGTCCCGGTTGGCAAGAAATACAAGGGGGTACTCCGGGTGGTAATTATAGGCAAAGGTGATCAGGCACATAACAAGTCCACTTATTCACTGTTGGTGACGGTTGGAGTCTCTTCTTCTCTGGACAGGATGGCTTTTGCCGACCGCTGCCTGGCTCTTCTGGCATGCTCCCTGGGAGTCTCGAGATCTTTGAGCTGCAGGTCCAGAGCATGAACCGAAATCTGAATCTCATAGATTGAAAGACCCAGTGAGGTCATCAGAAGGAGCAGGCTGAGGCCAAAGACGATCTTACCCGGGAGGAGGAGTCCCGTATAGAACAAAAACATGGAAAACACGCAAAGAAAAAGGCTCCCTATCCCCAAAGCCTGCATATTCCGGATCAGAATCACTCTTTTTCGCAAGTTCTTGATCTGACCGAACAGAACATGATTGTGATTATCGAGCCATTGAGCGTACAGACTTCTGATCAACGTGGCTACCGTCATAAAACGATTGGTGTACGCCAGGAGAAGCAAAGAAACTGCCGGAAACAGAAGGGCAGGAGTTGTCAGTGTGATTTCCATGGATAAAAGGGCCTCTCAGGCGGGGAATACAGTGTCAGGGGTAAATATAACAAATCGGCTCCTTTTTTGTCAGGGTTTAGGGTTTAAAATGACCTCCGGCGCCTGTCTGCGTGGATATGAAAAGGCAGGATCGACGCCTGTTGCAGATACGGCAAGGTCTAACCGATACATGATGATCCGTTGGATCGATCTTCTCTACAGCGCAGCGTCTGGTATCTTGTAAAATACCTTTAATTCAGATAAGTTTCTGATATATAAGGGCGCATCGGCCCGTATGGAGGTATCTATGAGAAGGATTGCAAACGTACTCTTGATCAGTTGCCTGCTGTTTACCTGTTCGGCTGTAAACTGTCTTACCGCTGAGAATGATGAAAGTATAGACGAGAGCGGCGAAGAGGAAGTGAGTGTATTGGGCGAGGAAGAAGGCGTCTCAGACGACGAATTTTTGGAAGACGAGGGTGAAGAAGAAAACACTCCAGGACCGTTTTTTCGGGAAGAACAGGAGAATCGGCTCCCGGTCGTGACAGGTATAGAATTCGACACAGTCCCCATCAGAACAGGGCAAGACATTAAAGCCAACGTGGCGGTTGTCGATGCGGATGGGGATGCGGTATCCCTTGACTATGCCTGGACTGTGAACGGGCAACAGATCAATGATATCACTGATGAAGTCCTCCCTGCAGGTTTCTTCAAGAAAGGGGACCAGATACTTCTTGAAGTAACACCGTCGGATGATGATGGGGAAGGCGATGCCTATCCGTCGGCTGTTGTCCCCGTTGTAAATGCTCTCCCGGCGATTGTTTCTTCACCCGAGGGTAATTTTGAAGAGGGGACCTATACGTATCAAGTTCAGGTCGAAGATCCTGACGAGGACGCCATTGAATATGAAATTGAGGAAGGCCCTCAAGGCCTGTCCATTAACCGCGATACCGGTTTAATCACTTGGGCGCCTGCCGATAATCAGACCGGTTTGTTTAAAGTGGTTGTTCTGGCTAACGATTCCGATGGAGGGTTTGCCAAACAGGAGTTTACCCTTGAGGTCGGTCCTGGTTTGGGGCAACCGGTCCAGTAAGCACGCATTGATTACCATTGGTATGCAATCCGATTTCCCAGGTTTCGATTTAAACAGCCCGCCTCCGACGCAGGAAGAGATCTCCACGTGGAAACAAGAACTCAGGGATCGCCTGCAGTTTTACGAGTTTTGGGGACAGCGAAAGATCTGGCAAGGCGTAGTCGCGCTTATTTATCTTTTCTGGGCACTTTCAGGTTGGCCCCATCCCCTTGGAGAGATGTTCAGCAAGGCTTTAATGGCTGTCTTCGGAGCGCTTGTCCTGTCGGCTTTGGTTGATCTCTGGGTGGGGAGCCAGCCATCGGGCATTCGAAAAAAGCTGTATGGCCTGTCGCCTGTTGATGAAGTGACCACGGAAGCCATCGGTAAATATGCCGCGCATGATCCTGTGGTGGATACCTACTTAAAGCGTATCTCTTCGCGCCCGATGATTTGGCTTGAATACTGGGCGATCAATCAATATGCCGTGGCCAGGGATCAGGACAAGCCTCAGGGCGATCAGAACGCTTCGGAGTCCGGGGAAGGGCACCCCACCTGAGTGGAATGCCCTTCTGCTGTTAATTCCCCAAGATTCCTTTCAGGGCATCGCCTGCCCCCTTTACCGCATCTTCCGCCCCTTCGACCTTCAGTTTTTCCGTGATCTTCCCCGCAGCACCACCGAGCTTATCGGTCAAGGCATTGCTGATCAGTTTTTCAACCCCCAGAGAGGAAACCACTTTCGTCAGGCTGCCCGTCATGGCGGTAATCACTTTTTGTCCTACTTCCGCCGGGGTCGCACCTCCCGACTTCTGGCCGATATTGTTCAACTGAATCCGCGGGAGTTTGGCGGAAAGATCTTTGGACACCAGAGCGTTCAGTTTGATGTCGGCTTGGCCATCTTCAATAATCAGTTTGCGGATAATAATCTTAGGGCCGGTACCGCCGGAATCCGAAGACGACTTGGGGGCTCCACCGGACCCTTCGGTGGACGCGGCCACATTCTTTTTCAGTGCATCCAGGTTGGACTTGCCTTTTTCATCAATCTCATAAAGTACCTGAGGGGCCTTGATCCGAACTTCCTGGATCACAATCGGATCCTGGGTAAGCGTCGCTGTGTCCAGCTTGACGGAAATAGTGCCCAGACTGAAAATCGGATTACCGGAAAACCCTTTCGGGTTGGCAATGCGAAGACCCGAAAGGGCTCCGGTTCCTTCCGTAAGGCCGATTTTGACATCCGCCAGGCTGACCTTTGTCTGGGTGACGTGTGTGCCTGCCTTTTCAACAACCTGTTTCACGATGGAATCCAGGTTGGACAGGGTAAAAACCACCGCCGCCACGACTCCGACAAGCAGAACACCGAGGCCCAGCAGAATGATTTTGGTTTTGGACATTGTTCCCTCCAGAAAACGGGTAATTTTGATTATCAGTGTATCCAATCCCGTAGGGGATGCAATGATTTCGAGAGGTTATTCGGGCCTCAGGCGGCAGCAATGATCGGAAGAGCTTCGCACGCGGTACAGTCAAGATGAAGGTCGACGTAGGGTGTCAGATCATGGTTCTCAGGATTGATATCGATGGTTCGGCTCCCTTGTGGTGGATGAACGATCGGCCCTGCGATATAGGGGAACATCGCACTGGTACCGACGGAAACGATCAGATCCGGCGGCGTCTCCAGAACTTTCTGATAGCGGACCATGGCAGCTTGCGGCAGCATCTCACCAAAGAGAACAATGTCGGGCCTCAGAACCTCCTGGCAACAG
>JANQIN010000261.1 GCA_028282145.1 Thermodesulfobacteriota bacterium | reverse complement strand
CCAGAAGAAGCCCTTTCAATACGGTCGGGGTGCCCCGTCGGGCAAGGGTGATCTTATTCCCCAGAGGGGTCATCGGAAGGCGTCGGGTGATTTCTCTCTCTGCCGCGGCCTTTTGGTCGGGCGTTCCTCCGGGGATGCGGGTCAACTGATCGAGCTCGAACAGGTGGAGGTTCGGAAGAATCTTGAGGAGGATCGTCGCCGGGGTCTGAACGTTCTGCGCCAGGGCGACCTGGAGGCGGTGGCTCCCGGCAGCCTGAGGGAGGCGTTCAACCGTTTCCAGCAGTTTCTCCGGAAGGTCTCGCCTTTTCAGAAGAATCATCAGATGATCTTCGGAAAGATTCGTGTTGCGTAATGCAGTAAAAAGAACCTCGGGAGCCGGGTCTTGCAGGATAATCTTCAGGTGGTCGGTGTCGGCCTTGAGGGCTTTTTCAATCCGGGGATAAAGCTCTTCGGCATTGGCTGATTTGACGAGCTCGTCCATACCCTCCATTATCCTCTTCTTTACCCGCAGATCAAGTCCTATGTGGATCAGCCCCCTGAGAGATACTCTGCGAGGAACTCGCGTTTGAATCGCACAAAATCGCCGGCGTCAATGGCCGTCCGGACATCCTCCATCATTTTCAGGTAAAAACGGACGTTGTGAATGGCGGAAAGGGTCGCCGATAATACTTCGTTGGCCCTGAAGAGGTGATGCAGGTAGGCCCGGGTAAAATTTTTGCAGGTATAGCAGTCACAACTGGGATCGACAGGATACATGTCTCGGCGAAAGTTCTTGTTGGTCAGGCGGATACGACCTCGCCGAGTGAAGAGGCTGGCGCTGCGGGCATAACGCGTCGGGATGACGCAGTCAAACATATCCATCCCGCGCTCAACACTTTCCAGGATGTCCTCCGGCAGACCGACACCCATCAGGTACCGCGGCTTGTCTTCCGGCAGGAAGGGGGCCGTATAGTCAACAACCTTTTTCAGCAGCTCCAACCCTTCACCGACGCTGACCCCGCCGATGGCATACCCGGGGAAATTCATCTCCCTCAAAGCAAGAGCGCATTCCCGGCGCAGATCCTCGTAAATCGACCCCTGGACAATCCCGAACAGGGCCTGATCTTCCCGGGCGTGGTGTTTCAGGCACTGTTCAGCCCAGCGCAGGGTCTTTTTGATCGATTTCTTGGAATAATTATGGGTAGCCGGGTACGGAATGCATTCGTCGAAGGCCATAATGATGTCGGCCCCCAGGTCGTTTTCGATCTGCATTGCCTCTTTCGGCCCCAGGAAAATCTCTTTCCCGGTCAGCTCGTTTTTGAAGTACACTCCCTCTTCAGTAATTTTTTTGTTGGGAAGGGAAAAGACCTGAAATCCGCCGCTATCGGTGAGAATCGGCTTGTCCCAGTTCATAAAATTGTGGAGGCCTCCATGCTTTTTGACAAGGCCTTCCCCGGGCTGCAGATGCAGATGATAGGTGTTGGACAGGACGATCTGGGCCCCTGTCTCATGGACCTGCTGGGGTGTCATGGCCTTCAGGGCGCCTGCTGTCCCCACCGGCATGAAAATAGGGGTCTGAATCTCGCCATGAGGCGTTTCAAAGGTCCCGCGGCGGGCTGCAGTGTCACAATCGGTTTTCAGCAGGGTAAACTTGAACATGGTCTCTCCGTATCAACAAAGGGGCCTACGTTAACAGAAACCCCAGAGCGGTGCAATCAACTGTCAGGGTCTCATCCTGACCGGGAGCCTTCATGCCATTGGATTTTAACATTCCTGAAGAACTCTATCGGGCTGATTTTTGTCGCCTGATCTTCCATATACAGTTTTCAGACAGTTTTGACCTGACTCCGGAAGCCTTTCTGAGATTGCGACGTGGGTTGTTGCAGGCGGCAAAAGATCTTGCAAGCGATTCGCCGGGTTGCCTGGCGCTGCAACTTTTTGAACCGGAGCTGGCGACCGACCCGGTGGCTCGCAGACGTTTTCAGCGCCCGGCGCCCTGTTTTGTCCTGGTTCCGCCGATTTTGTCTTTCGGTGCCTGTTCCGCAGGGCAGACGGTTCCGTTGGAGGTGTTGTTTTTTGGCAGTGGCATGTCTCAGCTTTCTCTTTTTTTCAGAACCCTGAAACGCCTTGGGAAACAAGGGCTTTTCCTGGGAAAAGGGCCGTTTGGGGTCCGTATGGTGGATAGTTTGGATGCCAGTGGAAATGGACAGCTCCTGTGGGATTCGGGAGAACCTGACGAACCATTGAGTCCGGCAGTGAACCATTGTGGCTGGTGGCTGGAGAATCAGGCGAAGCCGTTTGAAAGCCTGCAGCTGTCCTTTGTGACTCCGGCGCGTCTCCTTTCCAACGGACGCCCGTTATTCGAGCCTGAATTTGAACAGATATTCCCCTTTATATTGCGGCGGGTCACCAGTATGCTTTATGCCCACTGTGAACTGGAATTGATTGATGATCCGATGGTGTTTCTCAATGCTGCCGGAGAGGTGGAGGTAGTTGCCCGCTCTCTCAAATGGGAGGATTGGCGAACTCTTTCCGGCCGTCAGGATCTGGGTGGTGTGACCGGTCGACTCGAGTTGGCGGGGTCTGGTTTGTCGGATATCCTCTGGATACTCCACCTCGGAAGTCTGTTGCAGATCGGTAAGGGAGCAAGTTACGGTGCCGGTTGCTTTCAACTGAAACCGGCGTCCTGAAAGGAGCAACGTTTGCGAATCTCATTGGGGCTTAAGCTGATACTGATCTATCTATTGGTGACCGGAGGTTTTCTTCTTGCAGGTTTTCAGGGGTTGTCAGGTCTGCATAACGTATCCGATCAGGTGCGTGCCCTGCTGAACAACGATGTAAAACGGGTTGTCGCCCTGCGCCAGATGAGAGTCTCACTGACACAGTTTCAGAGGACACTTGAACTGATTGAGGACAGGAGCCAGAACTCCAATATCATTCGTCGGAGTCGCCGGGAATTTGAACGTTCCCTGAGGGCTCTGGATCGGACCTCTCCGACGATGACCCAAAAGTTAGCCCCTCTGTATCAGGCCTATCTGAAATCGGCTTTTGATAACCCAACAACCTCTTCTTCGTTTGGCCTCAAACAGGTTCCGTATGGAAGATTATCGGATCGGATCGATGATCTTTTATATGAAGCTGAACAATCTCTGCGAAAAACAGAAAACCGTTTAGAACGCATGTCCTCCACAGGTCTTTCAAATCTCTCATTAACGTTCCTCGGTTTTTTCCTGGTGGGGCTTCTTTCTTTTGCATGGTTCAGTCTCAGACTGTTATCCGGTTTGAAGCAGCTGAAGGGTGGTATGGATGCGGTTGGACAAGGGAATTACGACATTCATCTCCCCGCCATGGGGCAGGACGAACTGGGGGTGGCGCTTAAAGAGTTCAATCAGATGTCCAGTCGCTTGAAGTCAACACGTCAAATGTTCCTGGATGCGAGCCCACTGACGTATTTGCCCGGAAATATTGCGATTGAGCGGGCATTGATGGATCGCCTTCGAAACGACGAAATTTTTGCTCTTTGTTATATCGATCTGGACGATTTCAAACCCTATAACGACCACTACGGGTACGCTCGCGGAAGCGAAGTGATTAAAGCCACGGCCGACCTGATTCACCAAGTACAGAGAAAATGTGGGTCGGAACGGGATTTCGTGGGACATATCGGCGGAGACGACTTTGTTCTGGTCACCTCCATGGCCCACGTGGAACCGATCTGTACCGGTATCATTGAAGCTTTTGACAAAATGATACCGGAGCATTATTCGGAGGAGGATCGAGAGAAAGGCGTGATTATCTCTAAGGATCGGTTCGGTGAAACCCGTGAATTTCCGTTGATGACCATTTCACTGGCTGTCGTCACCAATGCCAACCGCGATGTGCATAACCCGGTAGAGATCGCCAAGATTGCAGCAGAGATCAAAGAATATGTCAAATTGTTGCCGGGCAGTAACTACCTGGTGGATCGCCGGACCCACGCAAGGTGAGGCTGGTTGACCATCCTTTCATACAAAAGGTGCTCAAAGGATAAGTACCTCATTAGAAAACCCTCTGATATCCAGGTGTCGAACCCAGGGAAGGGGGAAGCAAAATTGCGTTGTTGCGGAACGGGTATGAGAAGGGCCAGGTAGGGCTATTTTCATCAAATGAAAGGGCAGCCAGCAGGCTGCCCTTTTTACATTTCGTTGTTTGAAGCGACTATGTGTTGCGGAGGTTGTAGAAGACATCTTTGCCGCCGAAAACGGCAGTCTCTTCCAGTTCGTCTTCGATCCTCAGCAGCTGGTTGTACTTACAGATCCGGTCGGTCCGGCACAGGGAACCGGTCTTGATCTGGCCGCAGTTGGTTGCCACCGCCAGATCCGCAATCGTGGTGTCCTCGGTCTCGCCGGAGCGGTGAGACGCCACG
>JANQIN010000221.1 GCA_028282145.1 Thermodesulfobacteriota bacterium | reverse complement strand
GTGAACGCGGGGCATGGTCTCGGTCCCGAAAGCCAGACCGGCAACGCCCCAGGGACCACCGACCTTGAAGATTCGGTCGCAGCCGGCGATATCCGCAGCGACCAGGGTCGCGGGATTCGCTTTCATGCCCGGGCTGGGCGGAGTAATGGCGACGACGTCTTTGACACCGGCGACTTTAGCGGGCAGTACGGTCATCAGGATCGAGCTGGGATAAATAGCGATACCGCCGGGGATGTAGCAGCCGACGATATCCATCGGACGGGTCACGCGACCGGCGAGGATGCCGGGTTTAACCTCGATCGACCACATATCACGCTCGAGCTGGGCTTCGTGGAACTTGATGATATTTTCCGCAGCGGCCTTGAGGCAGTCCACCACTTTGGGGTTGAGCTGCTTGTAGGCCTCTTTGATCTCGTCTTCGGTCGCTTCGAGATCAGCGGCGGTGATGTCGGATTTATGCTTCGTATAGTGCTTCAGAGCCACGGCGTCGCCGTTGGCTTTAATGTCTTCCACAATCGTCCGTACACCGTCGTAGATGCCGGAGATGTCCTCCATCGAACGTTCCATCACCGCCTTGTGCTGCTCGGGGGTGAGGCTGTCGATCTTCATCGGGGTCAGCTTCATCGGTAAAAGTCCTTTCGTCAGTCGATAGCGCGATGCGCCAATGAGCAGACAAAAATACACGGATTTCCGCTGTTTTTCAATCCACATGCGGTATTTTTTGCCGAAATTTCCCGATTCTTCGGCAGAAGCCGCTTTTCGGGTTTTTCTTTGCCAAGATCAAGGCCCTGTGCGATGATTTGAGGGTGTCTGGCCCCGTGAATCCTCAATCGTGAAGCGTCCTTATGAAACTGCTGACCCAACTTCTTCTCCTTCTGTTGCTTGCGTCCCCCCTGCGGGCGGAGGAGATTCGTCTGTCGGCGGCAGCCAGCATGACCAATGCGGTCCGCGATCTGATGACGGCCTATTCCGCCACTGCCTCGAAAGTCCGTTTTCTGCCGAACTTTGGGGGCTCGGGATCTCTGGCCAAGCAGATCGCCCAAGGGGCCCCGGTCGATCTCTACATCTCCGCCAACCCCCAATGGATGGACTATCTGGCGGAGGAAGGGCTGGTCCGGAAGGAGGGCGTGGTTCCTCTGGCGGCCAACGCATTGGTTCTGGTGGGCCAGAGTTCAACTTCTCTGAAAACTCTGGAACAGCTCCCTTCGCTGGGGCGAATTGCCATTGGCAGTCCCCGGTCCGTTCCTGCCGGTCAGTACACGGAACAGGCGCTGAACGCTGCCGGGGTGTTGGAGGCGGTACGGCCCAACCTGGTTCTTGCCAAGGATGTTCGCCATGCTCTGGCCTATGCCGATCGGGGAGTGGTCGATGCAGCCTTTGTGTATAAAACCGATGCTCTTCTGGCGCAAAATGCCCGGGTTCTGTTGGAGGTACCCGTGTCTCTCCACAGCCCGATCACCTATCCCCTGGCACTGACCGAACAGGGGCGGGGTAATGCGGCGGCAGTTGCGTTCTTTAACTATCTGGCAACCGAAGAGGCGCGGACCGTTCTCCGGAAGCATGGCTTTGGAGTGGAGCCCTGACGATGGAATTCTCCCCCACAGACTGGCAGGCGATCGGACTTTCCGCCAAGGTGGCCGTAACGGCGACCCTGCTGGCATTGCCGTTCGGGTTTGCCTGTGCTTATCTGCTGGTCTTTACCCGTATGCGGGGAAAAGCCCTCTTTGATGCCCTGATCAATCTGCCTCTGGTCCTCCCTCCCGTGGTTGTCGGTTATCTGCTGCTGTTGGCTCTGGGCCGCAACAGCTGGCTCGGGAGTCTGCTGAACGACCTGGGGATCCATATCATCTTTACCTGGAAGGCGGCGGTGCTGGCCTCCATGGTGGTCGGTTTTCCCCTGCTGGTCCGGTCGATCCGGATCGGGATGGAAGGGATCGATCCGCAACTGATCTCCGCCTCCCGCACCCTGGGGGCCCACTGGTACGACACCCTCTTCTCGGTCATTCTGCCCCTGTCGACCCGCGCCATTCTGGCCGGATGTTCGTTGATGTTTGCCCGCAGCCTGGGCGAGTTTGGCGCGACGATCATCATCGCCGGCAATATACCCGGGGCCACCCAGACCATCCCTCTGGCGATCTACGATTACACCAGCGTTCCGGGGGGAGACCGTCTCGCACTGGGGCTCTGTCTGGTCTCCATTGTGCTGGCCCTGACGGTGCTGATCTTCAATGAAGGGTTGGTGAAACGGTTCCAGCGGGAGGTGCGGCGATGAAGCTGGACCTGGCACTGATCAAGCAGCAGGGTGAGTTCTTCTTCGATGTGTCCTTTGGCGTCGAAGGAAAGCGACTGGGGATCTTCGGCCCTTCCGGCAGCGGGAAAACCACCCTGATGCATATGCTGGCCGGTCTGGTCCGGCCGGATCATGGCCGGATTGCTCTGGATGACGAGGTGCTTTTCGACAACGACCAGGGGATCGACCTGCCACCGGAAAAGCGTCGTATCGGCGTGGTCTTTCAGCATGCCCACCTTTTTCCCCATATGGGAGTGGAGCAGAATCTGCTGTATGGCTACAAGCGAACTCCGAAGAACGAACGAAAGATCGATCCTGAAGCGTTGATCGAGGTGTTGGGCCTACGTCCTCTGCTGGACCGGGGTGTGAATACCCTCTCCGGTGGAGAGCGCCAGCGGGTTGCCATCGGCCGCACCGTTCTGTCCTGCCCGCGGCTGATCCTGCTGGACGAACCGCTGACCGGTCTCGACGAAAAACTCAAATACCAGATTATCCCGTACCTGAAGCGGGTCTTCACCGAGTTCGGCATCCCCTTTCTGCTGATCAGCCACTCCCTCAACGAAATGCGCCTGATGACCGATCAGGTCCTGGCGATGGACGACGGTTCGCTGGTCGATCAGACCACAGCGGAGGCGTTGGCGCTGGAGCGGCTTGGCAGCAGCAAGACCGGCTATATCAATCTGCTGGAACTGAGCGATCCCAAGGAGCACGACGGCCTGTTCCATTACGCCTGGGGCGATGAAGAGATCGTCATTGTGGCGGGGGGCAAGACGGAAGGGACTGCGATGTTCGAACTGTCGAGCAAGGATGTGACCCTGTTCAAACGCGATCCTGAGGCGACCAGCGCCCGCAATATGCTGCACTGCCGGGTCAGTGCTCTGTTCGAGTCCGGCAATAGGGTCGGTGTGGAGCTGGACTGCGGCGGTGGAAAGTCGTTGGTATCGCAGGTCGTTGGTGAAGCGGCCCGTGATCTGGGACTGGAGAAGGGGAGCCCAATTGTCGCTGTCATCAAGGCATCGTCGTTCCGTCGGTTATATTAATGACCAGAGGCCAAAAACAGTGCGTCCTAAAACCGACCCTTGTTTGAACCTCTGTGGGGGCCTCTTCTGATTCAGTCAATGGTTAGGGTTTTGGCCATGAGCCTGCGTTTTCAATACTTGCGGACTTTTATCTCCATATTTATCGGAGGATGTCTGTTGTTGTTCAATACGACAGCCTTCGATAATGCATGGGCCCAGTTTCGACCTCCTCCCCCTTCACCTGGTCACTTTAAAGGTGATGGCCCCCCCGATGGCCCCAGAGGTGAATTTGTTCCCCGGCTTGATCAGGATGGAGATAATCGCGTATCGCGGCTGGAGTTTGACGGCCCGGCAGATCAATTTGATGTCCTCGACCGGAATAACGACGGGTATTTAACGGAGGATGAACGGCCCGGTCCTCCGCCCCGACGCAGGCCGCCATTTCCCCGGTCGAACGAACGGATCAATCCCCGGGGGCCTTCGGAGATGGAACAGCATCCTGGTACCGTTGAGCAGGAAATGAGGTCCGCCGAAGAGGCGCTGGGGGCAAGCGAGGCCGATGAGGACGCGTGGCGAGATGTTGCGGAAGAGGCCTCTGATCAAGGGATACCGGTAGATGAACCGGTCGTGGACCTTTACGGCGAAACGGCACAGGTCCCTGAGGATGGCGAATCGGTCGCCATGCCGGAGGCAACGGAAGGAACAACGACATCCTCCTGGCCGTGGGGTCTTATCCTTTCTGCCGGTGTTGCACTTGTTATGGCCATTATTTGGGGAATGTACTCTTCCAGACGTTTCCGACAGGTTAAAGAGGCGGTTGAAGCGCTTAACCCACACCTGCTCGGAGTCAATGTCGATAACAATATCATCATCACCGAAGTCACCGATGCCCTTTGCAGGGCGACCGGTTTTAAAGACAGGGACCTCATCGGAAAACCGCTGATCGCCCTCGGCAGCCATGTTGCGGACAAGCCGGATGCCATGCATGATATGTGGGCTCGTATTAAAAAGGGTCGTGCGTGGAAAGGGGAGGTGAAGCTGGTTCGAAAAAACGGTTCGGTCATTTGGGCCGATGCCGTCATCTCCCCATTGCGTAGAAAGAGCGAAAAACACAGTGGATATGCCGTTTTTTACCAGGATGTGTCCGAGCGTAAACATTTTGAAAAGCTGTCTATGCGTGATGAACTTACCAACCTCTTTAATCGTCGATATTTCAATGAGGTCGCGTCTGAGCAATTGGCAAAAGCCCGCCGCGAACAACAGTTCTTCGGGTTGTGCATCATCGATGTCGATAACTTCAAATTGTACAACGACACTTACGGTCATCCGGCTGGGGACAAGGTGTTGGTGTCCATCGCAAGGGCACTGACAGACGCTTTCCAACGTAAGGATGACATGGTTTTCCGATTGGGCGGTGAAGAGTTCGGGGTTGTCTTTGTCGTGAACGATCGCGAAGAAGCGACTGCGATAGCGAAAAAAGCCCTCCTGAAGATTAGGCATTTACGCATCGAGCATAAAACGAACCCTCCCGGCATTGTCACTGCATCCATGGGGTTGAAGATTGTCGATGCCAACGGGATCGCCGAGATGGAAGCCCTCTATAAAAAGGCTGATCAGGCTTTGTATAAGGCCAAACAAGCAGGGCGAGATCGTTTTGTGATGGTCTCCTGACAGGAGATCATGGATTCCTAAGCGTCAGAATCTCTTGGCGAAAAGACGCGCATTCAAAGCCAAGCTTTGCGGTCGGTACTCAAAAAGGAAAAAGCCGCAGGGAGTAAATTCCCACCTGCGGCCTTTTTGCGCGAATTGCCTATCAAAATGTGGTTTTTACTCGTGTGGTCCTGCTTTATTCCATCCAGAAAATGGTTTCGATCAGTCCTCTGACCGATTTTTGAGTTGCCGTTTCCAATGCGGTCCGAAGGGTTTCAGGGTCCTCTTTGAACTCAGTCAACGATTTGGCCGGGTATTTTGCCGCAAAGGTATATTTGGAGTTGTTCCAGATCTGCTCACCTTGTTTGTTCAGCATCATGCCCTGAGTAGTGACAACGGGAATGTATTTGCTGGAAAAACCATGTGGTTGGCTGATGCCATAGAGGGAAACGCTCAAAATCAGGGTTGCGTCATACGAGTCGTCTTCAACGATGGTGAAATGATTGCCCTGGGAAATTTGATCAATAAACTCATCCCGGACCATGTTGCGGATGTAGATTTCGTTATCTAAGATAAATTGTTTAAAGGCTAATTTTGGATCTCTTTTCGCCGATCCGCTGTTGCCCTTTTCGCCCGTGACAAAAACCTTTGTAAGTTCCTCAGATGACCCAAAGAACCAAATATTGTCATTCACAAAAATCTGATCGCTAACCTGGATCTTCTTGGTAGCTGCAAGGTTTTGTTTGGTCATCTGAACCATGTTGCTGGCACAGCCGGACAGGAAAATAACCGACAACATCAAAACAAAAGCAACAATTCTACTGAGTCGCAACATTCAATCCTCCCTTGAAAATGAAATGAAACATGCAAATTAAACCACTTACATCAGATAGTTATGCAATCCTTTGTACGTTCAGGAGGATAGAGGTGGTATGCCTTGAAGTCAAATCCTTTGAAGGGGTTGGGCCCTAAACAGTTAAACGAGTTTTCGATCCATCCCCCGGTACTGACCTTCATCGAGTGCGGTTCTTCGATCTGTTCCACTTCGGCCAGGTCGGCGATGGTTTCGACGGGCTTAAGGTTTCGCACTTGTTGACATGCTTGCACTTTTCTAACACCTTTCAAATTACCTCCTCAAGAAAAACAGTGTTAATGACCATGAAGCATTAAGCGGGGACTTCGTTGACCTGTTCCAGGGATCAACAAACCCGAATGACCTAGGCTTTCCGCCGCAGGTTGTTCGGGTTTTTGTGTTTTTGAGGCCAGGATGGGCTTCAAGCGTTGAAGTTATGTGATTAAAAACGGAGGGGACCCATCTCTCATTTAGAGGATGGATAGGGGGTTGATTCAATCATTTCGCCCGCGCCCTTTCGTTTGAAAAGGACGTGGGCTTTTTATTTCTGAAAACTGATCTTCCGCGGAAGCCGTTTATTCCGTTATCTCACCGGCATGGAACAAGGGTGAGCCCTTGAGGAGGGAGCCATGACTGCATTGTACCGAGTACTGCTGACCCTGTTTTTTTTGGCAATTGCAGGACACGTTTTTGCCGCGACACCAGCTCAGATCGATTCAGCACGTTCCAAGGGCCTGGCCTGGCTCATTTCAAACCAGACCGGTGAAGGGCGTTGGGCTTCTCCCGAAGGGATGGAGATCCAATCGGCGGCCTCTGCGTTGGACGCTTTTCAAAATGCAGGCATTCAACAAGGCTATCCATACTCCTCTGCAAAAGCCTGGTTGGGAAATGCGGAAGCCTACAGTACTGACAGTATTTCTCTTCAAATAATGTCCCTTCATGCGAGCGGTTCCAATGTGTCCAGCCTTGTGAGTCGTCTTCTAAACCAACGTTTCGAATTAACGAAGAGTTGGGGAGCCTATCCTGGTTTTGATGGCAGCTTTCCCGACACCTCCCTGGCGCTGGAGGCCATCCTTAAAACCGGGACAACATATGCTGACACAGGGACGACTCTTGGAACCGTGATTGGTGCACAAAACGGTGACGGTGGATGGCCGTACTACTCGAAACAGCCCTCTACAGCATCAAGCCGTTTGATCCCCTCCGCATACAACGTCATCATGCTCAGCCGATATCGGGCCATCGGTTGGGGAGTCGATAGCTACCTGACCAACGGGGTTAACTGGCTTGTTTCTCAGCAAAAGGGAGATGGCGGGTTTGCGGAAGATGTGAGTTCTGCGAATGGGTCCAGCTTTGAGACCGCCCTGGTCTCGATGGCACTTCAGGAAGCCCAAGCTGCCAATAATGCGGCAGCATTGGCTGCGTCGGCCAATCTGACACAGGCAGAAGACTTTCTGGTTGCGACACAGCAAACAGATGGGGCCTGGGATAACTCTGCCTTTCATACCGCATTTGCTTTGAAGTCATTTCCGATCACCACCATGAGCGATTCCGACGGGGACGGGTTGCCCGATAGTGTGGAAACAGAAATAGGAACCAATCCCTCAGTCGCTGATGGCCGGAACCTGGTCAAAGGCAATGGCCAGAGCATTGAAGGGATCCACGCCCCTACCTTCATTTATTCCGCAAACTACAACGAATTCTTTACAACGGCTCTCACTGCGAGTGGTGGAACGCCCCCTTATGTCTGGTCGTTGGAGGCCGGTGGCCTTCCAAGCGGAGTTACCCTGCAAAACGATGGAACTTTGAGCGGAGTTCCGGGTGTTGCCGGGGATTTCGTGTTGAGTTATCGCGTTACGGATAGCGTAGGAGATTTCGATGTTGTGGTTGGTGAGCTTCAAATTATGGAGCCGCAAAACCCCATCGAGTCTGTTCCTGGAGTCTCCTTTGGCGTTTTGGCCATCATGGCCGTGTTTCTTGCTTGGCATCAGCGCAAGCGTCAGCTCGGGAATTCGACCTACAACAATTAAAGGTTTAGGGCCTTTGCTCGGTTTAGGAGGGGAAAATGTTTAAAGCTAACTCTATTTCGCGTGTCGCCATTTCACTTTTTGCCATGGTCCTTCTTGGCGGAACTGCAGTCGTTGCCGAGCAAAAGGATTTGGCACCCATACCGTCAGATGCCATTGAAAGAATGATGGCCAAAGTGCCTAAGGCGGCAAAGGCGGAACCAACATCCAAAGCGTTGCGCCAAAAAATTCGAGAAACCAAGGCATTGCTGAATGCAGCGACATCGGAAGCAAGCAAAGGGTTCCTCAAGGGGCCTCGCGGCCACTCCAAGAAAATGATGATGGAAGCGAAGGCCAGCGAAATTGATGGGCTTCGCGATGATGTGCTGAAGCGATTTGATGCTTCCCGAGAAAAAATGGCGGCACTCGGTTTGGTTGACAAGGTGAAAGCCTGGGACAAAAAAAAGGAGCGAGTTCGTGCTCGATTCCTTGAGCTGTCCAGCTCCCTGAAAAACGCGGGGCAAGCCAAAACTCAAAATGCAAGACTTAGAGCGATCAGCGATGCACAAGAAACTTTGAAAACGTTTGAAGCGCAGCCTGGTGTGGACGAACAGCTCCCGTCCAAGCCCATTCCCACCTGGAGCTTTAAGCCCATTCTGGAGTTACAACAGTTCGAGTTTGATCCATCCGTCCCTAAACCGAAATATCTTTCCAAGGAGTGCTCACCGACACGGAATTTATACGCCGCTCTGGGGGATAGCCTGCTTCGGAATCCGGAACCCACGCCTGCCGAGGCAGCTGTTTGTGCCTATGATGCGGCAGATCTTGCCGCGAACACCGATGTTCAAATCACCCAGGAAATTCGAGATCTCGCTTACGAACTGGAGTACAAACCGGGCAAAATTTTTCAATTCGTCGCCAACGAAATCCGCTTTGAGCCCTATTACGGCTCATTGAAAGGGTCTATGGGGACACTGGTGAGTGGCGCCGGTAATTCAACGGACCAAGCGTCACTGCTGATCGCCTTATTGCGGGCTTCCAACATTCCCGCAAGGTATGTCAAAGGATATGCTCACTTCGAAAATGATCCCAGGATTATGGCTTGGACAGGTACCAAGTCGTATGATGCTGCGGCCAAAGTACTGCTAAGTGGTGGGATCCCAACGGGTTTGGGAACGAATATCGTCCAGTTTCATCATGTCTGGGTTGAGACCTGCTTGCCCTATTCGCACTATAGAGGGGCAAAGGCTGACAACTCAGGGCATCGGTGGATTCCCCTGGACCCGAGTTTTGAAAATAAGGAATACCAGGACGGGATTGCCCTCAGTCTTGCCTTTGATTACTCATCGTATCTCTCAACAAGGACGATTGAACTTCCTCACGAGGCCTATCAGGAGCAGGTCGCTGATGCCATTATCAGCCTTCCTCCAAACTATGCCAACAACACATTGGCGGATGTTCCTTACAAAGGCACGCTGATTCCGTTGGAAATGGACGTCATGCCCATCTCCTTGCCCTACCATGTCCCGGCCTTTCTCTCTTGGGGGGGCGGGATTTCGGAGGCCGAAACAGCGGAGTTGCCTGACTCTCACCGGGTGAAGTTTTCAGCGACAGTGAAAAACAGTTCGGACACTGTCTTGGGCCAAGTCACATGGACCCTTCCGGAAATGGTTCTTCAACGAACGACGTTGGGGTTTGAGGGGGCGACCACCGGTGACCAGACACTGCTGGATTCCTGGCGCAATGATGGAGACCCGGAGTCGGCTTTACCATGTTCCGTAAATGTCGTTCCGGTGTTGCGTACCGATGGTGTGACAACGCTCCAGGGGACCACATCCGTCGGCATCTGTACGGAAAACAACAAGCTTGACCTGGAGGTGACTCTCGCCGAGCTGTCCAACCCGACCTTGAACTCGGTTTCGTACACCAATATCTCCGCTGCTGCGTTGCATGCTCTCCAGGCCTATTCCTTTCAGGCGTCAGATCGGCTGTTGACAGAGCGGGCTGAACGACTGGTGGATGCTGTCGCGGCGAATCCGAATCCCAATGCCAATCTGGATGAAACCGAGGGGGAGTACCTTCACCTCGTTGGTTTGAAATATATGCGCTATATCAGTGACGCTGCGAAGGGAATTGGGGCCTTGCGCGGACATTCCGGAGACAGCGGCAATCACCTTGGGCTGACGTCGGCAAAGATGAAGGTGGAATACATTTTTGATCAGCCTTTTGCTGTGAGCCGTACAGGCTGGTTGATAGACGTGCCGGGTGGTCGCTCCCGCAGTCGAAATCTTACAACGGGTGATGCGGACTTTGACGAGTTCGTGTTGGGCGGTTATGCGATGTCCGCCTACGAATCCTATGTCTGGCAGGAGAATGCTCGTCTGGATGCGGTTTCAACTGTCCGCGGCCTGCAGTTTGCCAATGAAAACAGCATCGAAGTGCTGGACCTTGATAGCTCCAACTGGGCGAATCACAGCAGCAAATTCACAAGCAACCCGGATAGCTCGCTGAATTACTCGACCTCGTACGTGAACAATCTGAAGGCCAATTACATCGATCAGGGCTACACCCTCAAAATCCCTCGCAGCAAAATCCAATACGAAAACTGGAATGGCGCAATTTTTGTCGGAGCTCGAGATTACACCGGCGTCGACGGTACCATGAGCGCGAGCTACATTATCGGTGGGAGTTACGCAGGCGGGTATACCGTGAGTACGCCTCAACCGGTCGGCAGCTACAATCCCTCAACCGACAGTGGTTTTCAGAGTTCCGATCCCAGTTCCACCAGTCCGGTCAACTCGACCACCATGTCCAACGGGAGTACCCCCCAGTCCACCTACGCGGGTGACCCGGTCAATCTGGCTACCGGGAATATGTATCATATCGAGCGGGATATCGTGATTCCAGGTCGTGGCGGCCTGCCATTTGTCTTCGAGCGATCTTACAACAGTCGCGATCCGGAAGAAGGCCCCATGGGTTACGGCTGGACCCACAGCTTCAATCATCTCTTGCGCTTTGAAGATAACAATATGGACAGCGTCGAAAACGCTGCCGATACGGATGGGGTTACTTCGGTGGTTACCTGGATTGACGGTTCCGGCGCCACCAAGTTCTTTGGAGTGCCATCCGCCAGTGGAGCGGGAATCCCTTCGGGAACCTCGTTTGTCAGTCCTTCCGGTGTGTATGTTACGGCAGAACGCCTGGGCAATGGTAGTTATCGCCTGAGCATGAAAGATGGGCTCACCTATACCTTCCAAAATGTGGCCGGTACTGTAGGTCAAACGGCTCAACTGACAGAAATCCAGGACCGCAACGGCAATACTTTGACCCTGAGCTATAACGGCAGCAATCTTTCTCTGGTCCAAGATGCCCTGGGGCGGGCATTAACCTTCGGCTACACCGGAACCCACCTGACAAGTGTGCAAGATTGGACCGGAAGAAGGACTGAATTCCGTTTTGACCCCAATGGCAATCTGGAGCAAGTGTTGAATCCTTTGGCGCTTGCCGGCACCCAGTCTCCCATCACATACACTTACTACACCAGTACCGATGGACAGGGCCTGGAGCATAAGATGAAAAGTTATACCTTGCCTCGTGGCAACGGAATGACTTTTGAGTACTACTCCAACGGTAAGACCTTCCGCCACACCGACAGCCTGGGAGGGTCGATGACCTTCCGCTATAACGAATTCCGACGGGAGACGGTTACCGTGGATGAGCTCGGCCGAACCCGTTTCCATTTCTTCAATCCCCAGGGGAGTCTGGTCAAAATCATCGAACCTGACGGTTCCGTCGTGAAATATGAATTCAATGACCCGAATGATCAAACGCTGCGGACAGCCCAAAAAGATCCCATGGGGCTGACCACCACCTATGCGTATGACACCAACGGCAATTTGACCCAGATTACGAGTCCTTCTGGCTCGACAATTGCCTACAGCCATTATACGAGCTTCAATCAACCTGGAAAAATCAAGAACCGAAACGGTAATTACACCCTTCGGAAATACGATAGCAGTGGGAATCTGACAGACGTCATTCGGTTAAAACAAGGGGTTGGAGCAAGTATCGATCCGGCAACCTATACCCCGAGCCCTTCTGAGATCGTGTCCTGGGAAAAGCAAGAGTTTGACTCCCATGGGAATCTGACCGTCGGGACATCAATACGGGATTTTGCAACTCAGGAAGGTCCCACCACGACATTTACCTATCAGCCAACGGAAGCTTACCCCTCGGCCGTGACTCGATGCGGAGACAAGGACGGTGACGGTCAGATCTCGGACGATCCTTGCGATACAGCAACCCTTTCATATGACAGTTTAGGGCGTTTGGAACAGGGGGTACGAGGTGATTGGGAAGTTGTTTCGTACGGGTACGATGCGCTGGGCCGAATAAAACAGGGCACTGACGATAACGGATATCTGCGGGACTATGCCTATGACGGTAACGGGAACCCGGTTCGCGAGGAATTAATCGTTCAAGGTGGGCAATCCCCTGTCCTGGTAGATCAGTACACCGCTACATATGATCTTTTGGACCGTTTGAAATCCGAGTTGGATGCGGGCGGAAACGCCACGTACTATACCTATGACGCTGTCGGAAATGTCCTGACCGCAACCGATCCGGACAACTACAGCGTGACATTTGAATATAGCAACCGAAACCGCCTGGTTAAAGCAATTAACCAGGAAGGTAAAGCCGTTACTCGTGACTTCGATGTGTTGGGCCGTGTTCGAGAAGTTACAGACCCGAACGGAAATAGTCGCAGTTTTGAATACTATGACAGTACCGAAGACGGTCGATTGAAACGTGAGGTTGACCCGGTCGGTCGGGAGACACTTTTTGAGTATGACGCCCAAGGAAATGTAACGGGCGTTACCGATAATCTGGGCCGGACCATCCGTACAACCTACGATGAGCTCAACCGCCCCGTTCGTATTGTTCAGCCGGACGTCGATCCCACGACCGGAATCCTGCATCCGGTAACCACCTATCTTTATGACAATCTGGGCAATCTTGTTGAAATCAAAGCCGGGCACAACGATACAGACCCCAATAATCCTTCAGCCGATGTGCTTCTCACCCAGGCCACGTATACCTACGATGATTTTGGCCGGAGACTCTCGGAGACAGATCCTTTATCGAACACCTGGTCCTTCGCTTACGATGTTCACGGCAATGTTCTTCAGGCACGAGATCCCAAGGGCCAGGTTGTCGAGCGTGATTACGATTATGGCGGACGTGTCAGGGAGCAGCGCGGTTACTTGTATGTTGGAGATCCGAATCCCCATGTCTCGACCTACACCCGCAACGCTTTAGGACAGATTGCAGAGGCCGTCGCGCCCGAGGTGGATTACAGCTACGAATATGATACGGCTCATCGTTTGAAAAAACAGACAGATAGCCGTGGCAATAAGGCTTTCGAATACGATTACAGTCCTGGAGGTCAGCTCAATAGTTTGAAGGATTCTGAAGGGCGAGAGACCAACTATCAATATGACCCTGTTGGGCGCCTGACAGGAATTTGGGCACCTGACTATGATTACATTTCATTATCATATGACGCGGGTGGGCGCCTGACGGAGAAATGGTATCCCAGTCAAGTCAACACCCAATACGCCTGGGGTGCAGATGATACTCTGGCGCAGATAAAAGTACGTCAAGGGCCCAGTGATACACAGATTATTGCTCAGCACGACTATACCTATGACCAAGTTGGAAACCGCAAAACCAACATCGAAATGGTGGCGGGTTCAACAACGGCTTACAAGTACAATTTTGATGCCCTGAATCGCCTTGTTGAGGTTCGGGATAACGATACAGACGCTTTGATTGAAAGCTACGGCTATGACGTCTTTGATAATAGAACGTCCGTTACCTCTGGCGGCACAACCCGATACAGCCTGCATGATAATGCGCATCAGATTACGGAGATTCGTGAGGGAAGCACGTCGGGCCCATTGGTCAAGGCATTCGCCTACGACAGTAATGGCAATATCATCAAAAAGTGTGGTGGTTCGGGAGCCAGCCGAAGTGCAAACGATTGTTCCGGAAGCACGACATTGGCACTTACATATGATGTGCTTAACCGTCTAAACCAAGCCGACAAAACCGGCTTGCCCAGTGAAACGTACCAATACGATCCTCAAGGCCGACGGATACAAAAGCAGGTAGGGAGTTCATTTAGCAACTATCTGTATGAAGGCAGCCGCATTCATGCCGAATATGGAAGCGGCTGGACCCAGGCCAGTGCCTTCTATACCCATGGCCCCGGCGTTGATAACCCGCTGATCCATCAGGCGGGGGCCACCAGCCAGTACTTCCACCAGGACGGTCTGGGCAGCGTCATTGCCATGACCGACACCAACGGGAACATACAGGCAACCCAAGGTTACGATGCCTGGGGAAATACCGTCTCCTCGACGGGGACGACGCCTCAATATGGCTATACCGGTCGAGAACCCGATGCAACTGGCCTGGTTTATTACCGTGCCCGTTATTAT
>JANQIN010000204.1 GCA_028282145.1 Thermodesulfobacteriota bacterium | reverse complement strand
GGAGCCCCCTCGCGTAACCGGTCGGCGATACTGATGAGGCCGCAGACATGGCGGTCATTGCCCACGGCCACGACCGAGTGGCCGGCATCCTCGAACGCGTTGGCCGTCGCCAGAACCTCCGCTGTGGCCAGCCCCTTTTCCTGCAGCAGACGCAAGCTGCCCACCCAATAAAGCCGTCCGTCGATCTCACCTTCCCCCCCCTTGCCGGGGAGCACTTTGAAATGATCCGCCGGAGTGTAAGGGATGTTCTCTTCTCGCGCCCGACGGACGATCGCCCGTGCGAGGGGATGGTCGTTGGCGGCTTCGAGTGAGGCCGCCCGTGTCAGCAGTTCTTCTTCACTGTGACCGTCCAGCGGGACCAGACGCTGAACCTCCGGTTGGCCGGTGGTGAGGGTGCCGGTTTTATCCAGCGCCAGAACGCGCAGCTGTCCCGCCGCTTCCAGGAACAGACCCCCTTTGATCAGCACCCCGTTGCGTGCCGCAGCCGACAGCGCCGCAACGATACTGACCGGGGTGGAGATGACCAGGGCACAGGGGCAGGCGATCACCAGCACCACCAGACCGCGATAGATGCCGTCGGTCCAGCTCAGATCGGTCAGCAGTGGTGAGAAGACGGCCATGGCCAACGCCAGGGCCATCATCACCGGGGTGTAAACAACCGAAAAGCGGTCGACCCACTGCTGGCTGTTGGCGCGTTTGGACTGGGCCGCCTCGACCATATGGATGATGCGGGCTAGCTGGGTCTCATCGGCGGCGCGATCGGAACGGAATTCGAGCGTTCCCTCCTGGTTGATCGTTCCGGCAAAGACACGATCGCCGGTTTCCTTGCTCACCGGCATCGATTCGCCGGTGATCGGCGCCTGATTGACCGACGACTGACCCTTGACCACCTCTCCGTCCAACGGGATCCGTTCACCGGGACGGACAACAACGACCGCGCCAAGGGGCACCTCGGCCACCGGCTTTTCGCTCAAACCGCTGCAACAGCTGTCGCCGCAACGATAGCGGGCGGTGGGGGGCGCCAGGTCGAGCAGCGCACTGATCGCATTCCGGGCCCGCGCCACATTCCACTGTTCCAGGTAGAGGCTGAGGGCAAAGAGGAAGGCCACCGTGGCCGCTTCAAAATACTCGCCGATGGCAAAGGCGCCGAGAATGGCCGAAACCATCAGCAGGTTCATGTCGGGTCGCAGACGGCGCGCCGCCAGCCAGGCCTTGGGAACCACAAACCAGGCGCCGCTGATCGCCGAAATCAGGTAGAACGAGAGACGGAAGGACGATGCCTCCTGCAGTTGCCACTGGGTCAGAAGCGCCAGCAACAGGAAGATGCCGGAGATGGCGGTGGTGATCATCCGTCCCTGCTGTTCCCAGAAGGAGCCGGTTGATTGGGTCTGCCGCTGTTCCCAGGGAACGGCCTTCATGCCGGTGCTGTCGACCGCCTGAATGATGGTGGTGCTTGTCAGTTGCTCGGGGTCAAAGTTGACCGTCATCCGTGCATTGATCACATCAAACTCGAGATCGAAAACACCCGCCTTTCCACCGACCTCTTTGCGCAGGACGGCAACCTCTTCCCCGCAGCACATTCCATGAATTCGGTACTGTTGTGTCGTGCTCATATCGCCTGTCCACCCGGCCGCTCGGCCGGACCTTTCGTTAACATATGACTATATGTTCATATGATGGAGCCAAAAAACAGGGGCCTTGCCCTGGTGCCGCCTCTTATTCGTTGACGTGCTCCAGCCCCAGATCGAGCAGATCGAGGATATGTTGATCGCTGAGGCTGTAAAAAACATTCTTGCCGTCCTTGCGATACTTCACAATCCTCTGCCCGCGCAGAACCCGCAGCTGGTGACTGACCGAGGAGGAACTCATGCCGAGGATTTCCGCCAGATCGCAGACGCACAGCTCGGAGAAAGAGAGGGCGTGCAGAATGCGCGCGCGGGTTGAATCCCCCAAAGCTTTAAACAGCTCGGCCAGTTGGAACAGCCTCTCGTCCGTTTCCATCCGGGACTGTACCGATGAAACCGTTTCGGAATGAACATGTTCGGTTTGGCAGATATCGGCTTGGCTCATGAACGTTTCTCTCGTTTGAATATATGTTCAATTGTTTCGATATGAAACTCTTTTGTCAAGAGTCCTTTTTGAGACAAAACTGACCCCGGGGGAAAAAGGTTGACCCCGAACAGCTTTTGGCGTATTCCACCTTTTATGTACTAGTTCCCTCCCATAACAGACCTTTCAGGGTCTGCGGTCTGCGTCATGTTTTCCGACGGAACAGAAATCGTTGTTCTTTCGATGTCGGGATTCGTGTGTCTTTAATTTCCAGACAAATATGTTTGAGGGAATACCCATGTTTAAAAAGCTGCAACGTATTATTGAGCGGCCAGAGCCTTTCAGTGTTGATACGGTGGAACGGCTCTGGAACGACCCCCATATCTCCAAACAGATGTTGGCTTATCATCTGAATCCCGATTCTGAGCCGGCGTCGCGGAACCACGCCTTTGTTGCTCGGTCGATTGAATGGATCGCCGAACGCTTCTCTTTAGGGCCCGCGAAAGCAGTTGCCGATTTTGGTTGCGGCCCCGGTCTCTACACCCTGCCTTTGGCAGAAAAGGGTGCCCGGGTGACCGGAATCGATTTTTCGGAAAGATCGATTGCGTATGCTCAGGAACAGGCTCTTCAAAAGGGCCTGTCCATCGAATACCGGTGCCAGAACTACCTGGAATTTGCGTCCAAAAAGTATTTTGACCTGATCACGTTGATTTATTGCGATTTTTGCCCTTTGAGCCCGGATAAACGGCAGCGGCTGCTGGAGATCTTTGCGGAGCACCTGAAGCCGGAAGGGCATCTCCTGCTGGATGTTTGTTCCGAGAGTGCATTTCGGCAACGGCAAGAGGGCGTTCATTTCGGCCATCGATTCATGGATGGCTTCTGGTCGGAAGCAGACTATTTCGGGTTTCAGAATACCCTGATCTATCCTGAGGAGAAGATCGTTCTGGACAAGTACACTGTCGTTGAATCCTGGGATATCCGGGAGATCTATAATTGGCTGCAATTCTTCAGCCTGGAATCTCTGAAGGCGGAACTGGAGGCCGGCGGCTTTAAGGTGGTTGATGCCTATGCCGATGTGGCCGGAGCGCCCTACAGGCCGGAAGCTCCCGAAATTTCTGTTGTGGCGAAAAAAGTGCCCTAAAAATCGCCCTTGCAGGTGGTCTGAGGCTGTTGAAAAACAGCCGGTTCAAGCCCAGGGGTGGGTGAGTTAAAAAACAATGAGGTCGCCCAAACGGGCGGCCTTCATCGTCTGGAGGCAGATGTCAGGGACGTCCGCGTTGGCCTGGAGGGAAAGGCGGAGCTTCGTCTTCGGACAGGTAGCCGTCCCGGTTGCGATCGAGCTTGTCGAAATGATAGGCCGGGCCATCGAACTCCCGACGGGACACCTGTCCATCCCCATCGCGGTCCAGACGGGTGACAAATCCCCCCTTTTTCTGTGGCGGACCGCCTCGTTGTCCCCGTTGCTGGCGTTGTTCACCGCCGTAGGCAGGCTGTTGGTTGTTTCGTTGATGGCTCCGGACATTTTCCACACGAAGGTCCAATACGCGAACCTTATTGGGGTAGGCGGAAGGAACGGTCGTTTTCGGAGTCTCTGTCTGGAGAGCACCGCCCCGGACAACACGGACGTAATTCAACACCCGTTGGGCATCGCCCTGGGGGCCGTGTCCGAGCCGTGCTTGTCCGGTTTTGGGGTCACTGCGCTGGGAGCCGGCGCCGTGGACATCCATTGTCTGGCCATGCATCTGGCCGATCGCACGTCCGAAGGCGACATAGGCCGCGTGCTGCCCGGGGGTGGGGCCATCGAGGTGGGTCGTCGAGGTCCAGAAGAACGGAAAGTCGGCCTGCCCCGCTTCATTGACGATACGGGTGGTTCGAAAGATCGGATCGATGGCCGCGGTACCGCTGGTGTCGGGAGAGCGGGAGTAGTCGACGATATAGTGCAGTTCCTTGGCGTTGGGCAGGCGCCAGTCATCGTATCCCGCGTACTGCAGGTTTTCGGCGTAAGCCAGGGCCTCCTCCCAGGTCAGACCGCGACCGCTGTCGGTCTGCATCCAGGTGAGGCCGGTGGACCGGTCGGTGACGGTGCCGTCTCCGTTTTCCGCAAAGTCGTTGTCGCCATAGGGAGTGCCGCGGACAAAGCGGACGAAGAAGGTCTTGTTGTCGCGGGGCGACCCCGGGCGGCGGTAGGCGTACCCCTTGATGCGACCATCGGCGAAGTTGACCCCGAACAGGGTCCGGGCCCCGTTCATGGTAGTGCCGATATATTCGGTACGGCTGAGCCACTGGCCGTCGATGTAACGTTCGCCGCTACGGGTATCGCCGTAGGCAAAACCAAAAAAATCAGTATTGATATAGGGGATGGCATTGCCGGGGATACTGCTCAGGTCGCGGCGGCCACTGAAGCCGGTGTAGCCCCGAAAGTCGATCAGTGAGAAAAGTTCCTTGATCGTGGGGACCCGCCAGTCGCTGTATCCGCCGAGGGAAAGTTGCCGGGCCAGTTGCTCCGCATCTTCCAAAGTGACCTTGCGGGCATCCACTCCTTGTGACCACATCAGACCGGTCTGCAGGTCAGTGACGGTGCCGTCGCCATTGTCACGGTAGTTGGGCTCACCCGTCTGGTACTGGGCATCCTGACCGAAGAACGGTTGCCCCGGATCAGGACAGCGGATCTCTCTGCGACTGTTGTAACAGCGGTCCTGGCCGGTGTCGGAGGCGCCTGCCTCTAGGGCTGTCAGAGGAGTGAGAGCTAGAAGGGCGACAGCCAGGGTCGTTTTGGAAAAGGTCATCATAGTGGTCCTCCTGAGTAAGCCTGTCTAGCCTATCGGACGAGCCAGCATTTGAGGAGTTTACAAAGGTTAAAAATTGTAAGGAAGGAAAAGAAAAAGGCCGTTTCAACGAAGCGGCCTTTCAGGGCTTGGATCATGAACGGTTAAGCACCGGCCTCAAGGCAGTCGACGTACTTTTCGACCATGATGGCGGCGAGAGCACCGTCGCCGACGGCGGTGGCGATCTGCTTCAGCTCCTTCTTGCGAACATCACCGGCGGCGAACACTCCTTCGATGCTGGTCGTGCAGTTCTCGTCGGTCAGGACGTAGCCGTTGGAATCGAGCTCCAGGACTTCGGAAAGGAACTCGGCCTTCGGGGTGACGCCGATGGCAACGAAAAGGCCCTGCATCTCCAGCTCGCGGATGCTGCCGTCGACGGTGTTTTTCAGAACAACACCGGTGAGGCCGGTCTTGTCGCTTTGCAGCTCATCGACGGCGGAGTTCCACAAGATTTCAATCTTGGGATTTTCGGCCAGGCGGTCCTGTACCACCTTGGTGGCGCGGAGACTGTCTCGGCGGTGAATCAGGTAGACTTTGGAGGCAAAGCGGCTCAGGAACAGGGCCTCTTCAGCGGCAGTGTCCCCACCCCCAACAATGCCGACCGGGACTTCGCGGAAGAAGGCACCGTCACAGGTGGCGCAGTAGCTCACACCGCGACCGGTCAGTTCCGTTTCTTTTTCGATACCCAGTTTGCGGGCTTCGGCACCGGATGCAACCACCACCGACTTGGCGGTGTAAGTCTCACCGTTAATCACCAACTCCTTATGGGTGCCCTTGTCGATCAGGGACTCGGCCTCACCGCTGACATTTTCCAGACCGAACTCGTGGCAGTGCTCCTGAAACTTCATCATCAGGGTCGGGCCATCGATCCCGCCGGGGAAGCCGGGATAGTTTTCGACCAGAGTGGTGGTCATCACCTGACCACCCATAATCATCTTCTCGACCAGCAGAGTTTTCATCTTGGCGCGGCTGCAGTACAGGCCAGCGGTCAAACCGGCGGGACCACCGCCGATAATGATGACATCAAAGGCTTTTTCAGACATGAATTTCTCCTGTTTGCACGAAAAATAAGAAGCCCAAAGATACCATATTCGACACCGGTTGGTAAGACGGTACAACCGCTTACGGTAACTCCCCCGGTTCCTCTTGCGCTTGTGTAAAGGCGGGGCTAGAATGGGTCAGCTTCGGTGGCAAAAATTGATCCGAAAAGGTAGCTCATGAGGTTTTTTCTTCGCATCCTGTTCTGGTTTATGGTGGTGGTCGTTCTGGCGACAGCTATCGATGTCGCCATGCATCGCGCCCGCTTCCACCAGGGTGCACTTGGAGCCGCACAAACCTTTTACCTTGATTTTCGCAACCGTCTGGTCAGTATCTGGTCTCCCTCTACCATCGATGCGGTTATCGAAACGACCGCTGAGCCGATTCCTCAGCAGGCCCCTTCCAAAGCCGGTGCCACCCGCTACCTTTACAAAGACTCCGACGGGCAACTGCAGTTTGCCGATTCACTGGACGAGGTTCCGCCCCCCTTCCGTCAGGAAGCCCAGCCGATGTACCCCTGATGGAGTGAAGAGTGTGCTCCTTCAGCAGGGCGTTTCTCGCTTGTTCTAAAAATCAAAAAACTGTTTTAAAAAATTAAACGAACATTTACGGGGATTTAACACTATTCCCTATGGGGTCGGTCAAAGGTAAAACTGACGAATCAAACACCGCTTTGTCTTGACGGGGTCTGGGGCGCATGCTAAATCTGGTAAGCTCTTTGCAGTCTGAGATGCCGCACGAATTCACCCAACGGATTGTCAGCAGTAAGCACCCCTTTAAGAAGATTTTCCGGGGAGATGCCCTGGATGATATGAGGTTATTCTGTGACCAGAGCAGTTACTTTTTTCATCATGCTGGCCTTCTGGGTCACCCTGTCCGGAATGTTCGATGTCTTCCACCTTGGACTGGGTGTTCTCTGCTGCCTGTTCCTGGCATTTTTCTCCTCCCGGCTGCTTTTCCCGGAGGACACGCTTCCTCTGCGTCTTCGCCAGGTCTGGGGCATGATGCTCTACCTGCCCTGGTTGATGAAAGAGATCTTTATCGCCAGTTTTCAGGTGTCTTATCTGACGGTCTCCCCCAAGATGCAGGACCTGATTCAACCTCAATTGATCCGGTTTCGAACCCGACTCAAAACACCCTTTGCGCGGGTCACCTTTGCCCAGTCGATTACCCTGACTCCCGGCACCATCACCGTCTCGGTCATCGATGACGAGTTTACGGTGTATGCCTTGACCGACAAGGCGGCCCAGTCTCTCCCCGGAGAGATGGAGCGCCGCATTGCACACGCCCTGGGGATGGACTGACCATGCACGCTGTCTTCCTTGCCGCTGGAATCTTTATCTTCTTCCTGATGCTGCTGACCCTTTATCGGGGGATTCATGGCCCGCTGATCTTCGACCGGATTCTCGGCGGCAATATGATCGGCACCAAGGCGATGATCCTGCTGTTGATCATCGGTGTGCTGCACAACAACCTCAGCATGTTTGTCGATATCGCCATCGCCTACGCCATGCTGAACTTTATAACCACCTTGGGGGTCACGCGATTGTTCTTCCGCAAGAGATCGATCTCCGACACGGCACAGGAGGACGACCAATGATTATCAACGGGATTATTGTCTTCCTGCTCTACCTGGCTCTGGTGATCTTTGCGACTGGTACGGCGGGTATCCTGCGCTTTCCCGATTTCTATTCCCGGCTCCACGCAGCGGGCAAGTGCGACACCATGGCGGCGATTCTGGCACTCAGCAGTATCGCTTTGTATCACTTGTCGGAGAACCCCGATCTCGGAGGTGTTCTGGTAGCCCTGAAGATTCTGCTGATTCTGGTGTTTGTCTTTATCTCCAGTCCGACCGCAACCCATGCGATCAGTCAGGCCGCTCTGATTATCGGTGTCGAGCCCTGGGGGAGGGAAAAGAAATGATCTGGCAATTTGACCTGCTGATTCTGACCCTGATTGTTATCTGCGCCATCGGTGCCCTGTCGATGAAGGATCTGCTCAGTGCAGCGATTATCTTCGGTATCTACAGCTTTCTCATGTGTCTGCTGTGGGCGGAGATGGGTGCGGTTGATGTGGCTTTTACCGAAGCTTCTGTTGGTGCGGGTGTCAGTACCATCCTCTTTATCGGCGCCATCCTCGGCACCAGCCGTCGCAGTAAAGATTAAGGGATGCCATGAACAAGCGCTCACCTCTCAAGATACTGGCCCTCTGTTCCACCCTGATCACGGGTGCTCTTTTACTTTACGGGACCAAGGACTTCCCGGCCTGGGGAGACCCGAACAGTCCTGCCAGTGCCCATCTGTCGCCGCACATTATTGAAAATGCCGCCAAGACCACCAATGCGCCCAATCTGGTAACGGCGGTTCTTGGTGACTACCGAGGCTACGACACCATGTTTGAAACGGTGGTTATTTTCTGCGCCGGTATTGCGGTGACGGCGATCCTGCGGAGGCCGCGGTCATGAAACGGTTGCAGGAACATTTCGAGGTTCACGACCCCAATCTCAACCTGATCATCCAGACATCGATCCGGATCCTGGTCCCTTTCGTCCAGCTCTTCGGTCTCTACGTCATCGTTCATGGGCACTACAGCCCCGGTGGCGGTTTCCAGGGCGGCGTCATCTTGGGAGCTTCTTTCATCCTGATGGGGGTGGGTTACGACCTGAAGAAAAGTATGGAGCTCTTTCCTGAGGCCTGGAACATCGCTATGGCCAACCTGGGGACGACGATCTTTGTCGGCACGGGGCTCGTCTGTGCCGCTGCTGGAGGCCTGTTCCTCGACTACGGTGCCCTTTCCAACTGGATCGGGATCGAACCGGCCGCCTGGCGGTCGCTGGGTATCTTTGCCGTCGAAGCCGGAGTCGGCTTTACCGTAACCAGCGTCATGCTCTCCCTGTTCTGGGACCTGAGCTCGCGCGGCGAACTGGATGGAGGCTTGTAATGGACGGGCTGATGCAGGAACTGGTTGCGCGGTACAACTACTGGATCTACGTCATCCTGATGATGATCGGGTTCTATGCCATGATCGGCAAACGGAATCTGGTGAAAAAGTTGCTGGGGATGAATATCTTCCAGACCGCCATCATCCTCTTCTTTGTCTCCATCGGCGTTAAAAACCAGGGCAGTATTCCTATCCTGAGCAAGAAGCAGGCGTTGGAAGGGGTGGCCGATGTGGCTCAGGTGATCAACCCTCTGCCGCATGTCTTGATGCTGACCGCCATCGTCGTCGGCGTTTCGGTGACCGGTGTGGCCCTGGCGGTGTTGCAAAGAATTTATAAAGAGTACGGCACCCTCGAAGAGGATGAAATCCTGGAGAAGATTTCTAAACGATGACGAACAATCTTCCCCTTTATATTCTGGCCGCTCCCCTGTTGGCTGCCTTCGCCGTCAGCGTCTTCGGTCGTCTGAACAGTCGAGTGATTGCCCCGCTGGTGCTGCTGCCGCTGGGTGGGAGCGCTTTCGCCTCCTTCTTTCTTTTGCTGCAGGTGTTGCAGAGCGGTTCGTTCCGTTATGTCGTCGGCAACTGGGAGGCCCCCTACGGGATCGAACTGTTGTTCGACCCTTTGAGCTGTCTGATGCTTTTCCTGGTGACCGGTGTCTCCTTTATCGCCTCCTTTTCGGCGTTGCCGTCGACCTTCCGTGAGCTGCCGGGACGGGAATCGCTCTTCTTTACCCTCTATCTGATCATGGTGGTTGGCCTCTGCGGTTTGGTGATTACCGCCGACGCCTTCAACCTGTATGTTCTTCTGGAGATCACCTCTATCTCGACCTATGGCATGATTGCCATGGGCAAGGGGCGCCCGCCCCTGGCCAGTTTCAACTACATTATTCTCGGCAGTGTCGGTGCCTGTTTCTATCTGCTGGGGGTCGGTTACCTTTATATCCTCACCGGGACCCTCAATATGGCCGATCTGGCTCGTCTGGTACCGGAGATTGCCGGGACCGCCGCTTACGCTACCGCTTTCGGGTTTGTGCTGGTCGGTCTCTGGATCAAGATGGCGTTCTTTCCGCTGCATAACTGGCTGCCGCGCGCCTACTGGCATGCCCCGGCGGGGATGACCGTCATGGTCGCTCCGTTGATGACCAAGGTGTCGGTCTATCTGATGGTGCGGCTGATCTATGCCGTCTTTCAGCCCGACTGGGTTTTCCAGCCCGATTTCGGTCTGATGACCCAACTGAGCGTGCGGGAGGTGGTCCTCTGGATCGCCAGTATCGGTATTGTTGTTGCCTCTATTGTTGCTTACAGCCAGCGCGACCTGCGTCGGATGCTGGTTTACCTGATTGTGGCCGAAGTCGGTTATATGGTGGGCGGCGTCTGGTTGGCCAACGATTTGGGCCTTACCGGTGCTCTGCTGCATATCGTCAACGACGCCTTGATGACCCTCTGCCTTTTCCTGGCCTGCAGCGCCATCTGGTATGCCGTAGGAAGTACCAGCTTTGATTCCCTGCAGGGTCTTTATCGGCGGATGCCTCTGACCATGGCCGCCTTTACCCTGACCGGGTTTTCGATGATGGGTGTGCCGCCGACCTGCGGTTTCTTTTCCAAGTGGTACCTGATTCTGGGCGGGCTGGACGCTGGACACTATCAATTTGTCGGGGCGTTGGTAGCCAGCTCACTCATCAACGCGATTCTTTTTTTCCGGGTCTTCGAGATCGCCTATTTCAAAGCACCGGAAGAGGGTGAGGACGGGCCGGGTCTTCCGCGGCAGGAGGCTCCGATGATGATGACTGTTCCCCTGGTGTTGGCCGCTGCCCTCCTGCTGGTGGCCGGCTTTGGTGCCGGTACCCTGGTCTCCCGAGTGATCGGGGTGGCGATTCCGGAACTGATGTAATGGGTGTCTACGGATGGTGACGATCTTCTCTTACGTACCGCTGGCGGCCATACTGGTGTCGATGCTGGCCTCGATACCGATCCTGGCGTTAGGCAACCGACCCAATCTGCGAGAAGGGGTCACACTCACTGTCGCGGCAGTCAAAGTCCTTCTGATCGCTTCACTGTTGCCGGGGGTGCTGGCAGGGAACAGTTACGGCCTGACACTGGTGCAGGTGGTTCCCGGGGTCTCCCTGGCCCTCAAGGTGGACGCCTTCGGCCTCATCTTCGGGCTCATTGCGTCCTTCCTCTGGGCCTGGACCTCGGTCTATTCCATCGGTTACATGCGGGCGCTGAACGAGCACGACCAGACCCGCTACTTTGCTTCTTTTGCCGTGGCGATCGGTGCCACCATCGGCGTCGCCTTTGCCGGAAACCTGCTGACGCTGTACCTCTTCTACGAGGTGCTTTCCCTGTCGACCTATCCGCTGGTCACCCACGAGCAGACCGGTGAGGCGCGGGCCAGCGGCCGAAAATATCTGACCTTTATCCTGGGGACTTCGATCGGTCTGGTGCTGCCGGCGATGCTGATCGTCTTCAGCTCGACCGGATCGCTGGAGTTTGTCGCCGGCGGTATTTTGGGAGGCAAGGTCGCGCCTGACCTGCTGGCGGTTCTGCTCTGCCTCTTCGTCTTCGGTTTTGCCAAAGCGGCGGTGATGCCGTTCCACGGCTGGCTGCCGGCGGCGATGGTCGCTCCGACACCGGTCAGCTCCTTCCTTCACGGCGTGGCGGTGGTCAAGGCCGGGGTCTTTTCAATCCTGAGGGTGGTGCTCTTTATTCTCGGGCCGGGAACTTTGTCCGATGCCGGTCTTGGTACTCCCCTGGCCTATGTGGCGGGCTTCACCATTATCACCGCCTCGCTGGTCGCCCTGACCCAGGACAGCCTCAAGCGGCGTCTGGCCTATTCGACCATCGGCCAGCTGTCGTACATGATTATCGGTGTGGCTCTGCTCAGCCCCTCGGGCACCCTGGGCGGTATCCTGCATATCGCCATGCACGCCTTTGGCAAGATCACCCTGTTTCTCTGCGCCGGTGCGATCTATGTCGCCTCAGGCAAGAAGTATATCAGTCAGATGAACGGCCTGGGCCGACGGATGCCCATTACCTTTGCCGCCTTCCTGCTTGGGGCGATGTCGATTATCGGTCTACCGCCCCTGGGGGGCTTCCTGAGTAAGTGGTACCTGGTGATCGGGACCCTGGAGGCGGGCCAGATCGGGCTGATGGTCCTGTTGCTGATCAGTTCTCTGCTCAACGCGGCCTACTTCCTTCCGATCATCTATCGGGCCTGGTTTGCCGAACCGGAGGAAGGGGCAGAAGAAGGGATCCAGGAGGCCCCCCTGCTGTGTCTGATCCCCCTCTGTCTGACCGCATTGGGCTCTTTTGGTCTGTTCCTGTGGCCGCAGCCGTTCATGGACCTGATCCGGATGCTGCTGCCGCAGTTGGGAATGGGAGGTTAAGTTGGGTGACGAGATTCAACGCAACGAAAAAGGCGAAATCACCGTGCTGGGGCACAACCCCTGGCCGGGATATCGCAAAGCCTTTTATGTCGCCTTTGTCCTGGGGATCGGATATCTGGTCCTGGCTTTCGGCGGCCTGTTTGGCGGCGTGCACCACGGAGGCTGAGAATGGATGAGAAGAAGGGCTGGTTCGACCGGCCGGGAAATCTGAAACGCTTCCTGAAAGTCTTTTACGCCAGCCTGGTGCTGTTGGTGATCGCGGACTTTTTCGTTGAAAAGCATCCTCACTTCGACTTTGAAGGGGCGCCGAGCTTCTTTGCCGCTTACGGCTTTATCTCCTGTGTGCTGCTGGTGCTGGTCGCCAAGGTGTTGCGTCTGTTTCTGATGAAGGGGGAGGACTACTACGATGACTAGCCTTCCCCCGGCACTGTTTTTTCTGGCGGCAGCCCTGCTGTCGGCTTTCTTCAAAGGGAACCTGCGTCGCCTGATCCTGATTGCTGCCCCCATCGCCGGTCTCTGTGCGGTGCACCTGATGCCGGAAGGGGCTGTCGCAACCCTGCCGTTCCTCGATATGGATCTGGTGTTGTGTGAGGTGGACCGGCTCAATCGGGTCTTTGGGTATATCTTCTGCATCGTCAGTATCCTCGCCGTTCTTTTCGCCTTTCAGAACGAGGACAAGGGCGAGTCTTCCTCCGCTTTGATTTATGCCGGGGGAGCTCTCGGTGTGACCTTCGCCGGTGATTTTCTCACCCTCTACGTCTTCTGGGAGTTGATGGCGGTTGCCTCCACCTTCGTGGTCTTGTCGGCCCGAACCAAAGAGTCCCGAAGTTCAGCGTTCCGTTATGTCCTGGTCCATCTGGCCGGTGGGTTGCTGTTGCTGGCGGGGATTCTGCTGCGCTATCAGGCGACCGGTTCGCTGGCGGTGGAGTTTGTCGGTCTGGAGGGTCTCTCCGGTTACCTCATCTTCGCCGGGATTGCGGTCAACGCTGCCATCCCGCCGTTGCACAGCTGGTTGAAGGACGCCTATCCGGCTGCCTCCTGGTCCGGTGCTGTGTTCCTGAGCGCCTTTACCACCAAGTCGGCGGTTTATGTCATGGCACGAACCTTTCCGGGGACCGAACTGCTGATCTGGCTCGGTGCGATTATGACCTTTGTGCCGATCTTCTACGCAGTGCTGGAGAACGATATCCGCGGTGTCCTGTCCTACAGTCTGATCAACCAGGTCGGTTTTATGATGGTCGGTATCGGTATCGGCAGCGCCCTGGCGATCAACGGCGCGGTGGCGCATGCCTTCGCACATATCCTGTATAAGGGCCTGCTCTTTATGAGTGCGGGGGCGGTGATGTACCGCACGGGCAAGACGCGATGTACCGACCTTGGAGGGCTGTATACCTCCATGCCCTTTACCTGTATCTGCTGCATTGTCGGAGCGGCGTCGATCAGCGCCTTCCCGCTGTTCAGCGGCTTTGTCAGCAAGTCGATGATCGTGTCGGCCGCCGGTTACGAGCATCTGCTGCTGGTGTGGCTGGCGCTGCAGTTCGCCTCCGCCGGTGTGTTCCATCACGCCGGGATCAAGGTGCCGTTCTTTATGTTCTTCGGTCACGATTCGGGACTTCGCCCGAAAGAGGCCCCCTGGAACATGAAGCTGGCCATGGGGATTGCCGCCGCTCTCTGTATCGGGATCGGTGTTTTCCCGCAGCCGTTGTACAATATCCTTCCCTTTCCGGTGGAGTACGTGCCCTACACCGGAGCCCATGTCGTCGATCAGCTGCAGATTCTGATGTTCGGCGCCCTGGCGTTCTGCCTCCTGATGCTCTCCGGAATCTACCCGGCGGAGATCCGGTCGATCAATCTGGATACCGACTGGTTTTATCGGAAAGGGGCCCGTTTATTCTACGCCGCGTGCGATAGGGTTTTGAATCCGATCAATTCTCTGGTACAAAAGGCCCTTGGTTCCGGGTTGCCCGATATGGCCCACCGCTTTTTGAGTGAGCCGGCCGGGAACCTGGAAAAGCTTGTGGTTCTCGGGTATCTTAAACATCAGGGAGCCTCTGAAGAAGAGTTGGAACGAAGACGGGATCGGATCAGTCGCCGATACCGGTATCTGGCTTATCCCCTGGGTGGTGGCGTGTTGTTGTCGGTTATGTTTCTGGCGCTCATGTCCTATCTCTATATCGTGCGTTAATCGTCGGAGTTCGGCTCCCGCGATGGCGACAGGGAGTATTCGATGAAATTGATGATGATCGCGCTCGACTGTACCCCGCCGTCTCTCAAGGCGATCCACTATATCTCAGAGATTGTCCCCCATCTGCCGGATATGAACGTGTTGCTGTTCAGTGTCGCCACCGGTATCCATCTTACGCCGGAGCAACTTGCCATCCCCGATGCCGGTGCCGATCTGCCGTTGGAGCACCAGCACGAAAAGGCCCAGATCGAAGCGATGCACGATCTGGCGGCTGAAAAGCTGATCGAGAAGGGGATGGATCCCGAGCGGATCAAGCGCCGCATCAAGGTCATCAGTCGCGGCGTCGGGCGGGACATCATCGACGAGGCCAATGCGCTGGAGGTCGATACCCTGGCCATCGGTCACCGCGGCCTGTCCAAGGTGCGCGAGATGCTGTTCGGCTCCGTTTCCAGCCAGATCCTCCACGCGGGTAAGCATCGCGCCATCTGGGTGATCGAATAGCCTCCAGGAAGGCCAATGCTTTCCATCTATCTCCATATCCCCTTCTGTCGACGGAAGTGCGCCTACTGCGATTTTTTCTCAGTTCCGGGCACCGGCGGAAGAGTGGATCTCTATGTAAAACACCTGAAACACCAACTCCATCTCTATCAGGGGGACCCTCGCTGGCAGGGGCCCGTCGACACGGTTTTCTTTGGCGGAGGAACCCCGTCCCTGATCTCTCCCACGGTCGTTGCCGACCTGTTGCAGGCGATTGAAGATCAGTATGGTTGGTCTGAGCGGCCGGAAATCACTCTCGAAGCCAACCCGGAAACGGTCGATCCGGATCGGCTGGAGGGTTACCGGGAGTCCGGGATTAACCGTCTGTCGTTCGGGGTGCAGTCTCTGGACAGCGATCAACTGGAGTGGCTGGGTCGTGGCCATAGCAACCGTCAGGCCCGAAAGGCGGTGACCCAGGCAAATGAAGCCGGGTTTGACGAAATCAGTGTCGATCTGATCTTCGGGGTCCCGGGACAGGACCGGGATTTTATTGGTCAGGAACTGGTGGAGGTCGCCGAATGGGGGATTACCCACCTGTCCTGCTACGGCCTGACCTTCGAAGAGGGCACTCCACTACAGGATCGCTTGTCCCGGGGAGAGGTCATCACGCTTTCGGAAGAGGAAATAGCCGAGCAATTCCTGCTGATCCATCGGTTCCTGACCCGGCAGGGTTGGGACCATTATGAGATTTCCAACTACGCCCTTCCGGGCCACGCCTGCCGTCATAATCAGGCCTACTGGCAACGCAAACCCTGCCTGGGTCTCGGGGCCGGGGCCCATTCCTTTGTTGCACGGGGGTGGGGAGAGCGATGGGCCGTGCCGGCAAGTATCGAGACGTTTGAAACGGCCATGGAGCGGAGAGAGGACCCCATGGAATGTCTCGAGAGGTTTCATCGGAAGGGAGCGATGAACGAGTCGGCTTACCTGGCACTTCGGACACGCCAGGGGGTCGATTCTGAGGCGTTTCGAAGGGTCTTTAATTCCGATCTGCATACGGCGTATCCGACGGCTTTTCAGCATCTGGAAAACCATCTGATCCACAATTCCGATCACTGGGCGTTCAAGCCCGAGTCCTGGCTCCTCTACGACCATCTCGTCCAAGAGTTTCTTTAATCCCGATGGGCGTTTCCCAATCTTGACAAAGAAAAAAGGCATTGTTAAAGTTCATCCGATTAGCACTCGGCGGGCGTGAGTGCTAACAAGCGCCTCTTCGCGGAGTACCGACGACCATGAGCGAAGGACTGAACGACCGTAGTCAGGCCATACTCGAAGCGATTATCGAGGATTACATCGAGTCGGCAGAGCCGGTAGGATCCCGGGCCATTACCCGGCGCCACCCTGTCGGTTTGTCACCGGCATCGGTACGCAATGTCATGTCCGATCTCGAGGATCTGGGCTACCTGCAGTCGCCGCACACCTCCGCCGGACGTGTTCCGACGGAAAAAGGGTTTCGGTTCTATATCGATTCGCTGCTGCAGGTACGGAAGTTGAGCAACCGGGAACAGCAGCAGCTGGAGCACCAGTTCCAGTTTGATGGATTACATGCCGAGGACTTGGTGCGCGAGGCCGGCAAGGCCCTGTCGTCGATCAGCCATTACACCGGTGTCGTATTGGCCCCACGGTTTGAGACGTCGGTTTTCAAGCAGATCGAATTCCTCCCTCTGTCCGGTGGGCGGATTCTGGTCATTCTGGTGGCTGATTCTGGTCTGGTACAGAACCGGGTCATCGAACTGGACGAAAGCCTGAGTCAGCGCGAACTGGAGCAGGCGGCCAATTATCTGAATAATCGTCTTGCGGGCTTGCCAATTCAGCAGGTTCGGGAAGAATTGCTGAGCGAGATGGCTCAGGAAAAGGCCCTGTACGACGAGATGCTGCAGAAGGCCCTGCTCCTGTCCAAGACGGTACTGCAGGACGAAGCCAAGGATCACATTTTTATCGAAGGGGCCAGCAATCTGCTGGAGCATCCCGATTTTGTGGATGTGGAGAAGATGAAGCAGATCTTCCGGACTTTCGAAGCCAAGGGGCGGTTGGTGAAACTTCTCGACCAGAGCCAGCAGGCCGACGGGGTGCAGATTTTTATCGGCAGCGAATCAAGCTGCTCGGAGATATCGGGGTGCAGTCTGATTACAGCCCCTTACACGGATCAGAAAGGAATCATCGGTACTCTGGGTGTTATCGGGCCGATGCGGATGGACTATTCGTCGGTGATACCGGTGGTCGATTACACGGCCAAGGTAGTCAGCCGAATTCTTGAATTGGAAGACCATTAGGAGAGCAATCGGGTGACAGAGAAGAACACAACCAAAGACGGTGCTGCAGAGGTTGAGATCAGCGAAGAAGCCAAGGCGGCAGCTCAGGAGGCCAGCAACGAAGAGGTGGCTTCCGAGGAAACCTTGACCGACGGTTCCGCCGAAGACGGAGAAGACCTGTCGCTGGAGGCCCAGCTGCTGGACTACAAGGAGCAGGTGGCGCAGAAGCACGATATGTATATGCGGGCCGTGGCGGAGATGGAAAACTACCGCAAACGGGCGGCACGCGAGCGGCAGGACCTGTTGAAGTTCGGCAACGAAAACCTGCTGCGCGATATCCTGCCGGTGATCGATAACCTGGAGCGGGCTGTTGAACATGCCAAGAACGAGGAGAAGGACAACGAAGGTCTCCTTGAGGGTGTGGAGATGACCCTGGTGCAGTTCCAGCAGACTCTGAACAAGTTCGGTGTGACACCGATCGCTGCGGAAGGCCAGACCTTCGATCCGGCCTGTCATGAGGCGATGGGGCAGATGGTCGACGGATCGGTTCCGGTGAATACCGTAGTTCAGGTGATGCAGACCGGTTACCATCTGAATGAACGGCTGCTCCGACCCGCGATGGTGATGATCGCCAAGGCCCCTGAGGCCCCCGCGGCGGAAGAACCTGCTGAAGATAACGAATCTGATACAGATAACGACGATAACGAATAAAGCGCATAAGCAAGCGTCAAACAAGGAGGCAACGAATTATGGGTAAGGTAATTGGTATCGACCTGGGGACCACCAACTCCTGTGTCGCAGTGATGGAAGGTGGTGAGCCAACCGTCATCGCCAACTCGGAAGGGGCTCGGACGACTCCCTCGATGGTGGCATTCGCCGAGAACGGTGAGCGCCTGGTCGGCCAGCAGGCCAAACGTCAGGCGGTAACCAACCCCGAGAACACCCTGTTCGCGATCAAGCGTCTGATCGGTCGCAAGTACGATACCGATGCAGTGCAGCGTGACATCAGCATCAGCCCGTTCAAGATCACCAAGGCCGACAACGGCGACGCCTGGGTCGAGGCCCGTGGTAAGCAGTTCAGCCCGCCCGAAATTTCGGCGATGATTCTGCAGAAGATGAAGCAGACCGCCGAAGACTACCTGGGCGAAGAGGTCACCGAAGCGGTTATTACCGTTCCGGCCTACTTCAACGACAGCCAGCGTCAGGCGACCAAGGATGCCGGTAAGATCTCCGGCCTGAACGTCCTGCGGATCATCAACGAGCCGACTGCGGCGGCTCTGTCCTATGGTCTGGAGAAGAAGGAAGAGTCCAAGATCGCGGTCTTCGACCTCGGTGGCGGTACCTTCGATATCTCCATCCTGGAGCTGGGCGATGGCGTCTTCGAGGTCAAGTCGACCAACGGCGACACCTTTCTCGGTGGTGAGGACTTCGATCAGCGGATCATCGACTACGTGGCCGATGAGTTCAAGAAAGAGCAGGGGATCGACCTGCGGGACGACAAGATGGCGCTGCAGCGTCTGAAGGAAGCCGCTGAAAAGGCCAAGTGTGAGCTGTCTAGCTCCATGGAGACCGATCTCAACCTGCCGTTTATCACTGCAGACCAGTCGGGCCCCAAACACCTGAATATCAAGCTGACCCGTTCCAAGCTCGAGTCGATCTGTGAAGACCTGCTCGACAAGCTGGTCGGTCCCTGTAAGACGGCGCTGAAAGATGCCGGTCTGTCCGCCTCCGAAGTCGACGAAGTCATCCTGGTCGGCGGTATGATCCGTATGCCTGCGGTTCAGGCCAAGGTCGAAGAGATCTTCGGCAAGTCACCCAGCAAGGGTGTCAATCCCGATGAGGTTGTGGCCGTCGGTGCTGCGATCCAGGGCGGCGTTCTCAAGGGTGAAGTCAAGGACGTTCTGCTGTTGGACGTCACCCCGCTGTCCCTGGGTATCGAAACCCTGGGCGGCGTGATGACCAAACTGATCGAAAAGAACACCACCATCCCCTGCAAGAAGAGCCAGATCTTCTCCACCGCTGCCGACAACCAGCCGGCTGTTTCGGTGCACGTTCTTCAGGGTGAGCGGGAGATGTCCAGCGACAACAAGACCATCGGCCGCTTCGAGCTGGTCGGTATCCCCCCGGCACCCCGTGGCGTACCTCAGATCGAGGTTACCTTCGACATCGACGCCAACGGTATCCTCCACGTTTCGGCCAAGGACCTGGGGACCGGCAAAGAGCAGTCGATCAAGATCACCGCTTCCTCCGGTCTGTCCGAGGAAGAGATCGATCGGATGGTCAAGGAAGCCGAGACCCATTCGGAGGACGATAAGAAGAAGCGCGATCTGATCGAGGCTCGTAACCAGGCCGACGGTCTGATCTACACCACCGAGAAATCCTTGAAGGAACATTCCGACAAAATCGATGCCGACACCAAGAAGGGGATCGAGGATGCCCTGACCGCGTTGAAGGAGTCGATGGAAGGAGACGATCCTGAGGCGATTCGCAAAGCGACCGAAAACCTGGCGACCGCTTCCCACCGCCTGGCCGAACTGATGTATCAGCAGGCTCAGGAAAAGACCGGCGAGGAGGGTGAAGCAGGTGCGGCTCCCGAAGGTGGTGACGACAACGTGGTCGACGCCGAGTACGAAGACGTCAACGACGAAAAGAAGTAACAGGAACCCCCTGTTGATCTGATCACGGTGCCCCTGCATGCGGGGGTACCGTGTTGCCTTTTGTGTTGTTTCTGCCGCGATCGCGGCGACTGTGAGGCTCCTTGTCCACCAAGCGTGACTACTACGAGATCCTGGGTGTGAACCAGAATGCCAGTGAGGCCGAAATCAAAAAGGCCTACCGCAAGCTGGCCATCCAATTCCATCCCGATAAAAACCCCGGAGACAAACAGGCTGAGGCCCAGTTCAAAGAGTTGTCCGAAGCCTATGCGGTTCTGTCTGATCCTCAAAAACGGGCCACCTACGACCAGTTCGGCCATGCCGGCATGGAGGGTGGTGGTTTCTCCGGAGGCGGTTTCGATTTCGGCGGAACTCCGTTTGAGGACCTGTTCGGGGATATCTTCGGCGATGTGTTCGGCGGCGGTCGTCGCAGCCGCAGCCGCGGTCAACGGGGTGACGACCTCCGGTTCAACCTGGGTATTAAGTTTGAGGAAGCCGCGTTTGGAGCCGAAAAAAAAGTACAGGTCCCCCGGATGGAGCAATGTGAGAGCTGTGGAGGGACCGGGGCGGAGGAAGGGACCAGTCCCGTTACCTGTCCCACCTGTAACGGTATGGGCCAAGTCCGATTCCAGCAGGGCTTCTTCTCCCTGACGCGCCCCTGCCCTGACTGTCAGGGCCAGGGTCAGATTATTGAAAACCCCTGCCGTCCCTGCCGGGGCACTGGTCGTACGCAGATGACCCGGACTCTGTCGATCAAGATTCCGGCAGGTGTTGAATCGGGGACCCGGCTCAAGCTGGCCGGAGAGGGGGAGCTCGGTTTGCGCGGCGGACCTCCCGGCGATCTCTACGTGGTGATTGATGTTGAGCCCCATCCGATTTTCGAACGGGAAGGGGTTGACGTCCTGTGCGAAGTGCCTATCGCTTTTGTTCAGGCCGCCCTTGGGGCCGAGATTGAAGTCCCCACACTGGACGGTAAGGTCGATCTGAAAATCCCCGCCGGTACCCAGTCCAACAAGGTTTTCAAGCTCAGTGGCAAGGGGATCCCCGCACTACAGGGTTATGGCCGCGGCGACCAGCTTGTGGTGATCCGAGTCGAGGTGCCGACCAAAATGACTGCACGTCAGAAGGAGCTTCTGGAGGAGTTCGCCCAAGAGTGCGGCGACGAGGTCAATCCGGAAAACCAGGGATTCTTCGATAAGGTCAAAGAACTCTTCGGATAAATGCGACACACCGAACAAAGGGATTGCTTGACAGGATCGACCGGACAGCCGAAGATACGCGGATAGGCTTAACGCCTGCTCATTGCCGTTGACGACGGCACGCCACCACGCGGGGGATGCAATGACTCGGAAACTGACACTGGTTGCCCTGATCTGGCTGGTTGTTGCGACGTTTGTCGTACCGACACCATTTGCTGCCGATGAACGCCCCGGCGCCGAGGAGCTGTATAACAGTGCCGAGGCGCTTTATGAGAGTGGTGCCTATGAGGAAGCCCTTTCCCGCTTTCGAGCCTTTGTTCTCCGCTATTACAACAGCCCACGCAGCGATGACGCCTACCTGCACATTGCGCGCATCTTCCGCCACCAGGGGAAGTGTGACGACGCGCTCCTCTACCTGCAACGCATTCCGAAAAACCGCCAGACTTCTGCAGCCCGTCTGATCGACGGCGTCTGTCAGATCGAGCTGAATCATGACGAAGTCGGGCTCAAACAACTGCGCAGCCTGTATCGCGCCGAATTCGGCGATGCCGACTCGGCTCTGTTGTTCGGTACCCTCTCCCGTGCCGAGAAAGAGCGAGGACGTTTACTTTCTGCTGTGGCCTTCGCCTGGCGGACCCTGGAGGTTCCCGGCGAGCACAATGAGCTGCTGGGGGAAGTTCACCGGGTTCTGGAAAACCAGGTGAGTGAAGAGGAACTGAAAGAAATCCGGTATATGTTCTCCGACAGCGCCATCGGTCAAGACGCCGGTTTGCAGTTGGCCCGTCGCGCACTTGCCAGACGGGATGAAGCCACCGCACGGGTGTGGCTGAATATGGTACTGACTTCCCCCGAACCGTTCCCTTACCGTAACGATGCCGAATCCCTGATGAGCCGCCTGGATGGCGAGGTGGATTTGCAGCGTGACGCCATCGGCGTTTTACTGCCTCTGAGCGGTCGCTACAAGGTGTTTGGCGAACTGGTCAAGCGCGGTATGGATTTGGCGCTCAAGCTCCACAACGACACCCATGCACCGGTTCGTTTTCTTTACAAGGACACCCAGGGAGACCCTCTGGTTGCGACACGCCAGATGGGTGTGCTGGTCAACGAAGATCGGGTTATGGCGGTTGCCGGTCCTTTGACCGGTGCTGCGGCCGAATCGGTCGGTGACCGTGCCGGTAGCGAAGCGGTACCGATGCTGACCTTCTCTCAGAAGACCGGCCTGCCGCAAAAGAACCGATACGTTTTTCGCAACAGCCTTACCGCGCAACTTCAGGCTCGGGCCCTGGCCCGGTATGCCGTCGAAGAACAGGGTCTGAAGTCGTTCGGTATTCTCCACCCGGAGAACAAGTTCGGTCGCACCTTCGCCTACCTGTTTGCCCGTGAGGTGTCACGCCTCGGGGGGCTGGTGATTGCGGCCGAAAGTTACAGCGAAAAGGACACCGACTTCCGTCGGCCCATCAAACATTTGGTCGGCCTCGATCCCGATGAGAAGCAGGAACGTCCCAAACGTCTTTCCAAAGAGCAAGAACTGGAAGACCTCTTTGTTCCTGAAGAGATGAAGCTGCCGCCGGTCCCCTTCGAGGCTCTCTTTATCCCCGATTATGCCGACAAGGTCGGGCTGGTGACACCACAACTCGCTTTCTACGGTCTGGAGGACACCCCACTTCTCGGAATCAACGGCTGGAACAGCCCTGACCTGGTCCGGCTTGCCGGGCGCAATGTTGAAGGCGCCGTTTTTGTGGATGGCTTCTTTCGCCAGAGCCAGATGCCGTTCGTCAAAGAGTTTGTTGATCTCTACTTCGAAACCTACAAAGAAGAACCGTCGATTCTGGAAGCCCAGGCGTTTGATGTCGCCGGCATCCTGCTCGACCTTCTTGATCGACCTAAACTGGAAGGCCGCGAAGATCTGCGCGATGCGCTCAACGAGATGCAGAATTATCCCGGCGTGACCGGCGCGACCTCCTTCGACAGGGATGGCGAGGCTGACAAGATTCTGTTTCTGCTGCAGGTCAAAAAAGGATCCATCGTTCAGATCAACTAGATAGCTTCTGCTGCAAGTGACGATTGGATGCCATCTTCAGGATTGCTCGCTTGTATCGGCCTTCTATTGCAAGGCCCCATGTCCGACCATTCAGGTCCGTACGCGCCTCTTCGCGATACGACGTACAAGGCTGTACGCCTTAATCGTTCATCGCTGTGTGCGAACCTGCCTGACCGAACCTGAGCCCTTTCATAACGAAGGCGCCTTGATTTATAGGTTTCACAACAAAGCTGGAATTTTTCAGTGGGATTCTGAAATCTTTTTTGGGGATGTACTGCAATGACTCAGGACGCCAAATTTCACTTCTTTCCGACCTCTCACTTCGAAGGCCGCCTGGACAAGATCAAACAGAACGATCCGCCTGGGTACAAGCGGATTCAGAAGGTGATCGAACGTATTTTGACCGAGCCGGCGGATGCCGACGGCCGAATGACCGGCCTGCATCACGGGCGGTTGAAGAAATATGTCGGGCGCAGGGAATACCGATTGATCTACCATTGGTGCGAGGCCTGCGCCAAGCTCAGCGCCAAAGAAGTCAACAAATGCGGTAAATGTGAGGATATCCACGATCACAGCGTGGTTTTCTTTGATGTCTATCACAAAAACGAGTTGGCCCGCATGAAACACCATATGTAGCTCTGTCTTTGGAAAGCCTTGCACCCGCAAGGCTTTTAACTTTTCATGGGAAGGGGAAATGCGATGAAGCTGAAACTTTTGATTGGAATTGCAGGAATGGCTCTCATGCTGACCGGGTGTATCTCACAGAGATCCTATGTCGACCCGCTTTATGGGGACGTCAAACAGGGGGACCTGAAAAAGGTCGAAACGCCTCACAAGATCTATGTGGAAACCGAGTTTTTACGGAACGGTATGCCCTTTGGGGCCGCGGACAGAGTCCTGCGTCAGGCGGTGGACAAAGCCTTTGTCGAATCCAAGGTCGTTTTGCCCCAGTCGGAACCGGATCAGGTGATGATCAAGGTGTCGTGCAACAATATCGCCGATATCGGTGGTTCCGTCGGCAAGGGGATCGGCACAGGCCTGACCTTCGGGCTTGCCGGTTCGTCGGTGACGGACTATTACGAAATCGAAATCGAATGGGTTGAGAATGGAAAAGCGGTCAACAAGAATTACGAGCACGCGATTCATA
>JANQIN010000200.1 GCA_028282145.1 Thermodesulfobacteriota bacterium | reverse complement strand
GACCGAACCCGGTCCGATGCCGACCTTTACAATATCTGCACCTCCGAGGAGTAATTCTTCCACCATTTCACCGGTAACCACATTGCCGGCAACAATAGTTTTATCGGGAAATGCCTCCCGGGTCGACTTGACAAAATCGACAAAGGCTTCCGCGTAACCGTTGGCGACATCAATACAGATAAACTCCAATTCCGGGTGATTGGAGAGGATCGACCGCAGTTTCCCGAAGTCGGTTTCCGACGTCCCGGTGCTGACCATAATCTGCCGTGTCACAGATGGCGATGCTCGGAGGAATTCCCCCCAGTTTTCGACACTGTAGTGCTTGTGAATGGCAGTTAACATGCCGAAAGGAGCCAGGGCCTGTGCTGTTTCAAACGTTCCGACAGTGTCCATGTTGGCGGCAATAACCGGAACGCCGGTCCATTCACGACCACTGTGAAGCATGGTGAAGCTACGGTTCAAGTCGACTTGGGATCGACTTTTGAGAGTGGATCGTTTGGGGCGGATCAGTACATCTTTGAACCCCAGTTTGATATCCGATTCAACGCGCATAGAAACTCCCAATCTGATTGGTGGTTGATGTCATGTGAGTTTAACAATTGAGTCGCAAAGGTGAAATGAGATTTTGAGAAGAAGCCCCCTCCGGGGAGAGGGGGCGGGTCATTACAGTGTACGAGGTTGGCAGAGATCGCGTGCCGCATTCGCCTTGGATCGGCAACGGTTGCACACGGCGGTCGGTTGATTGCTGCGCTGATCTATCTCTTCCATCATCCCTTCTTTGGTTAATTTGCACATCTTCATCTGCCCCACAGGCATGGGAGCAGCCGGTTTATTGTTGCGTTTTTTCTTCCGGGCCATTGAACCTCCTTTTCATTAAAGACCTGATTCCAGTATGATCTTTATTGGAAATGACGACAAGAGATGAAAGGACCCTGTATGAAAGTCTTGCCTATCAAAAGCTACCCCGTTGTAGTTGCCTATACCGATTATCCGCTACTGCCGGAGGAAAATGATACCGATGCCAAAGTCCGGGAAGTTGACGTCCTGGCATTTCATCCCGCACGGGGAGCATGTGTTCATTGGTCCGGACAGGCATTCTGGCTGCCTTTGAGCCGTCTCTTTAAACAACCGGGGAGAATGGGTGAAGTTGAGGCAATAGCCGGTGAAGATCTTGGTGGGCTTCCTCAAGACGATCCAACGTTATAGGGACATATAAGGGGAAACGTTAGCATGGAAGAGGGAACTCACGGCCCTGTCTGGGGAAGAATCAAAGAGCATCTGGACGATCTGTACGAATGCGATGACGCAACGTTTCTGGTCCAGGCGCTGCAGAATATTCTCGCCACGACATCCTTCCCGGAAGCGAAGAATCAAGCTCCCTGGAGCGAAAAGGATGTCTTCCTGATTATGTACGGCAATTCAGTAAAGTGCGACGATGAACCTCCACTGCTGACGTTGAGGCGATTTTTGCATGAACGGTTGGAGGGGACTGTCTCCGGTGTTCATATTCTCCCTTTCTTTCCGTACAGCAGTGATGACGGCTTTTCTGTCATAAACTATCGGCAGGTCAATCCGGAATTGGGTGATTGGGGAGATATTGAAGCAATTGGGAAAGACCTGGATCTTGCTGTGGACCTGGTGATCAATCACGTGTCGCGACAAGGTCTCTGGTTTGCCGATTATCTCAACGACCAGGAACCCGGAAACCGTTTTTTCATCGAAGCGGACCCCGATGCCGATCTGTCCGGGGTCGTCCGGCCTCGGCCCGGGTCTGTTTTGGTCCCGGTGCAAACCCGTCGCGGATTGCGGCATCTCTGGGCAACGTTTAGCGCCGACCAGATCGATGTCAACTTCAAGCGGCCCGAAGTCCTGCTTGAATACCTTAAAATCTTGCTGCATTACGTGAAGTCCGGTGCTCGAATGATTCGTTTGGACGCGGTCGCGTTTTTGTGGAAGGAATTGGGGACCTCCTGCATCCACCTGCCGCAAACACACAGGGTTGTAAAGCTGATTCGTGACCTGTTGAGCCTTGCTCGGCCGGATTGTCTGATCATTACCGAAACCAATGTGCCTCACGCAGAGAATGTCAGTTACTTCGGGGATGGCGATGAAGCGCATCTGGTCTATCAGTTTGCTCTCCCGCCGTTGCTTCTTCATGCATTGTTTCGAGGCACAGCCACCTATCTGAACCGGTGGCTGATGGCGTTATCGCCACCTCCGTCAGGTTGCAATTTTCTGAACTTTACAGCGAGTCATGACGGTATCGGTCTGCGCCCTGTAGAGGGGATTCTGCCGCAAACCGAGGTCGACGAACTGGTTCAGGGAATGCACCGTTTTGGCGGGTATGTCAGTATGAGAGCGGGGAACGACGGAACCGAGAGACCCTATGAATTGAATATCGCCCTGTTTTCTGCCATGAAGGGGAGTTGGAAAGGGGAGGACGCGCTCCAGGTAGAACGGTTTCTATGCTGTGAAACTCTGATGCTCTCTCTTCAGGGAATCCCCGCGTTTTATTTCCATAGCCTGGTTGCCACAGGCAACGATACCTCCGGTGTAGAGCGAACCGGACGTACCCGGTCCATTAACCGTCATCGTTGGGATGTGGCGCAACTTGAAGAGCTCCTTGATCGTCCGACCTCTTCCAATAGCCGGGTCTTCAGAGAGTTATGTCGACGTGCCAAGATAAGGCGCGAGCTCAAAGCCTTTCACCCGGATTCACAACAGACCGTTTTTCACCTTTCCGACGCGATTGTTGCCTTTTGCCGAGGTCAAGAAAAGGACCGGGTAATTTGTATGTTCAATCTCACCGATCAACCGGTCTGGGTCGAGGGACGCCCACTTCTGTCTCTGGAGATCGGTCCCGGCGTTGTTGATCTTCTGGAAGGTCAGCAACCTGTTTTCCACGACGGGAAACTGATGCTGGAGCCCTATCAGGCCCTCTGGTTAATGGATTAGGGGGACCCTGAAAACTCTCGCATATCCTCTTCCACGGCGTCCTTCAGGTGATCGAAGATATCCGGTATGGCACTGCGGACACGGTTCCAGCTGGGAATAAAGGGCGTTTCCATTGGATTGGACAGGAACTGTTCCCCGGCCCGGATAATATTCTCCGCGAACAGCTCAACCGCCAGCTCTTCCTGGTGGCGGTCCAGTTTTAAACCGTTCATCAGGGCGTCACTGTGGTAACTCTCGATAAAATCGAGAGCAATGCGGAAGTAGGTGGCTTTGAGGGTGCGGAAGGTTTCTTCGGTAAAGATATTTCCTCGGGTGGCCAACTTCCGTATCAGAGCTTTGCTGATATCGGTGCTCATGCGTGACAGGCCGCCCTGGGGATTGTCCTGAGAGAGGTCCTGGTGCTTGTGATCGTAACGATCGGCAATGTCGACCTGGCAGAGTCGGCTGGTCGCATAGTTGCGATGGAGTTCGGACAGCACACCGATCTCAAGGCCCCAGTCGCTCGGAATCCGAAGGTCATAAAGAACGTCCCGCCTCATGGAAAACTCTCCCGCCAGGGGATAGCGGAAGCTGTCCATGTAATTCAGATACTCAAAATCCGGGGTGACCTTCTCCAGCGCACGAATCAACGGTGTGACCAGCAGTCTGGACACCCGCCCGTTCAACTTTCCGTCGGCAACCCGTGAATAGTACCCTTTGCAGAACGAGTAGCTGAACCCCGGGTGGGCCACCGGGTAGAAGAGCTTGGCAACCAGGTCGCGACTGTAAGTGACAATGTCGCAGTCATGCAGGGCGACGGCGCGGCATTTGCGTGAGGCCAGAACATAACCGAAACAGTACCAGACATTCCGCCCTTTCCCGAGCTCTGTCGGCGCCAGCCCTTCCTTTTCCAACATGGCATCCACCGCCTGCAGCCGGGGACCGTCGTTCCAAAGGATGACGTGATCCTGTGGGAGTCGGGAGAAATATTCCTGGGCATAGCGATACTGGGTCTCATCGGCCCGGTCAAGGCCGATGACGATTTCATTCAGGTAGGGAACCTTGGCCAGATGGTCCAGAATCCCGGAAAGTGCGGGGCCTTCCAACTCGGAAAAGAGGGAAGGCAGAACGAGGGACATCGGACGGCGTTCGGAAAAGCGCACCAGATCTGATTCCAGATCTTCCACAGAGCGGTTCGTCAGGTTGTGAAGGGTGGTAACCACACCGTTTTGAAAAAAATCACTCATGGCATTCCCTTTCAGGTGGCAAAAGGATAGAGGTCAATGCACTGGCCCAGCAGGCAGGGCCTCGACCTCCGGCATAGATCGTCTCTCGTTTTCCCTGTGCATGAAATGGCGGTGCATCGGACGGCGCCATGATCACAGCAACATCCGCCGCATTCAGCATCTCCTGGTCGTTGGGACTGTCTCCCAGCGCGATTGTCGTATTCACAGAATATTGCCAGTCGGTCTGATACCGGCGGGTCAGATGGGCCAAAGCATTGGCTTTGTCACAGGTCCCCATCACATGCAGGAACCGACCGCCACTGAGCAGGCGAAGTTCGTTTTTCTTTAGCATCCTCTCCAGGCGAGCCTTGTTCTCTTCGGTGTCAAACCAGAGCAGCGGTTCTGTGGCCTGCCGTTCTGAGGCCGCCAGGGCCTCTTCGGAAGAGAGCCCTGTATGCCGGATAATTTCTTGAAGGGACATATCGTTGAATCCCTGAAAGCGGAATCCCTCTTCCTCACGAGCCCAGGTCAGAACCTCGAGAATCTCCCGACGTGCCCGGCCGAGAAACTCAAATTGGAGACCGGCACCGTTCTTTTCGGGATAACCCTCAGGGAAAGCGATCACTGCGCCGTTTTCAGCAATGAAAGGATGTGACAATTTCATTGCTTCTCGAAGGTTTTTCATTTCGGAGACGGTTTTGCTGGAGTTGAATATGACAGGGATGCCGAGTTTCTCCAGCCGTTTCAGCAAGGGTGCAGCTGCAGCCCAGGAGTAGGTGTCATGATCCAGCAGAGTCCCGTCAAGATCTGTAAAGATCAGGGGAGATATCCTGTCGGGTTCCGATGCCTTTAATTGATGCATGAAGGTCTCGTTTTGCAAAGAGTTTCAGCAGCTTAACGGCGAAATTGCGCTTCAGATCACTTTCTGGAACGATTGTAATAGAAGAATAGCACAGGCCGTGCCACGACGGAGGTGAAGGGTAAATGAAAACCCCGGCCGGGCGGCCGGGGTTGATGATCAGGCTTCAAATGACTCCATTCGGGCATTTTCCCACCCTTGTCGTTGCTGTCTTTTAAGCGCAGCAAGCGCCGACCCTCGATAACTGAACAGCTTGGCGCGGTTCCGGTTACTGGTCCATTCGCCGCGGGCCGTAAGATAACGCATAGGAGACCCGGGGAGGTGAACCAGATGGCGCACCGGGCGCTTGCGGCCGATTCCCGTTGCGAACAAACTGTCTCTTTCTACCTTTTTAAGGTAACGCCGGTCAATCTGGGGGCGTGACAGAAGGTAGAGCTCCATCGGGTCCACCCCAAGAACGATTCCGACTGCCCAGAGGAAGTCCAGGGAAATCTTGTCGATTTTCTTGAGGTTGCCTTCTACCTGGCAATAATAGGAGCTTGAGATGTTGATGCATTGATTCTGCTTGCTCAGGTTTTTGATGGCTGCGCAAACATCCACAATAGACAAGCCTGCCTTGGTTCGTTTTTCATACAACAATTGCCCCAGAGGGGTACGTCTGTTCGACATCGATGCGTCTCCTGAAATGAGGGCCATTTTCTCGGAGTTAAATATCACCAATAAGATACCATTAATCTTATAGCATAAAAAATTCTAATAATTAATAAAAAAATACACTTGTACCCCAAGAAATTTTGATATGGGAAAAAAGAAGGGGGTTTCGACGCTTTCAGGCGTTGAAAAAGTTAAATGTAGTCAGGTGGGGAGACGTGTGTTATGTTTTTTTTGACCAATGCGGTGAAATCATGGAAAAAGCTCAGGAGTCCATGCATGTCTGACGATTTCAAGACGGTTATCAATTCCATTGGTGACCTTCCTCCAATGCCCGTCGTAGCGATCAAAGTCCTTCAGTTGTTGCAGGACCCCAATGTTTCCACAGCATCACTCGCCGATACTATCTCCAACGACCCTGCGGTATCCGCGCGCGTTTTGAAAATTGCCAATTCCGCTTTTTACAGTATGCGACGCCAGGTTAAGACACTGGAACATGCGCTTGTTGTGGTGGGTGAAAAAACGCTTCGAAGCCTCGTGCTTGCTGCCAGTCTTGAAGTTATGAACAAGCAGGTCGGGCTGGTCGAAAAGATGTTGTGGGAGGATTCCCTCGGCTGTGCTATTGGTGCGCGGGTTGTTGCCCGCAAGTTTAAAACTATCGACCCCGAAGAAGCCTTCCTCGGAGGACTGTTCCGGCACCTGGGACTTATCGTGATGAACCATAGCGACCGGGATCGTTTCAGCATCATGATGCAGGCCAGTTATAGTGGAGAAGGTCCTCTGGATACGCTGGAAGAGATCTATTTCCCGTATAAGCATGCCATCGCCGGGGCAGCGGTTCTGAACAAATGGAACTTTTCGGATGCTCTGGTTCAATGTGCGCTGCACCATGAAGACATGATACTGAACCGGGAAGAAAACTCGGATCTGTTCAATCTTACTGCAACGGTAAATATTGCCGATGCCCTTTGCATGAAACTCGGCATCGGTCAGCGGGACCCGATGGAGGATCTGGATCTGATGTCTGTTCTTGGGGTCCAGAAGTTGTCGCTTGCTGAGGACGAACTTGTCGAGGTTGAAGAACAGGTCGCGACCGTTTTTGAAGAGAACCGGGAGTTCTTTTTCGGATAAAAAGATTTTTGCGCATGACCGGCATGTTGTTCCCGGTCAGATCGAAATGTCACTTCAGAGGGGGGCTCCGGCCTCCCTCTTTTCTCATCTTTGTCGGAAACATGCATGAAAGAGCGCCTTGATAAACTGCTGGTGCAAAGAGGGCTGACGTCTTCCCGTGAAAGGGCCAGGGCGCTTATTCTTGCAGGAAAGGTCGTTGTTAACGACCACAGGATCGATAAGGCAGGCGCACAGGTTGCGCAGGATGCCGAGATCCGGTTAAAAGCCGAGGATATCCCTTTTGTCTCCCGTGGCGGCATGAAGCTTGACAGAGCTCTGGAAGAATTCGGGTTGAATGTGACCGGGGTTGTCGCTATCGATGTCGGGGCTTCAACCGGCGGATTTACCGATTGCCTGCTCCAGAGAGGCGCAACGACGGTTATCTCCGTGGATGTCGGATACGGTCAACTGGCCTGGAAACTTCAACAGGATTCGCGTGTTGTCAATCTCGAACGCACCAATATACGTCATTTAAAGAAAGACAGCCTGACAGCTGTGCCGACACTGGCGGTTATCGATGCTTCCTTTATCAGCCTGGATAAGGTCCTTCCGCCAACACTCGATCTGATGGCCCCCGATTCGATGATCATTGCGCTGATCAAACCCCAATTTGAGGTGGGGCGCGGACAGTTAGGGAAGGGGGGGGTGGTCAAAGATCCCGAGCTGCACAAGAAGGTGGTTGAACGGGTCGAAAAACTGGCGGTTGAGTTGGGCTGTGTTGTCAATGGTGTTATTGAGAGCCCTATTCTGGGGCCAAAAGGAAACAAAGAATTTCTGATCTGGCTGTCCCGGCCTTGATGAAGAGCCATGAGGGATAGCCACTGGGAGGACTAGTTATGAGTACCGATTGCATCTTCTGCAAAATCGCCCAAGGCGACATTCCCGTCGAACTGGCGTACAAGGATGATCAGGTGATGGCCTTTCGCGATATCGCACCGCAGGCTCCCCACCATCTATTGATTGTTCCTCTGGAGCATATTCCGACCACTCTGGATCTGGAGGAGAAACATCGGACTTTGGTTGGGCACATCTATCTTGTAGCGGCAAAACTTGCACGAGAACTCGGGATCGCGGAGGATGGATTCCGTGTCGTCAATAACTGCAATGAAGCTGCGGGGCAGACCGTTTGGCACCTGCATTTTCACCTGTTGGGTGGTCGCGACCTCAGCTGGCCCCCCGGTTGATGAGCTCAACCTATCTGGCACTGGTCTGGCTGGCCTGTGGATGGGTGGGCTGGTGCCTGATTCACTCCCTGCTGATATGGCCCGGGGTGGAAAAAGCCCTGAAAAAGACTTTTCCAGGTATTGGAAAGCCCTATCGCCTGCTCTATAACCTGCTTGCGGTGGCAACCGTTGTCCCTTTGGTCTGGTATGACGGCCGAATCAGTGGTCCTCTTCTTTTTAGTTCGTCTCTTTTGACCTTTGTTCAGGCTCTTTTCCTTTTGACAGGCCTTCTCTTGCTCGGGTTAGGAGCCCTGGCCTATCCCATGAGGGATTTTCTGGGTTTTTCCTTCTCTCGCCGAGAAGAAAACCGTCTTCCCCTGATAACCCATGGTGTATTGGCACATATACGACACCCCTGGTACACCGGGGCTTTCCTTCTTCTCTGGAGCCGTCCTCTTTCGGCTTCTCATCTGGTGACCGCAGCTGTACTCAGTCTTTATCTCCTTGTCGGGGTCCGACTTGAGGAGATCAAATTAAAGCGGACCTACGGACAGGCGTATGAAACCTATCAGGCACAGGTCCCTCGTTTTTTCCCCAGACTGCGGAGGAAGAGGTTGCCGTAACTCCCCAGGTTTCGTACACTAGCTGTCCAACCTTGTTTCCTGTGAGTAATACATGCCGATTCAACACGAAGATCCTGCCATTCAACGGATCATGACCGACATTATGGAACTCCTGGTGACCCACCATGGTGGTGGGATGTCGGAGGACGTTCTCGAGCAATCGATCGATGCGCTGAGCCGTGCTTTTCATCTTGCTGTTGAATCCCATGAAGGCCAATACCGCAAGTCCGGTGAGGCTTATATCTTTCACCCTCTGAGAGTCGCTCATCTGGCTGCCCGGCACTGGATGGATTTTGCTTCCGTCATTGCAGCCATTCTGCACGATGTTGTTGAGGACACTGAGGTGAGTTTGGAAGAGGTTGAGGACGGTTTCGGCGAGGAGATTGCTTTGTTGGTTGACGGTCTGACCAAGGTCAAAGCCGGCAATCTCGGCCGTGACACCAAGAAGGATCAGGTGTACCGCCAGCAGAACTATCGGAAACAGATCCTGCTGGCGATCAAAGATATTCGTGTCCTTTGCCTCAAGTTCTGGGACCGGTACAACAATCTCGAAACCATTCAGGCTCTGGCACCCCATAAACAGGAGCGGATTGCCGAAGAAACACGGATGATCTATGTTCCACTCGCGAATCATCTCGGGATGGGATACGTCGCCAGCAAGCTGGAAGAACTTTCTCTGAAAGTTCTTTACCCCCGCAGAGAGACCCGATACCAGGCCCGGCAGACACGTGTTCGAAAAGAACAGGAAGGGGCTTTGCGGGAGATTAAAGCCCAGATCAATGGGGCGTTTCTGCAACAGAAGCTGGATTTTACTCTTCGCGATCGGTGGCGCGCCTTCTCCATCTCTGCAGCCCAGACGATGGGGCGTGGCTTTCCCTGGATGTACACGCTGGACATTATGGTCGGTACCACGATGGATGCCTACGTTGCGCTGGGTCTTTTACACGGTCTGTTTCCGCCCATTCCCGGAAAGCTCCGTGATCACATTAACAGTCGCTCCCACCATGGGTATCAGGCTCTGAAAACCTCTGTTCAGGCCGGCGAAGTCAGGATGCGCGTGGAAATCACCACCCGTAAACTTGCCCGATTTAACGAAGCCGGAGTTTTGGCACCGGGCTTTGAGTTCAAGCAGCAGGACTTCCAGAAGCTGATGGAATCTCTGATGGATGGCGAGGATGTCTTTGATATTGAAAGCCTTCGACTCGCACGCGGCACCATCAAGGTGTATACCCCGCGGGGAGAAGCAGTCACACTGCCGGAAGGCAGCAGCGCCCTTGACTTCGCCTTTTCGATTCACGAGGAATTGGGGCTGCATGCCCGTCGTGCCCGCATCAACGGTCAGACGCGGTTATTGAAGTCGCGGCTGATTGATGGAGATCAGGTCAATGTTGAACGGGAATCGTTCCCTCAGGTCCTTCCCAAG
>JANQIN010000173.1 GCA_028282145.1 Thermodesulfobacteriota bacterium | reverse complement strand
ACCGATTCCCACCGGGCAGGAGGCGCCATGGCGCGGCAGACGAACGACCCGGATATCGTGAGCGAAGGCGACCCCGCCGAATTGGGCGCCGAACCCGATGTTCCGGGCCGCCTCCAGCAGTTCGGCTTCCAGTGCTTTGTCCCGGAAGGCCTGACCCAGTTCGTTACCGGCGTCGGGAAGACCGTCCAGCTCCCCGATCGACGCCATCTTGACCGTCTTGAGACAGGTTTCAGCGCTGGTGCCGCCGATGACGATCCCGATATGGTAGGGAGGGCAGGCCGCAGTGCCCAGGCTTTTCATCTTCTCGACCAGGAATGACGTGAGGCGTTCCGGGTTCAGCAGAGCTTTGGTTTCCTGGTAGAGGAAGGTTTTGTTTGCACTGCCTCCGCCTTTGGCCACAAAGACAAACTCGTACTTTCCGCCCTGTGTCGCATAGAGGTCGATCTGCGCCGGCAGGTTGGTGCCGCTGTTCTTTTCCTCGTACATGTTCAGGGGAACGGTCTGGGAGTAGCGGAGGTTCTCTTCGGTATAGGTGCGGAAAATACCGCGAGACAGCTCTTCGGCATCGTTGCAACCGGTCCGGATATCCTCCCCCTTTTTTCCGATGACAATGGCCGTGCCCGTGTCCTGGCAACTGGGCAGTTCGAAGCGGGCCGCGATGTCGGCATTGCGCAACAGGGTGGCGGCGACTTCTTTGTCGTTGTCCGAGGCTTCCGGATCGTCCAGGATGGCCGCAACCTGTTCCAGGTGGCGGCTGCGCAGCAGAAAAGAGACGTCACGAAAGGCTTCGCGTGCCAGAAGGGCCAGACCTTCGGGTGCGACCTGGACCACGGTTCGGTCGTCCTGCTGCACTGTCCGGACCAGATCGCTGGAAAGCAATCGGTAGGATCGGGTTGCCTTCTGCAGCGGAAAAGGGTCCTGGTACTGAAATACGGCCATCGGTTTTTCCTCCCTTGAGTTGGAACTCCCCGACATAATTGAAACTTTAATGGTACACTTTTACCAGAGGTTGAACGCTGATGCCAGTACCCAATGATGTGTCCATGGATGACACTGAGCAAGTTTCCGAAGGAAAACCAAATTCGATGCGTATCACTAGGAGGCCCTCATGACCGAAGGGAAAATGGGGCGAATAGCTCTGGTTCACGGGATGCGAACCCCTTTTGTAAAAGCGGGGACCGCCTTTGCCCACCTTGATCAGCTGGATCTGTCCTGTCATGCCGCCAAAGCATTGGCGGAGTCGGTTGACTTGGCACCGGATAAGATTGATGAACTTGTCTGGGGGAGGGTGATTCACGACCCCCGCATCTCCAACCTGGCACGGGAAATCGTGTTTCGGCTTCAATGGCCCGCAGATATCAATGCCCACCTGGTGTCCAATAACTGTATTACCAGCCTCTATTCCATTCAGGCCGTTGCCGACTCGATTCAGGCGGGGCGAGCGTGCATCGGGATTGCCGGTGGGGTCGAATCGATGTCCAACCCACCCTTTCTGTTCGGCAGAACGGCATCCCGCCTCTTCGTCGAAGCGGGATTGTCCCGGTCATTGAAAGACCGCCTCAAGGTCATGGCACGTCTCCGGCCCAAGCATTTCAAACCCCACCCGCTCGCCTTTGCCGAACCGTCCACCGGTCTCACTATGGGGCAGCATGCCGAGATCACGGCACAGGAGTGGGAAATCAGCCGTATCGAGCAGGATCAGATCGCTTGTGCCAGTCACAACAACGCCCATGAGGCCATTCTGGACGGACGGTTGCTGTCCCAGATTGCACCTCTGGAAGGGGTCGACCGGGATCTGATCGTGCGGGGGGATACCTCCCTGGAGAAGCTGGCCACCTTGCGGCCCGTGTTCGATCGCTCCGATCGCGGGACCCTTTCCGCCGGGAACAGCAGTCCCCTCACCGACGGGGCGGCTGCAGTATTGCTGACCTCCGAAGAACAGGCCTCGAAAGAGGGTCTTGAGCCCAAAGCGTTTATCCGGGCGGTGGAATTTTCTGCGATCGATCCGAGCGATGGGCTGTTAATGGCACCTGCGGTTGCTGTTCCCCGTATCCTGGAACGGACCGGCCTAACCCTGGACGATATGGGGCTGGTTGAAATCCATGAAGCCTTTGGTGCCCAGGTGGCGTTTAATCGAAAAGCCTGGCGAGAGGGATGGAAAGAGCAGGCCATCGGCGATGTTGACGATGAAAAACTGAACGTTCTTGGAGGGTCGATTGCGATTGGCCATCCCTTTGCGGCCACCGGCGCCCGAATCGCCTGGAACCTCGCACAGGAGATGGAACGGCGCAGATTAAAATACGGTCTGTTGTCGATCTGTGCGGCCGGGGCCATGGCCGGGGCAATGATTCTGGAACGTTAGCCTGTTTATCGCCCTGACAGAAAAAGGACGATTCTCGTCTCAAATTAATTGACGAAAATAGTCAGGTATGTTAGATGTGGATCACGTTGAACAGGCGGAGAAGGTTTTCCGCCTGTTTATTGTGGCATTAAATCCCCGATAAAAAAGGTAGACCGATGATTAAGTGGCTGAAAGAGGATGTCCGGGCAATCTTTGATCGCGACCCTGCCGTGCGTGGTGTGTTGGAGATCGTGCTCTGTTATCCGGGATTTCACGCCATGCTCTTTTACCGGATGGCGCACGCCTGCTGGAATCGGAAACTGTTCCTTCTGGGGCGGTTCATCTCCCACCTGGGGCGCTTTTTTTCCGGAATCGAGATTCATCCCGGTGCCAAAATCGGTCGCGGCTTTTTTATCGACCATGGCATGGGGGTGGTGATCGGCGAAACGGCCGAGATCGGGGACAACTGCACCCTCTATCACGGTGTGACCCTGGGGGGGACCTCCTGGGCCAAAGAAAAGCGCCATCCGACCCTTGGCGACAATGTTGTTATCGGTGCCGGAGCCAAGGTCCTGGGGCCGTTCAAGGTGGGCGACAATGCCAAGGTCGGATCGAATTCGGTGGTGGTCAAGGAAGTCCCTGCCGAAACAACCGTCGTCGGCGTCCCCGGCCGGGTGGTGTATGCCGGTGGCCGCAAAGAGGCGGAGTCGAGCAAGGCCGATCTGGAACACGGCCAGCTGCCCGATCCCGAGGCCAAGGCGATCTCCTGCCTGTTCGAACAGATTCGAGCACTGGAGAAACGGGTGAAGGATCTGACGGAGGAGCAGGAACGGCTCAAAGCCGATTCCCAAAGCGACAAGCCCTCTTCGTCCACTGCCAAAGCAAGCTGATATGAGACTTTCAACCAAAGCCCAATATGCGGTACGGGCCCTGGTCAGCCTTTGTCTTTATGACGAAGGCAAGCCCGTGTCGATCAAAGATATTTCCAGGCGTGAGGATATCTCCCTCAACTATCTGGAGCAGCTGTTCGTCAAAATGCGACGTGGCAGTATCGTTCGTTCGGTCCGTGGACCGGGCGGCGGTTACGTGCTCGCGCGGCCGGCCAGCGAAATCCAGGTCGATCAGATTATCGATACGGTTGAGGAGACCCTGATCCCCGTGGCCTGTATGGACGATTCCGGCACCTGTCATTGCGAGGGTGTGTGTGCAACCCACACCGTCTGGCAGGGACTGGCTGAAAGAATTCGGAGCTTTTTAAGCTCTATCACCCTGGACGATTTAACCCGCGACGCGCGCAAGCGATTGCCTACCGGAACCACCGGTTCGATGGAATAACGCAGGAGGCCAACCCAAGCATGAAGCAGATTTATCTGGATAATAACGCCACCACTCCGATTCACGCGGAGGTTTTTGATGAGATGCTGCCGTACCTGAAAGAGCAGTTCGGCAACCCGTCTTCCGTTCACTGGGCCGGTCGCGCCGTTCGTGGTGCTGTCGAACATGCCCGGGAGCAGGTCGCCCAGGCGATCAACGCCTCCCCGGCTGAGATCGTCTTTACCGCCTGTGGCAGCGAAGGGGACAATTACGCCATTAAGGGAACCGTGGATGCCCTGAAGAAGAAGGGGAATCATATTATCACCACCAAGGTGGAACATCCCGGTGTGCTGGAGGTCTGTACCTACCTCGAAAAGACCGGCTGCGAGGTGACGTACCTGGATGTGGACGAGAACGGAATGATCGATCTGGCCGAGTTGGAAGCGGCGATCACCGAGAAGACCGTTCTGATCTCCATCATGTGGGCCAACAACGAAACTGGGACCCTGTCTCCGATCAGGGAGATCGGCGAAATTGCCAAGAAACATAAGATCCGTTTTCATTCCGATGCCGTTCAGGCGCTCGGAAAGGTCCCTGTGGATGTGCAGGACGGCAACGTCGATATGCTGGTCCTGTCCGGCCACAAGATTGGCGCCCCCAAGGGCGTTGGCGCCATCTACGTCCGGCGAGGGACCAAGCTGACCCCCTTTATGCACGGTGGCCACCAGGAGCGCCATCGGCGGGCCGGCACCCATAATGTGGCCGGTATCGTGGCCATGGGAAAAGCCTGTGAGCTGGCGGTCCAAGACCTCGACACAAAGGCCGAAACCCTGAAGAAACTGCGCGATAAACTGGAAGCGGGAATTGTGGCCGCGGTTCCGGAGACCTTGGTGAACGGTCATCCCACGGAGCGTCTGCCCAATACATTGAATATCAGCTTTGCCTATATTGAAGGCGAATCGCTGCTGCTGAATCTGGATATGAAGAATATCGCCGCCTCCAGCGGCAGCGCCTGTACCTCCGGCTCCCTTGAACCGTCGCATGTGCTGGGTGCCATGGGCGTGCCGGTGGAGCTGGCCCACTCCAGCACCCGTTTCAGCCTGGGGCCTGAGACCACCGATGAGGACATCGATTTTGTCCTGCAGGAGCTGCCGCCCATTGTGCAGCGCCTGCGCGATATGAGCCCTATCTACCCGGGGCAGGATGTGAAAACCCAATGCTGTACCGGCAATTGCTGTCCGGTAGAATAGATACGAGGAGAAGAATCCTATGTACAGTGACAAAGTAATGGACCACTTCACCAACCCCCGCAACGTTGGTGAGATCGATAAGGCCGACGGTGTCGGCGAGGTTGGCAACGCCTCCTGTGGCGACATCATGAAAATCTTCCTCAAGGTCGACGATAAGGGCGTCATTGAGGACGTCAAGTTCAAGACCTTCGGCTGTGGGGCGGCGATCGCCACCTCCAGCATGGTGACCGAAATGGCCATCGGCAAGACCCTGGCCGAAGCCGAAGAGCTGACCAATGAAGCGGTTGCGGAAGCTCTCGACGGTTTGCCGTCTCAGAAGATGCACTGTTCGAACCTGGCGGCCGATGCCCTGCACGCCGCCATCAAGAACTACCGCGAAACCCACAATCTGTAATCGAATCGCAGTTCGAACACCAGTGAAAGACGGGGAGGGCCGGCGCTGAAAAGTGCCGCGCCCTTTTTCCGTTGCGAGGACCGTCCATGAGCCAGTCCAAACCCAGAGCCGTCGTCGCCATGAGCGGCGGTGTCGATTCTTCCGTGACCGCCGCCCTGTTGCAGGAACAGGGGTATGAGGTCATCGGCATCACCATGCAGATCTGGGACTACAACAAGTTTGCCAGCAAGCACGATTGCGACTCGGTCGGCAGTTGCTGCAGTCCCGACGATGTTTACGATGCCCGCCGTGTGGCCGACGCCCTGGGGATTCCCTTCTATGTGGTGAACTTTGAGGAGGCGTTCCAGAGGGAGGTCATCGATCCGTTCTGTGACGACTATCTCACCGGACGGACCCCCAATCCCTGTGTCTGGTGCAATGAGGTCCTCAAATTTGAGCTTTTGCTGCGCCGTTCCCTGGAGTTGGAGGCGGGTGTGCTGGCGACCGGTCATTATGCCCAGATCCATGAGAGAGCCGGGCGATGGCACCTCTCCAAGGGGCTGGACCCCCAAAAGGATCAGTCCTATTTTCTATTTACCCTGACCCAGAAGCAGATGGATCATGTCCACTTCCCTCTGGGTGGGATGACCAAGCCCGAGGTGCGGGAACTGGCGGAGAGGTACAACCTGCCGACGGCTCAAAAGTCCGAGAGTCAGGACATCTGCTTTGTTCCGGATGGCAATTATGTGCGCTTCCTGGAAGAGGAGCGGCCGGAGGCGAAACTGGACGGCGATATCGTCCATGTGTCCGGGAAGATTCTGGGAAGACACAAGGGGACCTATCGCTATACGATTGGCCAACGGAAAGGTCTGGGACTCAGTTGGTCGGAACCCCTTTACGTTCTGGGGGTCGATGTGGAAAAGCGGCAGGTCATTGTCGGGGAGAAAACCCATCTGTCGTCCTCCGAAATGGTGGTCGAACATGTCAACTGGGTCTATCCTCCGCTCAGAGAGTCAATGAAGGTGCAGTGCCGTATCCGGTATCGCCACCATGGCGTCGAGGCCGAACTGTTCGCCGGGGAAAACGGGGCGGTGCGGGTTGTCTTCGCCGAGCCTCAATCCGGTGTCACTCCGGGCCAGGCCGCCGTCTTTTACAACGACAACGATGTGGTTGGGGGCGGCTGGATCCGATGACCTTCAGTATCGTGACTCTGGGCTGCAAGACCAACCAGTTCGAATCGGCCTCGATGGAGGAGCAACTTCAGGGAGCCGGTTATACCGAGGTCCCCTTTGAGGACGGGGCGGATCTGGTGCTGGTGAATACCTGCACGGTGACATCCGCCACCGACAGCCAATCCCGAAAGCTCATTCGACGGGCCCGCCGGTACAACCCCGATTGCCGCATCGTCGTCACTGGTTGTTACGCGCAGGTAAAGCCGGGAGATCTCAAGACGTTGCCCGGGGTGTCCCTGGTCATCGGTAACGAGGAAAAAGCCACGTTTCTGAAGCTCCTGCAACAGGAGGCCGAAGGGACCTTTGTCTCCGACATTCGAAAACAGGACGTGGCAACCGGCCTGCCCCTACAGCATTTCTCGGACAAAAGCCGTGCCTTTGTTCAGATTCAGAACGGCTGCGATGCCTTTTGCAGTTACTGTATTATCCCCTATGCACGCGGTCCAAGCCGATCTGTCCTGCCGGAAGAGATCGCAGCGCAGACCCGGAGACTGGTCGATAACGGCTACAATGAGGTTGTTCTGACCGGAATCCATATCGGCAACTACGGACAGGACCTGACCCCAGCTTTGACATTGGCAGATCTGGTACGGCAACTGTTGGAAGACACCTCTGTGCCCCAACTTCGCCTTGGGTCAATTGAGCCGACGGAGATCAGCTCGGATCTTATTCAACTTGTATCCCAAGAGCCACGTATCTGCCCCCATTTCCATATCCCCCTTCAGTCGGGCAGCCAGACCGTCCTGCAACGGATGAACCGGGATTATTCACCTCAGGAATTTGAGGCTGTTGTGCAGCAGATTGTCGAGGCGATTCCGGATGTAGCCATTGGGCTGGATGTGATCTGTGGTTTTCCCGGGGAAACCGGTGAGGAGTATCAGGAAACCTTTTCCCTCATAGAAAAACTCCCGGTAGCCTTCCTGCACGTTTTCCCCTTCAGCCGACGGCCCGGGACGCCGGCCGACCGGATGGCAGACCAGGTCCCGGGTGATATCGCCCGGGAGAGGGCGGCACGGATCCGGGAACTGGGGGAAAGAAAGCTGGAGGCATTTGGCGATCGTTTTATCGGGAAAACCGTTGACGGTATCCGTCTTGGCTCCTCCGGCACAGAGGGAAGGGCCCTCACGACCCACTACCTGGATGTGATCATTCCTGCCGTGAATGGGGCTGAAGGTGAGCGGGTCCGGCTGAAACTTACGGGCCGTTCCGGTTTCAACCTTTTGGGGCAAATCGATCCTCAAAACCTGGAAAATTAATAAAAATTTATATTTTATGAAGGTCTGACCACTCGATCTGATTCGGTGAAACGTCAACTTCTTTTCAGTGGTCTGACCAATTGCATTTTCTGAGAAAAAAAACGTTTTTTTTCATCAAAACGCTCTCCTCCAGGCCCCGTAAAACCGCTGTTTCAAACCGTTCTCTATAAAAGTTTAAATGGCTAAATTATCGAAATAATTAACAATCAATTAAAGGGCGGTTCGCCCGCTTCAACCTTTGTTTCACGCCCCTAAAAAAACACTTGTTTATTCTGCCGAAACAGTGTTAAAGTGCCCTCAAGTTTACGGTGGCGAAACAGTCGTTTAGCGCTGTGGACCCCCAAAGAAGATATTTGGTCTGACCAGACACCATACCCATTGGCATGTCTTGTAGAAAACACACAAAAAAAGAAGGAGAAAGGGCAAAGTCATGGCTTCGAAGGATGTATTGGCAAAGTTTAAAGCGATCGTAGGTGAGGAAGATTACTGGGATCAGCCGGCTGATCTGGCTCTGTACAGTTTCGACTCCTCGGTTGAGAATCCTGTTCTCCCTGAAGTCGTTGTTCGTCCCGAAAGCACTGAGGAAGTCGCTGCAATCTGCAAGCTGTGCTACGACAACGACATTCCCCTGGTGACTCGCGGCTCCGGCACCAACCTGGCCGGCTCCACCATCCCCGTTTCCGGTGGTTGTGTTCTGCTGCTGACCAAGATGAACAAGATCCTGGAGATCAACACCGACGACATGTACGCTGTTGTACAGGCCGGTGCGATCACCCTGGACATCGCCAACGCCGTTAAGGAAGCTGGCCTGTTCTATCCCCCCGATCCGGGTTCCCAGAAGATGTCCACCATCGGCGGTAACGTCGCTGAGAACGCCGGCGGCCTGCGTGGTCTGAAGTACGGCGTGACCAAAGACTACCTGATGGGCACCAAGTTCTGTGACATGGAAGGCAACATCGTTATCGGCGGCGGCAAGACCGTTAAGCTGTGCACCGGCTTCAACCTGACCGGCCTGATGGTTCAGTCCGAAGGTCAGCTGGGCGTGATGACCGAGTTCATCCTGAAGCTGGTTCCGCCTCCCAAGGCTGCCAAGTCCATGCTGGTGTCCTTCAAGGACATCATCGATGCCGGTAACACCGTTTCCGGTATCATTCGCGGTCACGTTCTGCCCGCAACCATGGAACTGATGGACAACTTCACCATCAAGACCGTTCACGAAGCCACCGGTGTTGAACTGCCGACCGAAGCAGCCGCTCTGCTGCTGATCGAAGTCGACGGTCACCCCGCTGTTGTTGAAGAAGAGTACGCGATTGTTCAGAAGGTCTGTGCCGAGAACAACGGTGAGATCAAGCTGGCCAACACCGCGGAAGAGCGCGAAGCTCTGTGGGAAGGCCGTCGTAAGTCCCTGTCCTCACTGGCTCGCCTCCGCCCGACCCTGGTTCTGGAAGACGCGACTGTGCCCCGGACCAAGATTCCGGACTTCCTGCAGGCCCTGGACGACATGCGTAAGAAGCACAACCTGGAGATCGGTACCTTCGGCCATGCCGGCGACGGTAACCTGCATCCCACCATCCTGTGCGACAAGCGTGACGAAGAAGAGATGAAGCGCGTACACGCCTGTGTCGCCGATATGTTCGCTGCCGCTCTGAAGCTGGACGGCACCTGCTCCGGTGAGCACGGTATCGGTATCGCCAAGCAGGCCTTCATGGTCGACGAAGTCGGCGAAGGCACCATCAACTACATGAAGGCTATCAAGCGCGGTGTTGATCCGAAGAACCTGCTGAACCCGCACAAGCAGGCCATCTAAGGGGGCCATTACTATGAGTAGTGCAGTCGAGAAATGCGTTAAAGAACTGAAAGAGCTGGAAGATCTCCTTATCCAGTGCAGCCGCTGCGGTACCTGCCAGTCCGTTTGCCCGCTGTACAAGAAGGATTGGGACGAATCCGCCGTTGCTCGTGGCAAGATGTACTTGATCGAAGCTCTCTACGAAGGCCGCATTGAGAAGGCCGACGAGATCTTCAAGTACATCGACTACTGTGTCCTCTGTGGCCGCTGTAAGAACAACTGCCCCTCCGGCGTCAAGACCGACCAGATCTTCCTGAAAGCCAAAGGGATTCTGCGTCAGGTCAAGAAGCTGCCGGCATGGCAGAAGCTGGTGCTGAAGATCGCTATGGGTTCGCCCAAGCTGCTGGCGACCATGAGCCCGCTGTTCCACATCGGTCTGCGTCTGGGGACCTCCAAGGTTGAAGACGGCGTGTTCAAGCCTTACGGCCTGTACAGCCCCTTCATCGGTGAAATGACCAAGCGTCACGTCATCGACATGCCGGCCAAGGCTCTGACCTCCATGTACGGTGGTTTCAACAAGGCCGAGAACGAAAAGCATCGGGTCATCTTCTACCCCGGTTGTGCCGCCACCCTGATCTACGTCAACTGGGGTGTGGCCATCGTCGAGACCCTGCTGCACTACGGCGTTTCGGTCTACGTACCGGAAGTCAACAAGTGCTGCGGTATCCCTTCGGCCACCATGGGCGAAATGGGCATCTTCAAGGATCAGGTCAACAGCAATTTTGACTACTTTGATTCGATCACCGATGCCGACACCGTCCTGATGTGCTGCCCGACCTGTGAATACGGTCTGGGCTCTACCGGTGAGCGTGAGACCGGTCGTCAGCGTGGCAAGCAGGTGATGGACATTGTTCTGTTCATGGCCGAGGTTCTGAAGGTCAAGCTGGATGAAAAGGTCAAGCTGCCCGGCAGCTCCACCCTGCACATCCCTTGTCACT
>JANQIN010000133.1 GCA_028282145.1 Thermodesulfobacteriota bacterium | reverse complement strand
CCACACCGCCGGAGCTGGCACAGGTACCAACGGAGATGACATGCGCCGCACCTTCGATCGCCTCTTTGAGGCTGTCTTTGGCGGTCTTGCCGGCGATCTTGCAGTGAATCCCGTCCTCGGCCATGGGGATGGCACCTTCGACAATCAGAATATACTTGCCCTTGTGATGTTCCAGGGCATGATGCAGGTTGTGCTCGGCCTGGTGACCAGAGCCCGGCATCAGGGTCTCGTGGTACTCGAGATTGATCATGTCCAGCAGCAGACTGGCCACGGTCGGGTTAGCTGCACGAATAAGCGACTCAGAGCAGCCGGTGCACTCCTGGAAGTGCAACCAGACGACCGGCGGGCGGTCATCGGCCATCGCTGCTTCGGCCAGCTTGTTGTGCATGGGGAAGGGAAGACCCATGGCAACGCCCAGCGCGCCCGTGGTCTTCAGAAAATCCCGTCGTGTTACTTTGCTCAGGAAACCTTGCTGTTTACCGTCCATTCCACACCTCTTACGTCATGGAGATAATGTTGGAGCGGAAAATCCGCATATACAATGGTCAATACAACTCTTCTCTCACCTATCAATGGACCGCCATTCTAAATCAATGGTCTGACCATTTTCAAGAAAAATTTTCCCTTCAGAGACTCTCTTTCCGTACAGCTCCTAATCCCTTGTTTTTTCTTGAGAAAATCACCCAAAAAAACAAATTCTCGCCTGAACGGAGGTCCTCATTAGCAAGAACTAACGGCAAAAAAGGCCCTAAAACCGGTTCTGGTCGACCAACGGCCTCCAACCGGCTACCCGGTATTTTTCTACTTCGACAAACGATGTTTTCAGACGATCAACGCGCCTGATATTTCAGGAGCCGTCCGTGAGGGGATGGAAATCGATCACGATCGCCGTGCAATCGTCGTCCCTCGGTGCATCCGCACCGAAGCTTTCGAGCTCCGAAAAGAGGTTGTCGAGGAAACACAGGTGGTCGTTCTGATCGTCCTTCAGAAACGTTTCCAATCGTGCCTGGCCAAAGAACTCCCCGCCGGGGCTTTGCAACTCCAACAGTCCATCGGTATAGAGCAACATCCGATCTCCCTTTTCGAACTGATAGCTGGCAACCTCGATCTCGGGGTTTTCAAAAAAGCCGACAGGCGCCGTGGTGGACCCCAGCTGAACAATGGAATCGCCCCGTCGAACCAGCGGTGCGACATGACCGGCATTGACATAGTGCATCGACAGGGTTTCGGGGGAGATCACCGAATAAAAGAGAGTGGAAGAAAAGTAGTGATCGTATTCGTCGGAACGGCGAGCAAACGACTGAAGAAAACGATTGATCCGATAAACGGTCTTCTGGGGGTTACATTCTTCTTCCGCCAGGCGATGAATGTAGCCGTAGAGAAGAGCCATGACGATGGAGGCATGGGGGCCGTGACCGGTGATATCGCCGACAAAGATCGACTGACAGCCGTCGGGCATCTTGATAAAGTCGAAATAATCCCCGCCGATTTCGGTGGCCATCCGGTTTTTGACCCCCATACAGAACCACCCGCAGACCGGGGAGCCTTTGGGAAGAAGCAGTTGTTGCACATTCCCGGCGAGGTCAAGGTCGGCGGTACAGCCACAGCTTTTCTTGGCAAGGATACGGCTCATCACGAGGGACATCCTATCACAGAATCCGGCTTCGTCAGAAGGATTGAAGCCCGTTGTCCATCAGGTAACGGGGCTGCACGTTGCGCATGGCGCGCAGCATCGACCGTCGGATCTCGGGGATATCGACTGCCAGGTCCTTGATCATCTGTTTCATCGCCTGGCGGTTCTTGTCAAACTGGCCTTCGGCCGGGCACTCGCAGCTGAGAACGGGCAGCTCGAACAACTCGGCGAATTCAGCAATGTCGGTCTCCTCCACATAAGCCATCGGCCGCAGTATCGTCTGGTTGCCGTTATCGGCCAGCATCTTGGGACTCATCGCGGCCAGGCGACCGACAAAAAACTGGTTCATCAGCAGCGTCTCAATGGCATCGTCCAAGTGATGCCCCAGCGCCACCTTGTTACAGTCCAGCCGATCGGCGACCGAATACAGGACACCACGCCGCAGGCGGGAGCAGAACGCGCAGATACTGCTGTCGGGGCGAAGCTTCTGTTCGATGATACCGTTGATTTCAGTGGTCTCAATATGCCAGGGGGCCCCGAAATCGAGGAGATACTTTTGCAGGAGATCCCGTCGGAAATCGGGAAAACCGGCATCCACATGAACAGCGACGATGTCGTAGTCGATCGGGGCTCTCTTCTTGAGCGCATGAAGGATATGGAGCAGGGTCCAGCTGTCTTTACCGCCACTTAAAGCCACCATCACCCGGTCGCCCTCTTCGATCATATTGAAATCGCCGATGGCCCGGCCGACCTGACGCTTGATCCGGCGAAACAACTTATCTTTGGCCTGCTTCCGCTTTTTATCCTCTTCCTGTTGCACCTGCTGACTCCCTTGCTCAATCCCGGTTGGCTGCTGGAACGGGGGGTCATAGTAACCCTAAGGGCAACAGGATGCAAACCGTTGTTTCATCGAGAAATTCTCTCCAAATTGACGGTGTTTTTCCGGGAAACGCACCTGAGGTAAACTGAAATAAATGTCAGGGAGGTCAGACAATGTTTCGCACTCTGGGAATTCTGGGGCTTCTGCTGTGCCTGACGGGGTGCGCAGGCACCTATCAGTGGGAGCACCCTCAGGGATTGGGTCCTGCAGCCCTTGAGCGGGATTGGCACTTTTGCGAGGAGCTGGTTCGGGAGGAAGGCAGAGGACTCTACCACGGCAGGGGCGGCTTCGGTCTGTACTGGGGGCCAGGTTACAACCGGTACGGGCGGTACGCACCCCCCTATTACGCGTATCGCGGGTACCCCTACCGCTCTTACTCCTACACTCAACACCGCCGCGATCTGAAAGAATTCTGTCTCAAATCCCGGGGCTGGCGACAGGTTGAAAGACGATAGCACGAACGTACCAATAAAAGCGGTTCGGATAAGGATGAATCTAACGTCCAACGTCTTGGGAAGATCTCACTCCAGCTAGTGGCCTCACACACTCTTTCTTGCTACGTCAACTTTTAATGCTAAAATCACACATCATCTCTGAAATAGTTCTTCCGCCACGACGACGCCCCTTACAACCTTTGACACGAGCCATTGACTGGGCTCGAACTTAACCTCAGGAGGGAAACATGGCAAAGAACGAACGTCCATCGATCGAGCTGTATCTGTATTCCATGAACCAGGAGTTCCCGGTTGAAAAGGGACACGCAACCTTCCTCAAACGAAATGCCGAAGTTCTGCAGGGCCCCGACGGCAGACTCCAGTCCAAACTCCAATCTATCGAACAGGTTTTTAAAGAACAGATCGAAGGGATTGCCAACGACTGGTCGGCACAATGGATCAGTAACAAATGGATTCAGGACTATACAAAATCGCCTTCCTGGTCCAATGGAATCAATTTCCATGAGGATGTCATGCGTCATCTCTTGATGCGTCGGGAGGACTTCGGCGGCATCGTCCTGGACCCGACCCATGACCGCGTCTACAAAGTGAACAACAGGGCCTACGACATCCTGGAAGAAATGGTCGGGGTCGTTCGGAGCAAAGGGCTTAAAGGGCTTGTCGGGTATAAAAAATTTCAAGAGGCTGAACTGGAGCCGTTTATTGCCTTCTTGAAAGGGGCAGGCCTGTGGCCCAATTAGTCTACAAAGCCCCGTTAAAAGCCCCTTTAACGGTGAGTCTCTGGGTCACTGAAGGTTGCAACCTGACGTGTCGCTACTGTTACGCGGAAGCGGGAACTGGCGCGTATGCCGACACGTCTCGCCTTCTCCACCTGATCGATGAACTGGCGGAACTTGAGGTCTTTGATCTGACCATTGCCGGCGGGGAACCGTTTCTCCACCCGGATATTTACCATGTGATCGATCACGCACTCTCGCGCGATCTCCAATTAGGGGTTTTAACGAATGGAACCCTTTTCGATCAGGACACCTGTCAGAGGTTGGCCGGTGCCGTTGGAGATCGCAAATTTATTTTGCAGGTCAGTCTCGATTCGGCAGACCCTGCTATCAACGATCTGACGCGGGGCCATGGGCAGAAAGTCCTTGACGCTCTTGGGTTGTTGATGGAAACCGATATTGAGCTTCAAATCTCATGTGTATTGAGTCGGCACAACATCGAATCGGCCCATCTGCTTTTGGACCACTTCTACCCAAGAATCAAGAGGTTCCATTTCTTAAATATTCAACGTACCCGGCGGACGCTGGAAAATCCGGAGCTTTTGGTGGGCGACGACGAAGCTCACTCCTTTTGGGAGCGACTGCATCATCATTCGCAGAACTTCCCGGACGATCTGTTCCTCCCGTCGCTTCGGATTATGATGCGCTCCTATGGCGAAGAAGAGTGCCATGAAAGCCACAGGCTGCATCAGCAGGCAACCTTTGATTGCAGCAGTTGCTCCGTCGGCTTAACCAAAGTGGAGATTGATGCCGGCTTTAACGTGCTGGGATGCGACATTGCGAAAGACTTCAGCCTGATGGGAAACATCCGCCATTCTTCCTTTGAGGAGGTCTGGCATTCCGCAAAAGCTCACAAGGTGCGAAACATGCCTTTCCCGCCCTGTTACCAAATTGAGGGGCCAGACGGAAAATCTCTCGCAGACCAACTTAAACCCGAATATCAAACTAGGTAACCTACATTTCTCTAAGCCGGCCTTCGTCCTCGAAGGCCGGCCAAGCGGTATGCCATCGTTCCCCGGACAACCACAGTCCTCGAGCCCTCACCTAAAAACGGGAATTTCGCGACAACGTTAGTGTTTGTCATCCAACAGGGTAAAACCCGTTATTTTCCGGGTATCGGCATGCCCCGCATGAGTCACCTTGAGACCGAACAGGCCCCGCACATCCTCCAGCGCCATATAGAGGGAAGGTACCAGCAACAGGGTGATCCCGGTGGCAAAAAGGATTCCGAAGGCCAGACTGATCGCCATGGGGATCAGGAACTGGGCCTGAACGCTGGTCTCCAGAATCATCGGCATCAGTCCGAAGAAGGTGGTCAGCGAGGTCAGCAGAATCGGCCGGAAGCGGCGCATGCCCGCATTGCGTATCGCCTCCACCAGAGGCACGCCGGAACGGACCTGTCGATTGGCGTAGTCGATCAGCAACAGCGAGTCGTTAACCACCACCCCCGAGAGCGCCACCACCCCGAAGATGCTGAGGATGCTGAGGTTGTACCCCAGGATCAGATGACCGAGGATCGCGCCGACCATGCCGAAGGGGATCGCGGCCATCACCAGCATCGGCTGGCTGTAACTGCGGAAGGTCACCGCCAGCAGGGCAAAGATCACCAGCAGGGCCAGCATAAAGCCGCGCGCCATGCTCTGCTGCGACTCCTTCCGCTCGGCCGCCTCGCCCTCCAGATCGAAGGTCAACCCCGGATAGTCCTCGGTCAGCTGAACCAGTAAGCCGGTGCGCATCTCCTCAAGGATCTCTTCCGCGTTGGCCACCTTCTCATCGACCCGGGCGGTGACATTAAGCACCCGCTTCCGGTCTTTACGGTTGATCGAAGCGAACCCGTAACCGGGCTGCACATCGGCCGCCTGCAACAGAGGCACCTCGCCGCCGTCCGGAGTCCGGATAAACATGGTCTCCAGATTCCACAGCTGCTGACGGTCTTCCTCGGGATAGCGGACCATCACCTTGACCTCGTTCCGCCCTCGTTGCAACCGCAGCGCCTCACTGCCGTAGAAGGCGCCCCGAAGCTGGCGACCGAGTTCGCGCTCGGTCACCCCCAGGGTACGGGCCTCCGGCTTCAGCCGCACCTGCAGCTCCTGTTTGCCACGGGCATAGTTGTCGGCAATATCCCGCACCCCGTTGTAGTCGGCCAGCGCCGCCTGAATCCGCTCGCTGGCGGCCTCCAGTACCGCGAAGTCGCTGTGCGCCAGCTGGATATCGACATTGGACCCCAGTCGAATGATATTGGTGGTGAAGGTCAGGCTTTCGGCGCCCGGAATCTCACCGACCTTGCGTTCCCAGGCCCGGCCGATATCGGCCGAGCGGATGCCGCCACGATCCTCCGACTTCTGCAGAAACATGGCGAGGCTGGCCAGATTGGCGCCACTGGAACCGCTGGAGGGGGCCGGTCCGCCGCCCCCGGTGGTCTGGCCGACAACCGCGTAGAGGTTCCGCAGGACCGACGGCTGCCCCTCTCGCTCACCGTCGATCTCGCGGATGGTATCCATCCCCGCTGCAGCGATCTGCCGCTGCAGTTCCAGGGTCTGGGCCGCCGGGGTCCCCGCCGGCATCTCCAGGGTGACCCGCACCGTATCGCCGTCGACGGAGGGCATGAAGCGGAACTTGAGGATACCGCCCTGGATCAGACCGACCGCCAGCATCAGCCAGACGATGCCCATGGCGATATTGAAGTAGCGGAATTCGAGGCAGAAGTTAAGGAACCGCCTATAGGGGTTCTGAACAAACCATTCGAGACCCTGACCGAACTTGCGGCGCATGCGGGTAAAGGGATCGTTGGCATGAATCTGTCGGCTGTACCCCAGATGCGCCGGCAGGACGAACAGGGATTCGATCAGGGACATGATCAGGATCGGGATCACGATCATCGGGATCACATTGACGAACTTGCCGATGGTGCCGCTGATCTTCAGCAACGGATAGAAGGCCGATACCGAGGTCAGGATGGCAAAGATAACCGGGACCGAGACCTCCTGCGCCCCGTCGATGGCCGCCTGCAGATAGGGTTTCCCTTTCTGTCGGTGCTCGTAGATATTCTCCCCGACCACAATGGCGTCATCGACGACGATCCCCAGCGCCATGATAAAGGCAAAGAGGGACATCATATTGATACTGACCCCGATGGCCGGCATCAGCAACATGGCCCCCAGGAAGGAGATGGGGATGCCGAGCATGACCCAGAGCGCGAGACGAATCTCCAGGAACAAACCCAGGATAATCGCCACCAGCGCCAGACCGAGGAGGGCATTCTTGATCAGCAGATCCATCCGGCTTTTCAGCAGCTCGCTGCGGTCGTTCCAATAGGCCACGCGCAACGTGGAAGGAAGTTCGGCATTCTTCTTTTCGATATAGGCCTTGACCGCCTTGGAGATCCCTTTCGGGGTCTGATCACCCACACGGTAGACCTCGACCATACCAGCCGCCCGGCCATCAAATTCGGCAAAGATGTCCGATTCCTCAAAGGTGTCCCGAACCGAGGCGATATCCCCCAGCCGTACATCGGTGCCGTCGCTGTCGGTCAGAATCCGGATATCGGCGTACTCTTCCCCCGTGTAGCGCCGCTCTGTGGTTCGGATCAGCACCTCGCCCCCTTCGGCTTTGACCGAACCGGCGGGGAGATCCAGCGATGCCTGGGCCACCCGCTGTGCCACCTGATCCAGCGTCAAACCGTACTGCCTCAGGGTCGACTCGGACACTTCAATGGAGATCTCGTAATCCCGTACCCCTTCCAGTTCGGTCTGGGTGATCTCCGGCAGGGTCAGCAGATCGTCCTGCACCTGTTCCAGCATTTCGCGCAGAGCACGCTCACTGGCCTCCCCATAGACCACCACCGAGATCACCTGTCGCCGTCGGGAGACCGAACTGACCACCGGCTGTTCGGCCTCCTCGGGGAAGGTGGTGATCCGGTCGATCTCGGACTTGATCTCCTGCAGCATCAGATCGGGATCTTCATCCTCCCGCAGTTCGGCGGTAACCACCCCCTGCCCTTCGGCGGCGGTGGAAGTGACCTCCTTGATGCCATCGACGCTGGTGAGGCTCTCCTCAATCTTGAGGATGATGCCGTCCTCCACCTCCTCCGGCCCCGCACCGGGGTAGGCCACGGAGACCCGGACCCGATCGAGATTGATATCGGGGAAGACCTCCTGCTTGACGTTGTAGCCGACGACGGCACCGCCGACGATCAGCACAAACATCAGCAGGTTGGCGGCAACATGGTTTTCCGCCATCCACCGGATAAAACCGTTCATGGTCTACCTCCCCTGCCGGGTACGCAGCTTCATGCCGTTGGCGGCACCGGTCAGTGGTGAAACAATCAACTCCTCCCCGCCGGAAAGCCCTGCTTTCAGGAGGGCCCGATCCTGCTGCACCCGCAGCACCTCGACCGGTTGGATCCGGAGTTTCCCTTCCTCCAGCAGCAGGTTCAGGTTCCTCGCGCCGCGCTGCGCGAGAACAACAGCGTCTGGCTGATGGAC
>JANQIN010000132.1 GCA_028282145.1 Thermodesulfobacteriota bacterium | reverse complement strand
GACAAAGGGAATCGCGGGCAGATACGCTGTTCCTGCTCCATAAGCACCTCCTAAGCACATAGTACCCGGATAAAAAGCGTTTGCAACACCGTAAAGTTGTGTGACGGGTTAAATTAAATCCTGTGATATCAGGAGGTTGAGTAAATCGTCGATTGTTCTTTTAAAGGGTGTTCTGAACCGTACCAGCCGCCAGGGGAGGCTGTGGTCCGATGAGCGGGAAGCTAGGCCGCCAACTCGATCGAGTCGGAGGAATGGTCAAACGCGACAGCAAAACCTTCGGGCGATATCCGGGTCACCCGAACATTGATCTTTACACCAAGCCTGGCCTCACCGGTAACAGACCTCAAGGCAGAGGAATGAAGTACCAGTTCCATCGTGCCGCGTGCATGTAGGGGGGGAGCCTTCGGCGTCAGCAGAAAAGCGCCTCCCGGAGAGACGTCCCGTGTGGTCAGGGCAACATACTGCCTTTCCTCCATGCCCTGTTGCACCAGCAAGGTCGCCGTTGCATTTAAGGGTGCACGTTTATCTAAACGTTGGTTGCTCATATGGGCCTCCGAATTCACTCCTGCTTCCTTATTATAGTCAAAGGTTGTTCTGGAAAGGCAGAGGGAGGTCTCATTAAAATAATTAAAAATTACTTATTGTTGAGAGTTCAGATGTCGGGTCTCCCCTTCGTTGATAACCCGTATCGCCGAGATCCCCTGGGTCGGGCATCGCGTTTCGCAAATACCGCAACCGATACATTGTTCGGGGACGACCTGAGGGACCTTCAGTCTTTTGGTGTGTCCGGCTGCGGAGATGTTCCGGGATTCCAGCACAATCGCTTTTTTCCCTGTGGGGCAATGTTCTTCGCAAACGAGGCACTCGGTTCCCCGGGCGTAGGGTAAGCAGAGCTTCTGATCGATCACCGCTAATCCGATCACCGTTTGGATTTTTGTTTCCGCAGGTAATTCCCGAATGGCACCGGTGGGGCACACCTGGCCACAGAGGGTACAGTGATATTCACAATAGCCATGCCGTGCGACAACGATCGGACTCCATAGCCCCAGAAGGCCTGCTTCGAGGAGGGCGGGCTGCAGGGCGTTCCCGATACAAACCTTCAGGCATTCACCGCACCGGATGCACCGACGAAGAAATTCGTCTTCCGCAACGGCTCCCGGGGGCCGGACCAGGTATTGGTTTTCCCTCTGTACAGGGGGAGCCGTATGGGCAACCGGTGCAAAGATGGCCCCAAGAGCCACGGAAGTGATGAGCCCCCTGCGGGAAAGATCGATGTTGGTTAAGGCCGGTTTGGCTTTTATCCCCAGGAATCGGGTCCTTTCGTAGGGACAATATTCCAGGCAATCCATGCACTGAACGCATTCCGAGCGACAGTTCCGCTCCGACTGAACGGCGTTCATACGACAATCGGACTCGCATTGGAGACAGTCCGGGCAGATTCGTGTCGGGACACGTTCCACCAGGCCATGGCTGGAACAGAGGCCCAACAGTGCCCCAAGAGGACACAGATTGCGGCACCAGAAGCGCCGCTCGATCTTTTCAAGCAGGAGAATTCCGGCAAAGATAGCAAAAGTAAGGACGCTCAGTTGAAAGTGAGGCTGGTGAAAAGCCATCAGGTTTTCACGAATCAACGGATAGGCTCGATCCGTTCCTTCGGTGATGACACCGATATCCAGCGCGTAAAGCCCGTCAAACAGCCGGTTCATAAGCCAGTTGAATGCAGGGAAAAGAGAGATGGTCAAGGAACGCAGAAACAGACTTAATGGGTCCAGCAGAGAAAAAAGTTGAACACCCAGGGCCGCTGCGGCGACTGTTGTTGCAAGCAGGTAATATTTGGTCCGGCGCCATTTACGAGGCAGGGGAGGCTGGGCCGTCTTCTTGCGGAAGACCCCACATCCGTCCAGAAGCGCTCCCATGGGACAGATCCAGCCACAGAAGAACCGACCGAACAGACCTGTGGCGATGACCAGTAGAATGGCAGGCCACAAAAGCTGCCAATGGAAGGCTCCCGGGGCCAGAAGGTCGGCCACCAACGCCAGTGGATCAAGCCGGAACAGAAGGCTCACGGGGTAGGGAATATGGTCTTCTCCCCGGTAGTCGGTGGCAAGGAACAGAAGCAGAATTCCAAGAAGACAGATGACCTGGGAGGTCGCCCGGAGTCGGGGCAGAAACGTTCGCCAGATCATACCAGCTCAACCTGCTCCAGATCCATCGTCCCCAGACCGCGTTCCGCTCCGACAACCACCGATTCGATCTGATCGGGCTGAAACCCGAACAGAGTTGCGGCATAGGCGTCGGCGGCCACGATATCCGGTGATGCTATCAGTGTGTTCGGATGTTCCACATCTTCCAGATTGCCACCCTGGGGACCATTGGCCGTCAGAATTCTCGTTGCATCGATCATTGTCAGGTCGGATTGAATGACGGAATTGATGTCAGCCAGGGCTTGCGCAAGGTTCCAGTGAAGGCGCCCCCGGTCATCGCCGATAACGCCCATGATATTTTTCATGCCCAGTGTTAATCGAGAGAGGCCATGATGCTTTGCGATCGGGATGTTGATGAAATGATCGGCCTCCAAGGCCGGTCGATAGAAGGTCCATCGTGTGAGCTCACGACCGTTTTCGATGGCCACCTCTTTCCAGGCGCGGTCATTGATATGTTCCAGCCGGACCCGCGAGTTATCCAGAGAGCGGATGGCATCCCGAATACCGCTGTTCACATAGCATCGTCGCGGATCGTTGCAAGTGAAATCAAAGATCCGGACACGTTGCACGCGTGCTTCCAGGCAGAGTTCAGCCAGGGTCTTTACAACCAGCGGATGTGTGTTGGCCGCATATTCCGGGCGCCGATCCCAGCCGATATTCGGTTTTAGCACCACGGTGCTGCCGGGCTTGACAAAGCGATCGATACCGCCCAGTGCTTCGATGGTCTGTCGAACCAGGCGGTTGATATCTTCCCCTCTGCGAACGGCGAGGGGGGGAGAATTGTTTAAAGGAAAGGCCGCAAGGTCGACAGGAATGACCGGGAGTGTCCCCGCTGCAACGGCCGTGGCAAGACATTGCTTCACAAAGGTTCGACGACTGATCATGGCTCCTCCCTGTAGGTTTCAACCTGTCTCGTCAGTCTAACGCACCACGAGATCTCTGTCAGGGTGAGGGTGAAGCCGGTCGCCGCAGGAATCGGACCGGTGTTCACCCGGACGGCTGTGTCTAAGGTATCATTAGTGGTATGAAACCCGAGAGAGAAAAAGGAAAATGTGGCTCTCTGGCGAGGGATCTGGCGGGTTGAATGAGACTGCCGATCTTCGCTGCCGGTCTGGTCGGGTGCCTTTTGGCAAAGCGGTTGGAGTGGAATCCTCTTCTTCTCATGGGGCTGGCGCTGGCCCAGGCCTTTTACGATCTGGATGTCCGGTATCGTGTGGTGAAGACCGGTGACAGCATCGCTCTCGGGCAGGGACGGGAGCTCCGGTTTGTTGAAGTCCCGAATGTCCACTGGCCGGATACAATGGTGACCTATGAAACGTCGACCCGGACATTGATGCCCTGTGATGTATTCGGCTCCTTCGGCGAAATTGGCAATGCTCCTTATGATGACCAGCTGTCGGAAGAACAGCTGCAATTTTTTGAGAGAGAAGCGGTTCGCTATTATGCCAATATCGTTGCCCGCTTTTCTTCCTCTGTTACCCGGGGGCTGGAGAAACTGACCGATCTCCCTGTAGATATTGTTGCGCCGGGACATGGGGTGGTGTGGCGGAAGAACCCGGCTCGTATTGTCGAGTTGTACCGCCGGTTGGCCTCGTATAACAAGGGGCCGGCCCAGCCGAGGGTTACCGTTCTCTGGGGGAGTATGTACGGTTATACCGAACAGGCGGTCAGACCGGTGGTGGAAGGGCTGGAGGAGATTGGGGTAGACGTTTGCGTGCAACAGGTGCCTCAAACCCACATCTCCGATATTCTGGCCTCGGTCTGGCAATCGACGGGCGTGGTTCTCGCGATGCCGACCTACGAATTCAAGATGTTCCCTCCCATGGCGACCGCCATCGATGAATTGGGTCGTAAACTGGTGACCGGCAAGCTGGCATTGAGACTGGGAAGTTACGGCTGGTCCGGCGGCGCACAGCGCGAATTGGATGAACTTCTGGCGCTCCACAAGATGAACTGGACCTTGTTGGAGCCGATCGAGTTTAAAGGGGCGATGGATTCCGAGGAGGAAGAGTTGATCCGTCAGCGAGGCCGTGAACTGGGACTTCAGGTGAAAGAGCAGTCTCTGGAGGGACTTGCCAGGGCCATGTGAAAAGCCCATGGATGATCTGTGTTGTTCAACGGAGGGCGGGGCGGCTACTGAGCCGACCCGCCCTCTGTTTACAGGATTTCTTTTAACTCGATGGCGTAGTGAAGGTCTTCTCCGGCCAAGGGATGATTTGCATCGAACCGGATTCGGTCCTCTTCGATGGCAATGATTGTGACCGGAAAGCTGTTCCCTTCTTCATCGTAGGCTTCCAGAATCATTCCGATCTCCGGTTCGATCTCCGCGGGCAGCTCCTCTGGAGCGACCGATGTGATCATGTCCGGGTAATGTTCCCCATAGGCATCCACGGCAGCCACAACAGCCTCTTTATTCTCTCCCACGGACATTCCGACAACCGCCTGCTCCAACCCGGGAAGGCAATAATCGCTGCCAAGTTCAAGCTCCATAGGTGCAGCAGGGTCGGCCTCCTCGGCATGTTCTCCGGCGGAAGAGTCGATAAAGGTTCCGTCTTCGAGGCGGCAGGTGTAAATCAAGCGAACGGTATCACCCATTTTGGCCATGGCCATGAGTCAGTCTCCTTTGTGCAGTCAAAGGTCCAAAAAGGTGGACAGCCTATCTTGCGTTACTTTCGGTTCGGGAGCAAGCCCGTATAACAGGTCCCTCACGGGATCAGAATGATTTTCCCGGTCTGACCGTCGGCGATGGCCTGGTGTGCGGCCGAGGCCTCTGACAGGGGCATTTGTTTTTCGATGTGTGGCGCCAACCACCCTTCTGTGAGTCCCCGGAATATTCTGGAATGGATATCTTTGAGGTCGGGGAGGGAGGCATTGAACAGAACCATGCCCCGAATATCCACATCGCGCTGCATGGCATCGCGAGGATTGATCTCAACCGTTCCCTTGTTGCCGATAAGGACAATCCGCCCTCCGGGAGCCATCAGTCGAAGATCCCGGTCCAGATTCTGGTGGGCGGCCATTTCCAATATCAGGTCAATGCCGCCTCCTTTCGACCATCTCAGGATCTGCTCCCAGTGCTCTGGATCCCGGTGATTGAAGGCAGCTTCGGCTCCCAGCGCTATCAGTTGGTTGCATCCTTTGGTGCTACCGGCGGTACCGATGACTTTCAGTCCCAAGTGAATACCGATCTGCAGTGCGGCCTGCCCAACGCTGCCGGTCGCTCCATGAAGAAGAACTCTTTCTCCTTGGGAAGCTTCTCCCCGGTGGATCAATGCGCGAAAAGCAGTAGCATAGGGTACACCCAGGCAGGCACCGGATTGGAATGTGGCGGAATCAGGCAACGGGTAGACGCGTGTTTCAGGGCAGAGGGTCTGTTCAGCGTAAGTACCGGTAAGGGAGCCGGCACAGTAGACGCGGTCCCCTTGAGTAAACGCAGACACCTGATCTCCCGTTGCCAGAACAATACCTGCACCATCCAGTCCGGGAGTCCAGGGAAAGCTGGCGCTGTACCCCTGGCTGCCGGCACGGATATAGGTATCCACTGGGTTCACGCCGGCGACCTTAACCTGGATGAGGACCTCGTCCGGTCCCGGTTGCAGATCGGGCACGTGTTCGAAGCGCAGGTCCTGAGAGGGACCGTGCTGGTGAAGTCGGATGGCACGCATGGCAATTCTCGGTGTCGAAAGAGGGTTTTTCCTAGTATACCCGGGAAAGTCGGGGTGTTTTGGATGAAGTTTCTTGATAAACTCTAATAAAAAAACTACACTTCACTGTAGTGGAAACGCCATCCGGTTGGCGACCCTTTATCTGGTAGTCGGTTATGGTTCTTTGTCCTACATTACAGTCTGTTCTGGCAGGTTTTTTTCTCTGGGGCTTTCTCCTTAACTCTGCCGCGTTTGCCGAGGTGGCACGCATCGCGTCTTCCTACGAAGTCCTGGTGCTTCACTCTTATCACCCGGAGTATCAATGGACCGATACCATTTCACGCGGGCTGCGCAGCAGCCTCGAGTCAACCGGAGCCAACTACAACCTGGACTACTTCTACATGGATACCAAGCGTATCCATGATGCCTCCTATCTGAGAAATATCTTTGAACTCCTCCAGACTAAATATCAGGACAGGGCGCGCATTTTCGATGCTGTGGTCGCGGTAGATAACGATGCTTTGAATTTTATGAAAACGTTCGGTGACAGGCTCTTTCCACAGGTGCCTGTCGTTTTCTGTGGCATCAATAATTTTTCGGACGACCAGCTTTCCCAACTCTCCGGTTACACCGGCGTTGCTGAAACGATCAGTCCGGTGGAAACATTGCAGATGGCTCTCCGTCTGCATCCGGACACCGAATCGATCTGGGTGATCCATGACAGGACCACGACCGGTCTTGCGGTGCGGCGCCAGCTGGAGACAGATTTGACGCGTCTGAAGGACCGGGTCGAGGTTCATTATCTGGAGCCGGTTCTGAAAAAGCACTTGATCCAGTTCGTACGGGCCCTCCCGGCAAAGTCTCTTCTGTTCTTTACGGTTTATGACCGCGACAGCCAGGATGAGTATATCGACCAAGGGCTTTTGCTGCGAGAGGTCAGTCAGGCCAGTTCTGTTCCTGTCTACGGGGCCTGGGACTTTCAGTTGGGCCAGGGGATTGTCGGCGGCAAGCTGACCAGCGGTTTTTATCAAGGTGAGGCCGCCGCTCAGCGGCTGCAACAGATCGTGCAGGGGAAAGTTCCGGAGGAATTGCCGGTCATTGAGGCCGGTGCCAATCTCTATATGTTTGACCACAAGCAGCTCGAACGTTTCGGACTGGACCGAAACCGAATACCGCGGGACAGTGTTTTGATCAACACGCCGGATCGACGATACCAGCTGTACCTGGTTGGCGGAACCGTGGCAATGGGAGTACTTTTGGCCATTGTCTTTGTTCTGACCCAGAATATCCACCGGCGAAAACTTGCGGAGATTGAACTGCGGGAAGCCCAGCAGCATCTGGAGCACCAAGTGGATCAGCGGACCCGGCAGCTCAAAGTGGCGAACCGACAACTGGAATTTGAAAACAGGGAACGACGTAAGGCCGAGGAAGAGATCCGGCATCTGGCCTATTATGATTCTCTGACCGGGCTTCCGAATCGCGCCCTGTTTCGAGACCGCCTGGATCAGGCTCTCGCCCGAGCACAGCGGGACAGAACCAAATTGGCGGTACTGTTCTTTGATCTTGATCGATTCAAGCGGGTGAACGATACCCTGGGGCACAGTGTGGGTGACCAGCTCCTCAAAAAGGTCGCACAACGGATTCGGTCGCTGGTGCGTCAGAGCGATACCTTTGCCCGGTTGGGCGGGGATGAATTTGTGATTATCCTCAACAGTCTTTCGGAAAGTCGTGCGGCCAATATCGTTGCTCTTAAGGTTGTGGAAGCGATGGAAGAGCCGATTACCCTGGATGACAGGGAAATGACGGTGACCACCAGTGTCGGAATTGCCATCTATCCCAGGGACGGAGAGGACTCTGAGACCCTGGTAAGCTGTGCCGATATGGCGATGTATACCGCCAAGAACCAGGGGCGAAGCGCTTTTCGCAGTTTCGATCCCAAAATGCTTCAGGAAAAGGGGTTTGTGCTGGAAGATGACCCTTCCGACTAACGTTTGCGTGGAGGAGCGTCGGCCAAGGTGAAAGGGCGTGCTTGGTAGCCACAGGGGTTCCCTTTGTCGTAGAGAGCAATCTGTTCGGCAATGGTCAAGTGTTTACGGCAGCCTTTTTCCCCCAGGCAAAGGGCACATCGGCTTTCGGAACACCATTGACATTGTCGGCAATCGGGGCAGGGGTGTTTTTTCTTCACAAAAACCTCCTGCCTTCAGTTTACGAAGCCTGGGGTAGGGGAGGCAAGCCTCGCCTGCCAGAAGGC
>JANQIN010000121.1 GCA_028282145.1 Thermodesulfobacteriota bacterium | reverse complement strand
TGGCGTATCCCGAAGCAGGGACCGATGCGGACCGACGGCCTGGTTTACGCCGATGCGGCGATGATACGGGCGCTTCGGAAAGAGCAGGCGTTGGAGCAGGTGACCAATGTGGCGACCCTCCCCGGGATTGTCGGTCCTTCAATCGCCATGCCTGATATCCATTGGGGGTATGGGTTCCCGATCGGGGGGGTGGCGGCCTTTCATCCGAACGAAGGGGTGGTTTCCCCGGGCGGGGTCGGCTATGACATCAACTGTGGTGTGCGGCTATTGCGGACCGGCATGACGGCCGACCAGTTGCGCCCTGAAGTGAAAGAGCTTGCCGATCAGCTGTTTCGTAATGTCCCGTCCGGGGTCGGGTCGCACCGGAAGGATTTTCGTCTGACCCCGACGGAGCAACCGAAGGTGCTTGAGCAGGGTGCCGTTTGGGCGGTAGAGGCCGGGTTTGGTTCGGTCGCCGATCTGGATGCGATTGAGGAAGGGGGAAGGCTGCGGAGCGCCTCTGCAGCTGTGGTTTCGGACCGGGCGTTGGAGCGGGGTCGGAACCAACTAGGGACCCTGGGGTCCGGGAATCATTTTCTGGAGGTCCAGCGGGTCGAAGAGATCTATCAGCCTGAGGCCGCCGAAGTCCTGGGTCTGTTTCCCGATCAGGTGACCGTCAGTATTCATACGGGCAGCCGTGGGCTGGGCTACCAGGTTTGCGATGACTTTATCAAGGTGATGCAACGGGCTAGTGCGACGTATGGTATCGACCTGCCCGATCGTCAACTTTGTTGTGCCCCCCTGGAAAGCCCGGAAGCGAAAGACTATATGGCTGCCATGGCGGGTGCGGCCAATTTTGCCTTTGCCAATCGCCAGTTGATCACCCACTGGGTACGCCAGACCTTTCAGGAGGTGTTTCACCTCTCTCCTGCTGATCTGCGTATGTCGGTTGTCTACGATCTCTGCCACAATATTGCCAAATGGGAAGACCATCAGGTCGACGGGAAGCCAGAACGGGTGTGTGTTCACCGAAAAGGGGCAACCAGGGCTTTTCCTCCGGGACATAAGGCCGTCCCGGCAGCCTACCGTTCGATCGGTCAACCGGCACTGATCCCGGGCGATATGGGGCGCTATTCCTATGTGCTGATCGGAACAGAGGCCGGGTTGGAGGAGACCTTCGGGTCGGTCTGCCACGGGGCGGGGCGGGTATTGTCCCGCCATCAGGCCAAGAAGCTGGCCAAAGGAAGGGCCATCGCCCGCGAACTGGAGGACCAGGGGATAACGCTGAGGGCGGCTGGCCGCGGTACGGTGGCGGAGGAGATTTCTGAGGCTTACAAAGATGTGCAGAACGTGGTACATGTAGTGCAGCAAGCTGGTCTGGCCCGGATTGTGGCGCGCCTGCGACCTCTGGCTGTTATCAAAGGGTAGTTCACACAGCGAGGTCGCCGGAGGGTTTGGGTGTACCTCGTTTCTTTTCTCGATCGTTTCTCCCGGGCAGTTCGATCCGCTTTCACACCAAACGTTCACTGATGGCTCATGGTTGACTAACAGTGGCCTTGTTATGTATGGCGTCATGCTAAAGGAGTATGCCCCATGATTCTGAACCATGCCCAGGAGGTCTTCAGTCTGCAACGGCTCGTCCCCGCCGATTGTGCCGCTCCTGTCCGCCGCTCTCTGCTTCGCCAGGTCGAGCGTGCTCTTGGCCTCAATATTCTGCAACGTCGTTACAGCCAACTTCCATCGACTGCAACCATCGAAGGTTTTCTCGATCTGGCCCTGAAAGAACTGGATGTCCGGTGGACCTGCGATGCGGAACAGAGGGATCGTATTCCGACCTCCGGTGGCGCTATTGTTGTGGCGAACCATCCTTTCGGTGGTTTGGAAGGTGTGGTCCTGGCCCAGATGCTGCTTCGCCTGCGCCCGGATGTCCGGATCATGGCCAACTATATGCTCTCCTCGATCCCCGAGCTGGCTGAGCTGTTTATCGGGGTCGATCCCTTTGATGGGGCCAATTCGGCACGGGCGAATGTGGCCCCTATGCGCCAAGCGGTGAAATGGGTCAAGGATGGCGGCCTGCTGCTCGTCTTTCCGGCCGGTGAGGTTTCCCACCTCCATGTTCGTCGCCGCCGGGTTCTGGACCCTGACTGGAGTTCGACTGTGGGCCGGATGGTGCGAATGACCAAGGTCCCCGTCGTTCCCCTGTTTATCGAAGGGCGTAACCGCAGCCTTTTCCAGTTGGCCGGACTCGTTCACCCGCGACTTCGTACCCTGATGTTGCCGCGGGAACTACTGAACAAGCAGGGTCAGACGATGCGACTTCGGATCGGCAAGCCGCTCACCTATCGAAAGAAACTGGAGCGTTTTGAGGACGACCAGCGTCTGGTCGATTACCTGCGCCTCAAAACCTACCTCTTGGGTGAGGACCGGCAGGAGACTCTCGTGGAATCGCCCCCTGCCGATGCGGGGACCGACATTATTCCTCCGGTTGCCCTTGATGTGCTGAAAGAGGAAATTGCCCGTCTCCCGGAAGAACAGAGGTTGGCCCGCAGCGGTGAGATGACCGTGTACGGTGCCGAAGCCATCCAGATTCCGCATCTCCTTCTGGAGATCGGCCGCCTGCGGGAGACCACCTTCCGCTTGGTCGGGGAAGGAACCGGTCAATCGGTTGACCTGGATACCTTTGATCGTGAGTACGTGCATCTCTTTATCTGGAACGACAAAAAGGATGAACTGGTCGGCGCCTATCGCGTCGGGCACACCGACGAATTGCTGCAGGACAAGGGATTGGAAAAGCTCTACACCTCCACCCTGTTCAAATACAAGCAAGACTTTCTGCAGGCACTTGGACCGGCGCTGGAGATGGGACGTTCTTTTGTCCGCGAGGAATATCAACGCAGCTATGCCCCTCTGCTCCTGCTGTGGAAAGGAATCGGGGCCTACGTGGTCAAGAACCCCAAGTACCGCTATTTGTTCGGTCCGGTGAGTATCAGTCGGGACTATTCGGATCTGTCTCGCAACCTGATCGCCTCCAGCCTGCTGAAACACGAACGTGAAGAGGGTCTTTCCAGGCTGGTTCGGCCGAAGAATCCGCCCAAATTGAAGAAGCTCAAAGTACCCGGTGCCCGCGGAAAGCAGACCGATGTCTGGGGGCAGGATCTAGACGAACTGGCCGCTCTGGTCGATGGGCTGGAAGAGGACAAGAGCCTTCCGGTTCTGTTGCGGCATTATCTGGGGCTTGGAGGGAAATTGCTGGCCTTCAACGTTGATCAGGATTTTGCCTCGGTTCTCGACGGACTGATTCTGGTCGATCTGGTAAAAACCGATCGCAAGCAGTTGGATCGTTACATGACACCGTCCGGTGCAGAAGCCTTTCTGGCCTTCCAGAACAATGGTCGTGCTCTTTGGGATGATAGGGGATAGAGTTTACGATGCGATGATTGCAAAGAGGGGATTTTGCAATAGTGGGTGGAGGCCCGTTGCTGAAGGGGGGAATATTCCCCCTTTTTCTTTTGATACCCAAGGCCTTCCATGGCCTTTGGTATGCTCGTTACGCAAAATCACGGTTTTGCTTCACTCACCAAAAAACTGATCAGTATTTTCTGTTTTTTGTGGCTCGCCCATCCCTGGGCTCGGATGCTTTTTTTAACCGCCGTGGAGGAGTTTTTCTTTTCAGTCCTTGGCGACCAACCGATTTCGCCCGTTCTCTTTGGCCAGATAGAGCCTCTGGTCGCTGCTCTTTAAAAGATCGTCCAGGTGTTTTTCTCCCGGTTGGGTGTCGATTGCCAGTCCGATGCTGGTGGTGACCTGAATTTCGTCCCCGGACTCTGCGGTGACCGGTGCTTTCTCCAGCTTTTTCCGGAAAGACTCAAGCAGTCTGGTCGCTTCAACTTCCGGATAGGGAAACAGAAGCGCGAACTCTTCTCCTCCCAGCCGTGCTTTTAACACCATTTGCGGGAAATGGTTTTTGATCATCGAAGAGACGTGCCGTAGCACCTGGTCCCCCGTATCGTGGCCATAAGTATCGTTGACCCTTTTGAAATGATCCAGATCGAGCATGGCACAGCAAAGATGGGTCCGGCTCTTTGCAGCCTTCTTGATCATCGTCTCTCCATCGGCAAAGAAGCGACGGCGATTGGCAAGCCCCGTCAGGCTATCTGTTGTCGCCATCTTTCGAATCCGGGAGATATTCTCCAGATTCTCCAGGATCTGGGTCACTCTTCCATAGAATTCCTCGGTCAGGAACTGCTGTTTAATAATAAAGTCGTTGGCACCGCATTTGAGGAACCGGGCTGCCATGATCCCTTTCCCCTGGGCTGAAATACCGATAATTGCCAGGTCGTTGCGGCTGAAATTCTTCCGGATAGCTTGTGTCAGCTCAAATCCGTCCATCTCCGGCATATGGAAATCAGTGATGACCAACCGAATGTCCTTGTGTTTTTTCAAGAGTTCCAGGCCCTTTTTCCCATCGGGCGCTTCATAAACCGTGTACCGATGAACGCGCAGGAGGCGGGCAAGGGTTTCTCGGGGAAGACTGGAGTCATCGACGACGAGAATGCCGGTATCCGGGTTGCTCTGAAGCCTTTCCACGGTAGAGGCCAGGAATTCCAGATTTTGGGCATCTTCTTTTAACAGGTAATCAACCACCCCCAACGACCAGACCCTCTGCCGGACCTGATCGCTGACCGCCCCGGTAAAAACCAGTGTCGACAAGCCGACTGTCTGGAAATCCTCGAGCACCTCTCCGTCTGGCGCATCGGGCAGGTCGTATCCGGCGATACCGACGTCAAAGGAGTAATCGGGGTTGAACAGAAGTTCCCTGGCCTCTTCGCGTGTCTGGGCCCACTGGACTTCCATATCGGGAATCTGATTGAGACGTTTCTCAAGCAGGCGCCCGAAAAAGGTGGAGTCTTCGACCACCAGAATCTGCTTCATGTCGGCTCCCATAGTGGAAAAGTGGAAATTGCAAAACGGGCACTGGCGTCAGGCCGAAAGCCAGTCGATCAATGTCCGATAAAAAGTTTTCGGATTGTCCTGCATCACAAAATGTCCGCAGTCCGGAATACGATAGAGGAGCTCTTTGGGCAGCTTTCTCAGGACGGGAAGGTGCTCGTTCTTTCCCCCGTAAAAGTAAGCTTTTCGCCGTGGCAGATGCAGGAACCGCCGTTTGAGTTTACCAGACTCGGATACGGCCACCAAGGAACGGCTGCTGGCGTGAAAAACCTCCGCCGTTGTCTGTTCCAGAGCGACGCCCTGTATCCTTAATCGGCTCCAGCGCTCCAAAAGTTGAGGAAAGTCCTTGTTTTTGAACTGGTCCAGGGGAGTGGCGGCCGCCTCTCGACTGACCAGACCGCAATCTTCCCCGATCAGATTGCCCTCCACACTGACAAAGTTCTCGGTCCGATGGAGAAAAAGGTCCGGCAGGAGCAGGCCCACGGCACCCCCCATGCTGTGCGCAACAATATGCAGGCGTTTGAAGGAGCGGGTGCGCAGATGATCGGCCAGCCAGTCGGCCTGGGCCTCCATCGAAAAGGAAAAACCGTCCGGAGCCGGTGTGTTTCCAAACCCGGGCAGGTTGGGGGCCAGGACGGGACAGGAGATCTGGTCTTTGTAGGGGGCAAGACCTGCCCAGGAATCGGCGTTGCAACCGAGGCCGTGGATAAAAAGAAGGAGATCGTTTTCGTTCATGATCAAAGCAACGGTTTCAGCGGGAGGCAGCCGAAGAACCAGGATTTGACGCGCTTTCCCCAGGAGGCATGATTATCCGTATCTTCTATTTGCGGGTCCCAGCTGTTTCCCGGCTCCATATCGCGGAGGATCGCCTTTTCGATCTTCCCGGCCAGTGTCGGGTGATCGATGGAAAGAACGATCTCCGTGTTCAGATGGGCCGACCGCGGGTCCAGGTTAAAGGTGCCGATCACCAGCCGTTTTCCATCGACGACCATGGTTTTGGCGTGGATCGCAAACCGGGTCTTCCCGACCTCTCGGGAGGCGAACCCGTCCCGCAGCTTTTGATGCGACGTCGCATCGGGGCGGAACTCCCGTACCTG
>JANQIN010000056.1 GCA_028282145.1 Thermodesulfobacteriota bacterium | reverse complement strand
CCCCTGCAACAATACCCGCTCCGGTGGCCCCGTCTAACCTCCCGGCTGAACCCCTTCCTCCGGCAGCCAACGGCACCGTCGATCTCAGCACCCAACGCCGCGGCGAGCAGGTCGCTCCCGCCGCCCCTTCGGTACGTCGACTGGCCCGTGAACTGGGTGTCGACATTTATCAGGTGCAGGGGACCGGTCCCGGAGGTCGCATCAGCGATGCCGATGTGCGGGCCTTCGTCAAAGCGACCCTGCAGCGCCTGACCGGCGGCGGTGCCATACCCTCGGCCCAGGGAGAGTTTGCCGGGCTGCACGCCCAGCGACCTTTACCCGACTTTGCCAAGTGGGGCCCGATCCGCCGTGAAAAGCTGTCCCGCATCCGCGAGGTTACCGCCGACTCCATGGGCTACGCCTGGTCGACGGTACCGATGGTGACCCAGCACGACCGGGCCGACATCGGTGCGCTGGAGGCGTTCCGTAAGGAGTACAACCGGACCAACCGCGAGGGGATCAAGCTGACCATGACCGCCATCCTGGCCAAGGTCTGCGCCCAGGCCCTCAAGACCTTCCCCCAGTTCAACACCTCCCTCGACCTCTCCAGCAAGGAGCTGGTCTACAAGGAGTACATCAACGTCGGCGTCGCGGTCGATACCCCGGCCGGGCTGCTGGTGCCGGTCCTCAAAGGGGCCGACGGCAAGGGGATCGAAACCCTGGCGGTCGAACTGGACGGCGTCGCGGCCAAGGCCCGCGATCGCAAGCTCGGTCCGGCCGAGATGGAAGGGGGCACCTTTACCATCAGCAACCTCGGTGGGATCGGCGGCACCGCCTTCTCCCCCATCGTCTATTCGCCCCAGGTGGCGATCCTCGGCGTTTGCCGTTCGACCACCGAACCGGTGTGGAACGGTTCCGAGTTTGTCCCCACCCTGCAGATGCCTCTGTCGCTCAGCTACGATCACCGGGTGATCGACGGCGCCGACGGTGCACGTTTCCTGCGCTGGATCTGTCAGGCGCTGGAGAATCCAATCCATATGATGATGAAGGGGTAAGGGGATGGCCGAAAAGAAAACGGTTGATCTGGTTGTCATCGGTGCCGGCCCTGCCGGTTACGCCGCGGCCCTCGCTGCGACCAAACGCGGTCGCAAGGTCACGCTGGTCGATCCCGAGACCGCCCCGGGCGGTGTCTGCCTCCATCGGGGGTGCATCCCCTCCAAGGCGCTGCTGCACGTGGCCAAGCTGGTCGGTGAGGCGCGGGAGGCACAAGAGATCGGTATCACTTTCGGCGAGCCGAAGATCGACGTCGACCGGGTGCGGGAATGGAAGAATGAGGTCATCGGCAAGCTGACCAGCGGTCTGGCGCAGAAGATGGACAGCGACGGTATCGACCGGATCAAAGGGAAGGGGCGTTTCCTGTCCCCGACCGAGCTGCAGGTCGATCTGAACGAGGGGGGTGAACTGACCCTGACCTTTGCCCAGGCGATTCTGGCCACCGGCTCCCGGCCGATCTGGATCCCCGGGGTGGAGCCGGGCGAACGGATCATCGATTCCACCGGTGCCCTCGAACTGGCCGATGTCCCCCCGACCCTGATGGTGATCGGTGGTGGTTATATCGGTCTGGAACTCGGCTCCGCCTACGCCGCCCTCGGCAGCAAGGTGACGGTGGTCGAGATGGGCAAGGGGCTCCTTCCCGGGTGTGACCGGGATCTGGTGTCGGTGCTGCAGCGTCGGCAGAAGGGTGTCTTCGAGGAGATCCTGCTCGAAACCAAGGTCACCGATATGAAATCGCAGAAGAACGGTGTCGCGGTGACGCTGGAGGACAAGAAGGGGGAGACGGTCAAGAAACGTTTCGCCAAGGTCCTCATGTCCATCGGCCGTCGTCCCCATACCGAAGGTTTGGGTCTGGAAAACACCGGTGTGGTGATAAGCGACCGCGGGTTCGTTCAGGTCGATGCCCAGCAACGGACCGCCGAATCGACCATCTTCGCCATCGGCGATATCGCCGGTGATCCGATGCTGGCCCACAAGGCCTACGGCGAAGCCGAGGTCGTGGCTGCCGTTGTCTGCGGCGAAAAGGATGTCTTTGATCCGCGCGCCATTCCGGCGGTGGTCTTCACCGATCCGGAGATCGCCTGGTGTGGCATCACCGAAACCGAGGCCAAGGCCGAGAAGCGGAAGGTCAAAGTGGCCAAGTTCCCCTGGCGGGCCAACGGCCGTGCCCTGTCTTTGGGACGGGATGACGGCATGACCAAACTGATTGTCGACCCCGAGTCCGATCGGGTCCTGGGGATGGCGGTGGTCGGTCCCGGTGCCGGTGAACTGATCGCCGAAGGGGCGCTGGCACTGGAGATGGCGGCGGTGGCCGAGGATCTGAGGCGGACGATCCATCCGCACCCGACCCTGTCCGAGACGGTCTACGAAGCGGCACATATGGTTTGATACCACGACCCGTCCATGGGCCGTGGCATACCCGTTCCGCAAAAGCGCGGTTTTGCTCCACTTACAAACCCAGAGGGAAAACTTCCTCTGGGTTTGGGACAGTTTGAGTCCAATGCCCGTCCATGGGGCCTTGGCCTTGTCGTTTCGCAAAAGTGCGATTTTGCTCCACTTACAAACTCATCGGAATTCCTTCCTCTGAGTTTGGCTCGCCCGTCCCTGGGCTCGAGAGCTTACTTTGCTCGAGTCTTGACATGGTAGATGTGCTCACGCATAGTTCCGTGGCTATGAAAGAGATGACTCCCTATAACGGTCCCACTCGATCGGCGAGGCTGCTGGCTCCGGCCAAGATTAACCTCTGCCTTCATGTGCTGAACCGTCGTGAGGACGGGTACCACGACCTGGCGATGCTGATGCAAGCCCTCGACCTCTGCGACCGGATCGAGTTGACCGTCGGGCCGGGGGAGGGGGTGTCGACCTCCTGCGACGGGGTCACACTCAAGACCGGCGAGGATAACCTCACCACTCAGGCCGCCCGGGCTCTACTGGAACGGGCAGGAATCGAGGCGCGGGTCGAGATCACCCTGGAAAAGTGGATTCCGGTGGCGGCCGGACTCGGTGGTGGGTCCTCCGACGCGGCCACGGTGATCAACGGTCTCAACGACCTGCTGGAGGCCGGTCTGACGGTGGCGGAACGCCAGGAAATCGCTGCCCCTCTGGGGGCCGATATCCCGTTTTTTATCGACCCGGTCCCCTCCTGGGCCACCGGCATTGGCGAGGTCCTGACTCCGGCCCCGGAACTCCCGCCTCTGACCTATGTTCTGGTCAATCCGGGACTCCCCGTTTCCACCCCCTGGGTTTACCGGAATTTGGCCTTGACAAGCTTTACCGATACGGCTACATTTCCAAAGTTTTTCCGGTCACCGGGGGACGTGGTGCGTCTTCTGCACAACACCTTGGAAACGGTGACGATCCCGGCCCACCCCGTGGTGGGGCAGGTGAAGGAAAAACTGCTGCAGAACGGCGCACTTGGAGCGCTGATGTGCGGCAGCGGTCCGACAGTGTTCGGACTGTTCTCCGATCGGTCTTCGGCGCAAAAGGCGGCAGATGCCGTTGCTGAAGAGACCGACTGGCGTGTGTTCGTCACCGAACCGATGAGAGAATCGTCCGCGAAAGTATAAGAGAGATTGGGGCATCGCCAAGCGGTAAGGCAACGGGTTTTGATCCCGTCATTCCCAGGTTCGAATCCTGGTGCCCCAGCCACTCTCTCTCACGCAGACCACCGGCCACTCACGATTCTGTGCTAGTGCTCTGTAGTACTTAAAATATCGCATTCAGAGTTTTTCCTGTGCGACAAGGCAAGGCGTAGTCCGAAGACAATGGCGCGCCCTTGGCAAGGACTGCAACGCAGTATTGGCGTAAAGGAGACACTCCCTCCGGGCGCGATGATAAGAGGCCATCTGCTGTGTTGCGTTCGCTTGAATTCGCTCTTGCGAGTCACTGCGCTCACGACGCCGTGCAGCTGGCCACTTCTTATCGCGCTGAAGCGACCTTTTAAGTATTACAGCGCACTATAGGAATCTAGCCGTTTTTTTCCAGGGAGCCCCTGTTGAACAAGCTGAAGATCTTTTCGGGAAATTCGAATCCGGTACTGGCGCGGGAAATCTGCGAACAACTGAGTCTGCCGCTGGGCGACGCCAAGGTGAAGACCTTCTCCGACGGTGAGATTATGGTCGAGATCGGCGAAAACGTTCGGGGCCATAACGTCTACCTGATCCAGTCGACCTGCAAGCCGACCAACAACAACCTGATGGAACTGCTGATCATGGTGGATGCTCTCAAGCGGGCCTCGGCCGCCAGCATCACCGCAGTGATTCCGTATTTCGGCTATGCACGGCAGGACCGCAAGGTGGCACCCCGGACCCCGATTACCAGCAAACTGGTCGCCGACCTGATCAGCACCACCGGTGTCGATCGTCTGGTCACCGTCGATCTGCATGCCGGTCAGATTCAGGGTTTCTTCGATATCCCGGTCGATCATCTCTATTCGGCTCCGGTGATGCTGGAAGATATCACCAAGAGCTTCGACGAGGAGATCGTCATCGTGTCGCCCGACGCCGGTGGTGTGGAACGTGCCCGCGCCTTTGCCAAGCGGATCGATGCCGGTCTGGCGATCATCGACAAACGGCGCAGCGGCCCCAACGTCTCCGAGGTCATGCATATCATCGGTGACGTCAAGGATCGCATCTGTGTCATCGTCGACGACATGATCGACACCGCAGGCACCCTGTGCAACGCCGCCAAGGCGCTGGTGACCGAAGGGGCCAAAGAGGTGCACGCCTACTCGACCCACCCGGTCCTGTCAGGCCCGGCGCTGGATCGAATCAGCGAAAGTCCTTTGGGGAAGGTGGTTTTGACCAACACCATCCCTGTTGAAGATAAAGCCCAGGCCTGCGAGAAGCTGCAGGTCCTGTCGGTGGCCCCTCTGCTGGCAGAGGCGATCCGCCGCATCAACGATCATTCGTCGGTCAGCTCGCTGTTTGTCTGAGCACCGTCGAGATAAAGCAAGAAACATCTACGGAGGAAAAGAGATATGGCTACATCGGAACTGCAGGTAGACCTGCGCGAGACCCTGGGGAAGGGCGGTGCCCGTAAACTGCGCGCTGCAGATCTGGTCCCCGCCATCGTTTACGGCAAAGGCGACGAGCCCTGCCCCGTAACCGTGGCTCCCAAGGCCCTTCAGAAGGCGATCGCTACCGAAGCCGGCTGGAACACCCTGATCACCCTCAAGGGCGACGGTCCTTTCGACGGCAAGGTTGTCATCCTGAAAGAGATGACCTCCCACCCGATCAAAGGATACCCGACCCACGTGGACTTCCAGACCATCAACATGTCCGAGAAGGTCCACGTTATGGTTCCCGTGCACGCCATCGGTACGGCCGAAGGCGTCAAGATGGGTGGTAACCTTCAGATTATCCGTAAGGAACTGGAAGTTCACTGTCTGCCTTCCGCCATCCCGTCTTCGATCGATATCGACGTGACCGAGCTGATGATCGGCAACGTTGTTCATATCGATGACGTGACTCTGCCCGAAGGCGCCGAAGTCCCTCACGACGTCAACTTCACCGTCATCACCGTTGCCGGTCACAAAGGTGAGGAAGAAGACGAGGGTGTTGAGGGCGAAGACGAAGAGGGCACTGAAGAAGACGCCGAATAATTTCGGCCAAGGGGGACCCTGTGAAACTGCTGGTTGGTCTGGGGAACCCGGGCGACAAGTACGCCTCCACTCGGCACAATATCGGTTTCATGGCGGTCGAGCGTTTCGCCGACCGCCATGGCCTGAAACTCAAAAAGAAGGGACACCAGGCCTTTTACGGCACCGGCAACGCCGGGGGTGTGTCCCTGACCGCACTGCTGCCGCAGACCTTTATGAACAACAGCGGCGTCAGCGTGAAATCCGCAGTATCATCCCTCGGTCGGGAACCGGGGGATTTGATCGTTGTTCACGACGAACTGGACCTTCCGTTCGGAACCATCAAGCTCAAGGATGGGGGAGGCCATGGCGGACACAACGGACTGCGGTCGATCAATCAGAACCTGGGCGACGGGAACTATATCCGTCTGCGCCTGGGTATCGGTCGTCCTCCGGGCGGGGGGGATGTCACTCCACATGTCCTCGGCGGATTCAACGCGACCGAACGGAAGAACCTGGACGTTTATCTGGACCTGGCTGCCGATGCGCTGGAATCGATCCTGCACGACGGCCTGGACCGGGCGATGAATCAGTTTAACAATCGGGATATCTCGAACATCTCTTAATAACCTTTTTTACAAGGGGGAACAATCGATGGACGTAACGAGTGTCGCTGCGATTCTCGGGATTGTCGGCTTTGCAATTGCCGTCGTGATCTACAACATGATCAAATCCCAGCCGGTGGGTAACGCCACCATGCATGAAATTTCGGACGCCATTCATAACGGCGCCATGGCTTTTCTCGGTCGCGAGTACCGGGTTCTGCTGATTTTTATCGGGCTTGTATTTGTCATTGTTGCCATCGCAATGAACTTCGGCACCGCAATGGCCTTCCTGGGCGGCGCCTTCTGTTCGATGCTCTGCGGCTTCATCGGGATGAAGGCTGCGACCCGCGCCAACGTCCGTACCGCTGAAGCGGCTCGCGAATCCGGTCAGGGCAAAGCCCTGATGGTCTCCTACAACGGCGGTGCCGTTATGGGGCTGGCCGTGGCTTCCATGGGCCTGTTCGGTGTCGGTCTGGCCTACCGCTTCTTCGGCGGCGACCTGGCCACCGTCTCCAACATCAACGGTTTCGCCATGGGCGCTTCCTCCATCGCTCTGTTTGCCCGTGTCGGTGGCGGCATCTACACCAAGGCCGCTGACGTCGGTGCCGACCTCGTCGGTAAGGTCGAAGCCGGTATCCCCGAGGACGATCCCCGGAACCCGGGCGTTATCGCCGACAACGTCGGTGACTGCGTGGGTGACACCGCCGGTATGGGTGCCGACATCTTCGAATCCTACTGCGGTTCGATCATCGCCACCATCGCCATCGCTGCTGCGGCCGGTCCGGCCCTGCTGGCCCGTCTGGGCGAAGGCGCCGGTGTTCAGACCGCGGCCATGAGCCTGCCTCTGGTTCTGGCCATCGTCGGTCTGCTGTTCTCCTTCGTCGGCATCGGTTCGATGAAGTTCATGACCAAACTCAATCCGGCCGACGCGCTGCGTTACACCACCTTTATCGCCGCTGGCGGTTTCCTGGTCGCTGCCCTGATCGCCATCCTGGCCATGGGGCTGTCCGTTGGTATCTTCTGGGCGATCCTGGTCGGTTGCCTTGCCGGTATCGCCATCGGTCTGATCACCGAATACTACACCGCTGAGAAGCCGGTTCACCGGATTGCGGAAGCCTCCAAGACCGGTCCTGCAACCAACATCATCACCGGTCTGGCCGTGGGCCTCGAGTCCTGCGCCGCTCCGATCCTGGTGATCTGCGTCGGCATCTTCGTCGCCAACTACTTCGCCGGCCTGTACGGCATCGGCATCGCCGCTGTCGGCATGCTGGCCACCGTCGGTGTCACCATGACCGTGGACGCCTACGGTCCCATCGCCGACAACGCCGGCGGTATCTCGGAGATGGCCGCTCTCGGTCCTGAGGTTCGTGAGATCACCGACGGCCTCGACGCCATCGGTAACACCACCGCTGCTGTCGGTAAAGGCTTCGCCATCGGCTCCGCCGCTCTGACCGCTCTGGCCCTGTTCTCCGCCTACGCTACCACCGTCGGTCTGGAATCGATCAACCTGATCCAGCCCAAGGTCGTTATCGGCCTGCTGATCGGTGGCGCGCTGCCGTTCTTCATCGGCGCTCTGACCATGACCTCCGTCGGCCGTGCCGCCGGTGCCATGGTAGAAGAGATCCGTCGTCAGTTCCGGGAGATCCCCGGTCTGCTGGAAGGCAAGGAAGGCGTCAAGCCCGAGCCGGAGAAGTGTGTCGACATCTCCGCCCGTGCCGCGCTGCGCGAAATGGTTCTGCCCGGTGTGGTGGCTGTTATCGCTCCGGTTCTGGTCGGCTTCATCCTGGGCAAAGAGTCCCTGGGCGGCATGCTGGCCGGTGCGACTCTGGCCGGTGTTCTGCTGGCGCTGATGATGTCCAACGGCGGCGGCGCCTGGGACAACGCCAAGAAATACATTGAGCAGGGCACCATCGAAGGGGAATCCAAAGGCGGCGAAGCCCACAAGGCTGCTGTTGTTGGCGACACCGTCGGCGACCCGTTCAAAGATACCTCCGGTCCGGCCATGAACATCCTCATCAAGCTGATGAGCGTTGTTTCCCTGGTTATCGCACCGCTGCTGGCCTAAGCGTCAGCAACAATACAGATGAACCCAGTGTAAAATCGACTGAGTTCATGAGGAACGAACCAAAAGCAGGGGCTGCGTGGCAGCCCCTGCTTTTGTAGTGTAGTAGGAAAGCGCTTCGACAGGCTCGGCACTGGCCGCGTTTTTCGAAACGTGAATGCCGAAGCCCAGGACGGGTTGAGGTATCAGACAGACCCGGAGCTTTGTGCTCCGGCTATCTTTCGTTTAAGGAATTACGTTATGGGTTTCAAGTGCGGCATCGTTGGGCTGCCCAACGTCGGCAAGGCGGCCATCTTCAACGCCATCACCTCGGCCGGAGCCGAGT
>JANQIN010000051.1 GCA_028282145.1 Thermodesulfobacteriota bacterium | reverse complement strand
CAAGGACGTGATTTTCCAGTTTATTCAAGATATGCAGCTTGAAAACCGATTGAGCCGGGTGGACACTCTCCTGGAGGCGGCGGCCTAGGGGCGCTTCGCAGTAACAACGGCAGCACGAAAGGTCTGTTGTCAGCCGTTGAGAATGCCCACGAGTGGATGTCCGAGCTCTAACGCGTTCGGCTTAATAGACAGGTGGGGCGGATACCTTCGCCCTACCTGTCGCGGGTGAAAAGCTATTCCCAAACTCAATGCGGAAGAGGTCGGCACATGCGGAAACTGTGATGAGGTTTATGGTCACCGTTTGGCCTTCGTCGTCTATCAAAAAGGCGGCCTGAACGCATGATATATGATATGGGAAGGCCCCTCCGGTGAGGAAGGGGGCACTGCAAGGTGAGGATAATGAGAATTCTTTGGATCGTTCTGATTGTGTTATTGCCTTTGTCGGCCTTTGCGGCCGACCCCAATACCTTTGGCAGTGTGACGGCTGGATTCAAAATTACCAAACCGAATGACTGGTTATTCATTACGGCTGAAGAGAACCTGGAAATTCTCAAAAGGCTGAAACTGGAAGATGAGGAGTTCCATCAAAAAATGGTTAAGCATGCCAGGGCTCCCTTGGTTGCCATGATGAAGTATGGCGAGCCTTATGAAGATCTCAACCCAAGCTTTAAAGTTGGTTTTCGGCCTTATGGTCAGCTAAATCGAGATGATCCGAAGGACATTCTTAGGATTGTGCTCCCGCAGTTTGAGAAAGCCTACAAAGATTTTGAGCTTGTTCAGCCCCCCATGGATGCTTCTGTTGGTGGACAACGAGCGGCTTATATGAGGTTTCATTTTACCCTGTCTATCCCTGATGGAAGAACTTTTCCCACGCGCTCGGAACTCTGGATTGTCCCACGGGGGAACCATTACTTTTATCTTGGGGCAGGAATTCGGCAGGATGAAAAAAACGGGACCAAAGAAGAGATACAAAAGATTCTCTCGAGTGTCGAATTCAAGCCTTAAAAAAGAGGCGGTCTAGCAGGAGGGATAGGCCACTTTTAGGACCTTCCCGGTGACCGGACCGTTGAGACCCTTTCGGACGAAGGCATCCCCGGCCTTTTTTTTCATCAGGGCCGAACCCAGAGGGCTGGTGTAGCTAATGGTCCCCTTGTCCTCGTCATGGTCTTCCACACCGCCGATCCGGACCTTTTTTTTCTTTCCCTCCCCGATCCTGTAGGTGACGACAGCGCCAAAGAGGACTTTCCCTTTGGCAATCTTTCCCTGCTCGACTGGGTCGATGATTTCGGCATTCCGAAGCCGATCCTTCAGGTAGCGAACGCGGCTTTTATATTCGTCGAGAACCTTGTCGGCATACTGGGCGTTTTCGTCGGGTGTATCAAAGGTGGTGGCCCAAGCGTAAGTCATGGTGAGTTTGGGACGGAGCTTATACAGCATTTCATCCAGCTCGGCCTTTAATCGTGAAGCACAGGCTGGTGTCATCAGGTTGGGTTCTGATGGATCCATAGAGACTCTCCTTACATAAGCTCTATTCTCCTTTGAATCCCAGGATAATATCAACCCCAAGAGGTTGCCGTCTGAACCTGACTGATTGTTAAGACATTGTGCTCTGTCTAAAAGTTCCTTTCTGGTCTGCGCTGCTTTTGTTACCTGTGGGGTCTTGTGCTGTCGGGATCAGGGACCCGTATTCTTGCCGAGGACCCGTTCGGCTTCTTCGCAATCGACAACGCCTTCCCGAAGGTGAAGCAGCGCTTTGACCAGAACGACCATGCCATAGAGGAGTACACCGTGATGGGCGCCCAAACTGCCATCCTTGATGGTGAGGACCACCTCTATCCCCGAGGTCAGGACGAGAAGGATGCCGCATAAGAGATTGACATAGGGACCGTTAATAAATGCTTTCATGTGCTTCTCTTCTTTCCATACAAAAAATGTCGGTTCGGTTTTTGTGTAAACAGGCTTTCCAATATTTTAGGCAACCTGTTTAGCCGGGGAAGCTGACCTTCAGTTCGGTTCCGGTGATGGAAAAGACCGGGGCAATACCTTCCACGCTGTTCCCACTGAACTGAGCTTCGGTAAGCTGGGCAAGATGGTCGCTTTTCAAAAGGGTGTAGGTTTTCCCTTGGACAGGCTCACCCGCCTCCTTTTTCCAGAATGAAAACCGCATGGTTGGTGAATGAAGCACAAGCGAATTGCTAATCGTAAGGGGTACGATGCCATTATCCAGCTGTACCGAAACCAGGCCGCCGGTCATTTCCAATGAGCCAAGGGTCACCCCTTGGGTGTGATAGCCCAGATCCAGTTCCCCGTGCCCGAAGAGTTGAACGCGGGCAGAGCCTCCACGGGCTTCGTCCTTAAAAATAATGCGCCCTCCATAGCCGTCCTGATCTCCGTAAGCGATCAGGTTGGCGTCTCCCGCTGTAGAAGCTCCGGAAAAAACGGTGTAGCCACCCGCGGCATTGCGCGCAAACCCACCCAGATTGAGAATCGTACTGTTGCCTGCCGTCGGAACATTGTTTTCCGGAGTTCCGGTGCCAAAGACTGCAAATTCGGTATAACCTGCGGCCCCCTGCTCGCTTTCGGCGGGATGGTTCCAGATGGTGGCATGACCCGCGGTCGGGAAATAGATCGTTGGCGTATTGATGGAGAAGATGGTGTGGCCGGCACTCGACTTCCGGTTGATCACGCTGCCGTAATTGACGATTCTGGCTTGGGCCGCGGTCGGTGACCCGTATCTTGCGCTGAACTCCAGGTGGCCACCACCTCCCAGCTCACCTTCACGCGCGCCATAGTTGAAGTAGGCTCCTTGGCCGGCGGATGTGCCTTCCGCCGCAGCCATGGAAGGTGGATTGTTATTGAAGCTGGTTACGCCGCCATAAGCACCTTCGGCTTTTGCGGCATAGTTGTGAAAGATCCCTTGCCCCCCATCGGCCGTTGCATCAAAAGCGACATCCCCGCCGTTGGCTTTAGGATGAGTTCCCCCCCAGTTCAAGAAGCTGCCGTTGGCTGCCGAGGAGTTTCCATAGAATTGGGTGTTGCCGCCATCACCGCCCGCAACGGTGCCTCCAACATTGGTGAAGGTTGCATCAGCAGCCGAAGCCGACTGGTGAAATACCACATTGCCAAAGGTGTCGCCGTCGGTGCCGAGAGTACCGTAAATAATGAATCGAGCGGTACCGGCTGAAGTGTTATCACAGAAGCTGACTTCGCCGCCCACCGTACTATGCTTGGGTGGAATGCCAGCTCCCGTCCAAACCTTAAAAAAAGCGGATCCTGCCGTGGCACTGTCGCGGAAGCAGATGACGCCGCCACCGTAGCCTTGCTCGTTTTCCGGACCAGCGCAGTAATAGACATCGTCCCCACCGGCGGAAGCGTTATTGAGGAACTCAAGCTGGGGGTTTCCGAAACCATGGCTGATGGAAGCCACGATAAAGCTTTGTTGGTGACGTGAACTGTTGTTCACTCCCTGGCCGGTGAGCGTGAGTGAGGGATTGTTGCCCGGTCCGAAGAGAAAGGTAAAGCTGGCCGCTCCCTCAGGGAACTCAATCTGTGCCACCTTGGCAGCGTTCTCCGCAGAGAACTCGATAACCGTGAGCGGCGCGGTTTTAAATATGGCTGTATCGGTGGGCACTTCAGCGGGTGACCAATTCTCTGCAGTATTCCAGCCGCCGGTGTTCTGCTTCGGTTTCCAGATTGATGCGGTCATATTATTCCCCCTCGGTAGAGTGTTTGGTGGATGCAATTTCCAGTGATGGCGCTTGTTTCACCTGGTTGCGCCCCATTCTTTTTGCCCGATAAAGTGCCGTGTCGGCCTCTCGGACGAGGCACTGGGCGGTATTCTCTGCTGCTGGCAGGGTCGTGGCAGTTCCAATGCTTACGGTGACGACACCGGCTGAGGAGTTCTCATGTTCAATCGCCAGGGCTTCTATGGATGCCCGTAACCTTTCGGCAAACAGAGCTGCGCCTTTGCTGTCGGTGTCCGGGAGGATAAGGATAAATTCCTCTCCACCGTAACGAGCTACCAGATCATCCTGCCGTCGCAACTGATGCTGGATTCTTTCGGCGACTGTGAACAGGCAGTTATCTCCGGCCTGGTGACCATAGGTGTCATTGAAGGTTTTGAAGTGATCGATGTCGAGCATGATAACGGATAGCGGGCCCGGGTTTCGTCTGTGACGCCGCCAAACGTCCTCCAGGTATTCATCTCCTCGCCGTCGGTTGGGAACCCCCGTCAAGCCATCAAAATCAGCCAGCCTTTGTAATTCCTGGTTAAGCTCCTGCAGTCGCGTCGTTCGTTCAGAGACCTTTTCCTCGAGGGTTTTACTGTAATGCTGAACCTGCTCATATAAATGTGCATTCTCAACCGCCACGGCCGCCTGCGCGACCAGCAGATTGATCACCTCTACCTTCGGTTGGGAAAAAACGCCACTGGCCAGATTGTTTTCGATATACAATACGCCTTCAAAGTGCTCACGGCAGATCGGTACGCACAGCACGGAAACCGGCTGAAAGCGCATGATATAGGGGTCTCCCACAAAGCTGCTATCCTGGGAGGCATTTGCCAGAACGATCGCTTGCCCACTGAAGAACGCTTCATTGATCAGGGTGACCGGTAGCGGAATATTGAGGCCATCCAGTCCGGCGACCAACGAGTTGGCAGATAGACCTGTGGGATCGAGTTCGGTCTCCGGGAGTTTGGCGGCCTTGACTTCGAGACGACTTTGACGTCGAACGACCAGGCACCCCCACTGCCCCCCCGCATTCTCCAGAATAATGCTCAAAGTTGTCTTCAGCAGCCGGTCTAAAACGATCTCACCCGAGATGGTTCGGGAGGCTTTCATGATCGAAGCCAGATCGAGATCTTTGATATCGCTGGGACCATGAGCTGCGCTCGATCCGGAGGCCATCTCAAGGAGCACCGGGAACTCCTGTTCAAGCAAGGCCACCTTGCGATTCGCGCCCCATCGATCAAATATCCGATAGGCACCACGCAAATACCCTTCAGCGGTACGTTTTCGACCAAGGGACAGCTGATGTCTTGCGGCACGTTCAAAAGCCATCGCCTCGTCTCTCAGGAACCCGTTCTTCTGGGCACTGTCAATGGCGGCATCGAAGCGGTCCATAGCTACATCCGTCTGGCCGTCGAGACGGGCCAGCTCCGCCTCCATCAATGCGTGCAAATGTCTGAAGTTCTCTTTGCAATTGTCTGCCCAGCGTGCCATTCGAGCCAGGTCGCGTTCCAGCCGTTGCCGGGTTTCCCCCTGTTCTTGCGGCGTCATCGAGGGGTAGTGCGTCACAAGGGTCAGAAATGCCACGATGTAAAATCGAACCAATTGCGGCAAAGACATGGCGGATTTGATGAGTTTGTCTTGCTCCCTTACATGCAGCAGCGCCCGGTCGGTATCTCCATGGAGCCAGCAGATTTCCGCGCTGTAAATATGGTAATTGGCGATACCGGTCATAAACTGGCGCTCACGCATCCCTGTCAGGCATTGGTCCTCGTCAAAATCGTCATCACTGAGGGTAAACGGACTGTGGGTGAGTCCGAGAAGGGTCCGTTGCATTTGCAAAAACAGGGTGCCGGAGTCCAGGGAATCCTGGTAAGCGCAATCCCGAACGATCTCAAGATGTTCGGCATGCTGTCTGGAGGCGGTTTCCAGGTCCAGCCTGGGGTCCCAAATAACACAATCCTGAGCGCTGTAGGCCAGGTACAGCAGGTCGCCGGATTGGCGTCCTGCCTCAATTCCTTTTCGGAACCAGGGGGTCAGGCTGCTCCAATGTTCACTCCAATGGTGAATGAACATGGCGTAAACATAGATGACGCGTGCCTTTAAAGGGAGGTCATCGTATTTTTCGTTGATCGCCAGCCCGACCTTGCCATACTGATAGCCGATCTCCGGCTCATCCAGCTCCCCGCAAAGCAGCATACCGTAAGCGGCATAGTTAAAAGCAGATTCGGGACAGTTGCCGTGACGAAGCGAAAGGTTCGCGGCTTTCAGGATCAAATAGGGGAACAGGTTGCCGCTGCCGGAAAGGAATGCGGCGGCGAAGATTTCCATGAGCAGCCGCATAGCCATCAGGGTGGCGGGGTTGTCCACCGGTGGTGCATGGACCAGATCGGAGATCTTTCGCTCCCCCAGGTTCTCCAGAACCTGCCGACGCTCGGAGGCGATATCCTCCCGGGTGGGATTTCTCGAAAAATCAATACCCAACAGACTCAAGCCCTCAATCGCGGAAGCGATGGACTCGTCCATACGACCCAGCGTGGCATATTGTCGGGTTTGGGTGGCATGAAGTTCACTGCGCTCAAGGTCCGATTGGGCATGTTTCAGCAGGGTTTCCGTCCAGGTTTCCGCTTCTTTGACACGCCCGGTTAAATAGGCGCATTGTTGCGTTTCCACAGCCAATGCTTTCATGAGGTCCCGTGACTCTTGCCA
>JANQIN010000006.1 GCA_028282145.1 Thermodesulfobacteriota bacterium | reverse complement strand
ATCATCAACAAATTTCGCGGTGACCCAGCCCTGTTTCAGTCGGGTGTAGAAATGATGGAACAGCGGACTGGGGTGCCGGTGCTGGGGGTGGTTCCTTATCTGACCCATGGTCTTCCCGAGGAAGACTCGGTGGCGCTTCCGAACAAAGGCACCGGCCCTTTCTCCGGAGGCGTCCGGGTCGGTGTGGTACGGTTGCCGCTTCTTTCCAATTACACCGATTTTGACCCCCTGGAACGGTTACCGGAAGTGGAATTGCGGTATCTGGACCGACCGGATCAGATTCCGGACCTCGATCTTTTGATTGTTCCGGGCAGCAAGGCGACCCTGTCCGATATGCAGTACCTGCACAACAGAGGACTGGCGCGAGCCATCCGGAAATACGCGGAAGTCGGTGGTCGTGTGGTCGGTCTCTGTGGGGGGTATCAGATGCTGGGGCGGATTGTCTGCGATCCGGGCGGGATTGAGTCCAATCAAAAAGAGGTTTCCGGACTGGGCCTGTTGGACCTGAAAACGGAAATCGGGTCAGACAAGGAGACTTACCTCGCCGCCGGTTCCACGCGGAGTGATCTGGATACCGGTCTTCCCGCCGGTCTGGATGTCGCGGGCTATGAGATCCATATGGGGCGCACCGAAAGGGGAGAAGAGGTCCCTCCGTTTGCTCAACTGACGCGTCGCCCGGGTGGGGAAACCCTTCTCGATGGCGCCGTTTCGGCCAGCGGACGGATCTGGGGTACCTACCTCCATGGGATTTTTGACTCGGTGGAGGTGCGACGGCATCTTTTAAATACCTTACGCTGCGAAAAAGGGTTGCCGACGCTCTCGTCTTTGCCCACGGTCGATCTTGAGCAGGCACTTGACGCTTGGGCCGATCATCTGGGTGCTCATCTGGATATGGCGGCAATCCGGAATCTGGTAGCGGGGGCGGAATGACGGCAACAGCTCTCCTGGCAGCGCTGGCCCTGGACCTTCTTTTGGGAGATCCCCGTTCGATACCTCATCCCGTGGTGGCCGTCGGACGCTGGATACAATGGCTCGAGGGGCTGTTGACGCAACGATTGGGGCGAACCAAGAGGGCTGGAGTATTGCTGACATTCCTCACTCTGACCGCTGCGACGGGAGTTGCTGCATCGATTTTATGGGTCGCCGGCCTGCTTCATCCATGGCTCGGGATCGCGACGGGAATTCTGATGGCCTACACCACTCTGGCGCTCAAAGGTCTCCATCAGGAGAGCCGGAAGGTGATACGCGCTTTGGAGGAAGAGGACCTTGCAGAGGCCCGGAAGGCGCTGTCGCTAATCGTCGGGCGTGATACCGAGAAGTTGGACGAAGAGGCTGTCCTCAGGGCCTGTATCGAAACAGTCGCGGAGAACAGTTCCGATGCTGTGATTGGCCCTCTGTTCTATCTGTGGCTCGGGGGCCCCCTGCTGGCAGTCGCTTATAAGGTGGTCAATACGCTCGATTCAATGGTTGGCTATCGGAATGAGCGATACCGGGAGGTTGGCTGGGCCTCGGCTCGACTGGATGACCTGGCCAACTGGATTCCGGCCCGTTTGACCGGTCTGGCGATGGTGGCGGTTGCCCCCTTGATCGGATTGTCCGGGCCCCATGGATGGCGAATCCTGCGAAGAGATCGGCATGCCCACAGCAGTCCCAATGCCGGTTGGCCGGAAGCGGCCGCAGCGGGTACTCTTGGGATTCAACTCGGTGGCGCATCCACCTATCAGGGCGTTCTTTGCGACAAACCGACCTTGGGGGACCCGTCGAGCCCGATTTCAACGGCTCACTATGGGGCGATGATCCGGTTGATGTATGGTACAGCGGCGACTGTTGTCGCGACACTCCTGCTTCTTTCCTTCGGGAGGGTCCTGTGAACCATTGTGAGCATGGTGGAGATCTATTGCAACAGGCTCGGTTGGCTGGACACCCTCCTGAGAAATGGCTGGATTTTTCGGCCAGCATCAATCCCCTGGGGATGCCCCCCGAGGTGGTTGAGGCTGCACACGAAGGCCTGACCCGATCCATCCATTATCCGGAGGTCCGGGCCGATGGCCTGCAACAGAGATTGGCGGACTATCACGGTTTGCCGAAAGACTGCCTTCTCCCCGGCCCCGGGGCCACCGATCTTCTGTATCGGTTGTTTCGTGAGGTCAGGGTTCGACAGGCCCTGGTGGTCTGTCCCGCGTTTGGAGAATATGCACGAAGCATTGAACGGGCTGAGGGGAAGATTCACCCCTTTCACCTGAGTGCCGAGAACGGTTTTGCCCTGGATGGGAAACGTCTGCTCGGGGCAGTTGAAACCGACACGGACTGGATTGTTCTGGCGAATCCCGGGAACCCCTCTGGCGCGGGGATTGCGCCGGCAGAGCTGGAAGTGATACTGGAGAGGCTTCCGGCGGGCGTGAGTATGCTGGTGGACGAGGCGTTTGTCGACTTCTGCCCTCAACGCTCGCTTCTGGTTCAAAGGGTCCGTCATCCGCAATTGTGGGTGTTGCGGTCTCTGACCAAGTTTTACGCGATCCCGGGGCTTCGTGCAGGATATCTGGTTGGCCCATCCGGCAAGATGACCATGGTCGAGGCAGGTCTGGAGCCTTGGGCTCTCAGCACCCCGGCTCAAATGGCGGCGGAAGCCTGTGTCGGTTTGGATTCTTTTCGGCGGGAAACGTTGGAAGTGATACCGCGTTGGCGGGATGAACTGCGTTTCGGCCTGGAAAAGATCGGAATCCATACCTTTCCCTCTGAAGCCAACTTCCTTCTGGCGAAACTTTCCCGGGAGGGGTCGGCAAGCGTACTGAGAGAGAGGCTTTTGAAATACGGAATCCTCATACGTCCCTGTCGCTCCTTTTCGCCACTGGATGATACCTACTTTCGGGTGGCGGTTCGAAGCCCCGAAGAGAATCAACGCCTATTGCAGGCGCTGTCTGCTGAACTCTAGTGGGAGGTTTTTTCTGTTGAAGCGGGTGAGTCCCTTTCTTGTGATTGCAGCCTGTGTCCTTTTGATCGAAGGCGCCGGATCTCTGGCTGCGGCGGCAACCTTTACCGATATGCTGGGTCGGACCCTGTCTGTTCCAGAGCCTCCCCGGCGCATCGTATCGCTGGTCCCAAGTGTGACGGAGGTTCTTTATTCTCTTGGGATGGAGGACCGCCTTGTCGGGGTGACCACCTTTTGTACCTATCCGGAAGCGGCGACATCCAAGCCACTGGTCGGTGGTTATGCGGACCCCAGTCTTGAAGCGATTATTGCTCGAAAGCCCGACCTACTGATTGTTTCCGCTGCGGTGACGACACCGACCCAGGTCGCCCGCTATGAAAAACTGGGGATTCCCACCTTTGTGATTCATGCCACCGGTCTGCCTTCCACCATTCAGATGTTGCGGCAGATCGGTGAGGTCACAGGTGTCCCGGAGGCCGGGGAAGAGCTGGCACAGAGGCTCGAGGCCGTGCGAGATCGGGTTCGGTCTGCTGTGGCCAAGCGATCCCGACCCACCGTTCTGACAGCGGTCATGATCACCCCGCTGACAGTCGCCGGCCCTAAAACGCTGATTCACGATCTTTTGGAGGCGGCAGGTGGGAACAACGTGGTTCCCGATACACCGGTTCGCTATCCCACCTGGGGACCAGAGGCGGTCGTTGCTGCCGACCCCGAGGTGATTATCGTATCCCCACACCCGGGGCAGCCTGAGCCCGGGGCTTTGTTTCATCGCTGGCCGGTTCTCTCGGCTGTCCGGTCTCAGCGTGTTGTCTCCGTAGAGGCAGACTGGTTGCAACGCCCGGGACCGCGTCTGGCTCTGGGTCTTCAGGCCCTGGTGAAAGCGTTTCATGGCATTGATGTGTCACTGGAGGTGGCTCAGTGAGGCGACAGGTGTCTCTACGATGGTCATGGTGGCTACTGCTGCCTCTGATATTGTTTCTCAGCCTGATTCTGTCGCTGTCCTTTGGCGCCATGCCTCTGCCTCTGTCCGCTCTCTGGAAGGCCATAGTGGGGACGAGCGACGAGACCGCTCGCACCATTTTACTGGAAATTCGACTGCCTCGGGCGTTATTGGCAATATTGGTGGGAGCAAGCCTGGGAACAGCGGGTGGAGCGTTTCAGGGGGTGTTGCGAAATCCCCTGGCCGATCCTTATCTGCTGGGAGTGTCGGGAGGGGCGGCATTAGGTGCGGTCACTGCGCTGGCCCTGGGACTCCCTTTCGCCTGGGCACTGCCCCTGGCTGCGTTTATCGGAGCCCTTGGTGCCCTGGGGATGGTCTATCTGGTGGCCCATGCCCATCGTGGTTCGACCCATACCCTGATCCTGTCCGGGGTGATGATCGGCAGTCTGGCCTCTTCCCTGCTTCTGTTTCTGCTGTGGACGGTTCCGGCTGACCCCATGCGTTCCGTTCTTTTCTGGCTGATGGGGAATCTGGGGACCGCCGATACGGATTGGCTTCCGCTTGGGACTCTTTTCACCGCTGCCGCATTCTTTGTTCTCTGGTGCCAGGCGCCGGCACTGGATCTTTTGACGCAAGGGGAAGAAACGGCTGCCGATCTTGGACTGGCTGTTGGCAGAAGTCGTCTCCTTCTTCTGACGGCCGCCGGGGCCCTGACAGCTATGGCCGTCGCTTTGGCGGGGCTGGTCGGTTTCGTCGGCCTGGTGGTGCCCCATGTGGTTCGGCTGCTGCTCGGCCCTGCCCATCGTCGACTCCTGCCTGCCTCAGCCCTTCTGGGGGCTTCTTTTCTATTGCTGTCGGACCTGGTCGCGCGGATTGTCCTGGCTCCGGCAGAAATTCCGATCGGGGTCGTTACCGCCATGATCGGTGCTCCTTTCTTCCTCTACCTGCTGCGGCGGAAGGAGGGACGAGGATGATTGCACTCGACAAGGTGGCCTTTCGCTATGCAGGTCATCCCGTCTTCACCGATCTCTCCCTGGAGGTGCATTCCGGAGAGATGTTTGGAATCCTTGGCCCTAACGGCAGCGGCAAAACGACCCTGCTCAAGCTGTTGCGAGCGGTTATCCGGCCGGAAGCGGGTGAAATACGGGTCGAAGGCGCACCCCTGGCCCGGCTTCGTCGTCGGGAGGTGGCACAAAAGATCGCTGTGGTACCCCAGGCGGCCGCCCCGGGCTATCCGTTTCCGGTGGATGAATTCGTTGCTATGGGGCGTTACCCCTGGAAACCAGGCTGGTTCGGGCTGCCTGCGAGCGGTTCTGAGGTTGAGAAGGCGCTGCAAGTGACCGACACTTCTCATTTGGCGGCACAGAGAGTCAATACTCTCAGTGGTGGCGAGCTGCAACGAGTGTTGCTGGCACGGGCTTTGGTGCAGGACGCCTCGATTCTGCTGCTGGACGAGGCGAGCAGCCATCTTGACCTGGACCACCGGCTGGCCTTTGCTCATCTGCTAAAGGCGCTGAACCGGGAACGGGGAGTCACCATCGTCCAGGTCTCTCACGATCTCGATCTGGCGGCGGCCCTCTGCGACCGGGTTTTGGTGCTCGATCGACAGGGACGGATCGCAGCCCTTGGAACCCCTGCCGAAGTCTATACCGAAGAGATGTTCCACACGGTTTTTGGGGCTGAGGTTCGGATCGATCCCCATCCTGATACGGGGGCTCCGAGGGTCTGCCCTCATTTTTTCTGAAAAAAGTGAAAATGAAAAAAGGGGTGAAGGTTAAAACCTTCACCCCGTTACAGACACCCCAGGGTCTGTTTGGAGATTCTTTGATTAACTCCCCAGCAGCCTTTCCAGGCGGTCCAGGTCGTTCACCACTCGGAACTCGCCGCCACCGTCCACCACCCGCTTTTCCCATTCCTGCAGACGGTTCTTGTATTTGCGGGGGTCCATAATGTCCTTCCGCAGGTTGGGGACGTTCAGCGCCACCACCTCACACCCGTTCATCTCCAACGGGAAGTCCCGCACATAGCCTTTGGCCAGTTCCTCTTCCATGTCGGAGAAGACAAAGATGGTTCGCTTGCCGGCACCGGTCTCGGTCAGGTAGTCGACCGCCTGGATCATGCCACCGGTAATATCGGTGTAACCGCTGGGCTTGACCGTCTTGACGAAGTTGTCCAGTTTCTCTTTGAACGCCCGCTTCTGCTGGCTTGAGGCCGAAGGACGGCCGTCAAAAGTGATCTTCTGAATGATGTCTTTTTCGCTGAAAGAGCCGGTGTCGATCCGGGCGATGGCCAGGGAGTCGCCGGGCTGCAAGGTTGCCAGCAGATAGTTGGCGATCGCCTGGGCCTTCTGGATCTCACCGGTATAAGTGCCGGAAGTGTCGATCAACAGAACCACCGCCCGGGAATGACTGGTACTGTCGGCGCAACCGAAGACCAGGGGCGCAGCCAGCAGAAGGCCGAATATCAATCGTTTCATGCCTTAGCCCCCTTTCCTTTCGGCACCACTTCTTCCGGTTTGACCTCTTCGGCGGCAGGTACTGTTACGGGGCGGTTGTGGACCTTCTCTTCGACCCACAGCAAGGGGAAGATCAACAGGTCGTACACGCCGTTGATGAATTTGCCCAGTTGCAGCGCCACATAACCGCTGATGCGGAAAATGACCGCAACCGCCCGCAAGACAGAGGTCAGCAGCAGGCCAAGCAGAGTCCGGCCGGATTGAACGAACGATTCCAGCGGAATGGCGATAAAGGTCAGGGCGAACGGCAGGATAAAGCCGAGCACCATCTGGCCAACCATCGGAATCAGGCTGGCACCGCCATCGGTGACCGCTTCGGCACCGGCCAGTGTCTGGCGCAGGGCCGCCAGGTCCGCAGCGATCTGGTCACGCATAAAGGCCAGAGCCGATTCGACACCGGCGAGCAGGAACAGGATGCTGAAGGCGACCCAGGCCAGTCGGATCCGTTGCCTGTCGTCCAGGCCCGCGATCAGCGGGAAGAGGCGGGTGATGCGAAGGGCTTCCATCAGGAACAGCCCCATCGCAATCTCAACCAGAATAATCACCAGTGCGGCCACATCGGAGGTTTTGAAGCTGCCGATGTAGCTGCCGCCACCGACCATCTCGGACATGGGAAGGGCAATCAGGTTGAAGTTGATCATGGCGCCGCCGACCGCGATAACCATAACCAGACCGGCGATGACAAACTGGGTCAGCGAGGAAGAGGTCAGACGGGCGACCGCTTGTTCAGGTGCACTGCGCATCGCCTCGTATTCGGTGATCTGTTTGTCGATCGCCTGGGCGCGGGTGGTCAGATTGGTGATCTGCTTATCGACGCTGGTCAGGTTCCGGCGCAGTTTGCGCCAGTGGGGCATCATCTTCTGCAGCAGGCTGTGACGCTCCTGGCTTTGCTTGCGATACTCGTCCATTGCCTGGGTGTGCTGCGTCTCAACCGCTCGTTTGATCTCCTGCAGGATCGAGGCCTTGAGGCTGTCGTCGACCTTGGGGAGCTCGGAGATAGCCGTGACCGCCTGAATCCATTCGGGCGGTGTCGGCGGAGCGTCAGCGGATTTCTGGTAATCTTCGTCCAGCTTCAGCACCATATCGGCCATATTGCGGTGCAGGGCCGGATAGTTCTGCAGGTCACGCTGGACCGCAGCCTCGACCCGCTGGAATTCCCGCTCCAGTTCCTGTTCCGCCGCTTCGGCGCCGGAAGCCAGCAGGACTTCGCGGTTACGTTGTTGCACCCGCTCTTCTGCTTGAAGGATCGAGCGGGAGGCCAGGCGCAGGGCATCGGCGATGGCACGGCTGGCAGCGCGTACAGCATTGTGGGCCTGGCGGCGTCCCACATACAGAAGAACGACCAGCAGGACCAGCAGAAGGGGCACCATCAGTGCAGGGGGCCCCGGTAACAGACTCAGGGTGTTCATGGTTCTCTCTCCTCCAGAAGGGTGGTATCGAAAAACCGGGTTGAAACGACCGAGTGCCCTGTCACGACTTAAAACGGTGCCAGAAGCACCATCTCACGGAGGGCAAGGCAATTGACTCTGCAAACACGGGTCCAAAATGGTAAAGACGGGTGGTGCGGCGCAAAAAAAGGAACGAAATGGGATTGGACGGGACAAGATTGCGCCAAATGCCTTCCATAAGTAACAAAATGAGCGCAATCGGTCAAAGATTCCCACCGGGGGTATGCTTGCATTCCACCCGTAAATAGGCTAGTTTCCTTGCTTCAGAGGGCGAACCCGCCCGAGTCTGCTATAAATAAAATTTACGTCGTTTGCAATACGATGGATCATCATTCAGTGAGGTGTGTATGCGTTACAGCCAGTTTTATGTCCCTACCCTGAAGGAGAACCCGGCCGATGCCGAGGTGATCAGCCATCAGTTGATGATGCGTGCCGGCATGATTCGCAAGGTGGCGGCCGGTATCTACAACTATCTCCCTCTGGGGCTGCGGTCGATCCGCAAGATGGAACAGATCATTCGGGAGGAGATGGACCGTTCCGGCGCGCTGGAACTACTGATGCCGGCGGTGACACCGGCGGAGCTGTGGCAGGACTCGGGTCGCTGGCAGGTCTACGGCAAAGAGCTGTTACGCTTCAAGGATCGCAAGGAAAGTGAATTCTGCCTCGGCCCCACTCACGAAGAGGTCATTACCGATATCGTCCGGAAAGAGGTCCGGTCCTACCGGCAGCTGCCGCTGAACCTGTACCAGATTCAGGGCAAGTTCCGGGACGAGGTCCGCCCCCGCTTCGGTCTGATGCGTGGTCGTGAATTTATTATGAAGGACGCCTACTCCTTTGATGTCGACGATGCTGGTGCGGACAAAGCCTATGAGAAGATGTACCAGGCCTACCGCCGCATTTTCGAGCGCTGTGGCCTTAAATTCCGCGCTGTGGAAGCCGATTCCGGCGCCATCGGCGGGACCAGCAGTCACGAATTCATGGTGCTGGCCGAGTCCGGTGAGGACGGGATCGTCTCCTGCGACAGCTGTGAATATGCTGCGAATGTAGAGAAAGCCGAGATCCTGCCTCCGGCCGGAGAGACTCCTGCGGCAAGCCAGGAGCGGATCAAAGTGGCCACCCCGGGCCAGAAGACGATCAAGGATGTCTGTAACTTTCTCGGTTTACCTCAAGAACAGTCGATCAAAGCACTGATCCTGGAAACCGATGCCGGTGAGCATGTGATGGCGGTCCTTCGAGGGGACCATGAGCTCAACACCATCAAGCTGGCCAATCTGATCGGTTGCAATGAGGTCTTCTTTGCCGAGGAGGCCGAAGTGAAGAAGTTGACCGGTGCTCCGGTGGGTTACCTCGGGCCGGTGGACACCAAGATGCGGGTTCTGGCCGACAATGCGGTCAAGGTTATGGCCGACATCTGCTGTGGTGCTAACGAGGTCGATATGCATTATACTGGCGTCAATCTGAGCCGGGACTTCAAGGTGGAGCAGTTTGCCGATCTGCGCGAAGCGGTGGAGGGTGATCCCTGCCCCCGTTGCTCCGGCAAGCTGGAGACCTGGCGCGGCATCGAAGTCGGTCACGTCTTCAAGCTCGGCACCAAGTATTCCGAAGCGATGGGCGCGACCGTGCAGGATGCCGAGGGTAAGGATGTAGTATTGGTGATGGGCTGTTACGGTATCGGCGTCGGCCGGACGGTGGCCGCGGCGATCGAACAGAACCACGACGACAACGGCATCATCTTCCCCATGCCGCTGGCGCCTTTCCAGGTCATGGTGACTCTGATGAACCCCAAGGATCAGGAGTTGTGCGACGCGGCGGAGAAAGTTTACGCTGAACTGCAGGCTGCCGGTGTGGAGGTCCTGCTCGACGACCGGGACGAGCGGGCCGGGATCAAATTCAAGGATGCGGATCTTCTCGGTATCCCGATCCGGGTCACCGTCGGCGGCAAGTCCTTGAAAGAAGGGAATCTGGAGGTTCAGATGCGTGCTGTCGGCGAGCGTGAAAACCTGCCGGTCGATCAGGTGGTGCCCACCGTGGTCGAACGCGTACAGGCTGCCCTTCAGGTTTAATGCCCTAAACGGGAGACCGAATGAAATCTGTCACCATCGACGCGAACGGCAATCTGCCCTTGCCGACCCTGACCCGACGAGAACTGGGCGATAAATCGCTACAGCTTCTGTCGACCTCGCCGGGGCACCTGCTGGTCACAGCCAGCGGGGAAAAGGTGCCGGTCCTTCTGGCGGGACGTCTGGGCGATCTCTCCGTGGCCGATCTGGTTTCCTTTTTTAATATGTTTCGCCGTACCGGTCAGCTCCACTTCGATCTGACGGGGGGGAGCAAAGACCTCTGGTTCCAGGACGGTGAGATCATCTTTGCCACCAGTACTTTTCCAGAGGAGGACCTGGGAGAGGTCCTGACCGCAACGGGCAGGTTGTCGGCGGAGCGGCTCAAAGAGTGTCGCCGTCTGGTCGGGCCCAAGAAGGCCCTTCCCAAGATCCTGGTTGAAAAAAAGCTGATCGAAAAGCAGGATGTCTGGGTCGCTGCCCGTCAACAGGCCGAGCTGATCGTCTACAACCTTTTCGGAGAGAGCGAAGGAAGTTTCTATTACCGAGAGCTTCAACCCGAAGGAAATGAGCGATTGCGGTTGTCGATGAGCACCCAGAATCTGATTATGGAAGGTCTGCGTCGGATGGACGAGCGGACCCTTTTCCTGCGGCGGATCCCTTCCCTGGAAGCCCGGGTGCAAGTCGAGGATGTGGATGAGGCACGATTGGCCCAGCTGCCGGAGGAGATGACCAATCTGTATCTTCGGGCGAGCCAATCGCCAATGGTCGTGCGCGACCTGATCCGGTATTCGGGGCTGGGTGAGTTTGAAGGGCTGCGGGTGATCTACCAGTTAGTGGAGAAGCGGATCTTCTCGATCGAACTTCCCGAAGATGCTTCGCCCGAAGGTGATCTCGATCTGATTCTGGAGATCTTTAATCATACGTTGGCTGCGATCTATCAGCGGGTGAGCCAGAAACATAAAAACTTCCGGCAGGAGGTGGCCGAATTTCTGCGGGATATCCCGCAACCCTATTCTTTCGTACTGCGGGATGTAAAGCTTAAAAAAGATGGCTCACTGGACGGCACCAAGATCCAGGCCAACCTTCAGGGACTGACCGAGAAGGACCAGCGTGGCCTCCTGGCCGATGCGCTGAACGAACTTCTTTATATGGAATGTATGACTGCGCAGCAAATCCTGGGAGCCGAGCAGGCTCAGGGGTTCATTCTGCGTATTCAGGAGATCACCCGGCGTATCCGGGAAATCATTGGGAGATCGGCGTGAGAGATGAAGCACGGCGGCGGTTGGTCTTTGCCCTCGATGTAGAGACGTTGGAGGAGACTTCCCGCTGGGTGGAACGACTGAAGGATACCGTCGGCCTGTTCAAGGTGGGTAAGCAGCTCTTTACCAAGTGTGGTCCGGATGCGGTGAAAATCGTTCAGGAGAACGGCGGGGAGGTCTTTCTCGACCTCAAATACCATGATATTCCGCACACGGTCGCGATGGCCGGTCTCGAAGCGGCACGACTCGGGGTACGTATCTTTAATGTGCATGCCCTGGGCGGACTGGAGATGATGCGGCGGACTGCCGAGACGATGGATCTCTTCTTCCCCAAAGGAGACCCGAGACGTCCCCTGCTTCTGGCGGTTACCATTCTGACCTCCAGTACCGATGAGACGCTGCAGCAGATCGGCTTCGACCACTCTGTACAGGAGATGGTTCCACGCCTGGCCCGTCTGGCTCAGGAGGCCGGCCTCGACGGTGTCGTCGCTTCGCCGCAGGAAGTCCCTCTGGTGCGGGAGGCCTGCGGTGTCGATTTCCTGACCCTGACCCCCGGTGTGCGGCCCAGCTTCGCCAGCCTCGATGACCAGAAACGAATCATGACTCCCGGTGAGGCGATCGCCGCCGGTTCGGACTACCTGGTGGTCGGTCGTCCCATTGCCAAGGCCGATCATCCTGGAGAGGCCGCGGAAAAGATCCTGCAGGAGATGACCGACGCGCTCTCCAAGAAGGCCTGAGGGATGTCCGACTTCGTCTACGGGATCAACCCCTCTACTGAAGCTCTCAAAGGAGCTCTGCGAAAACCGATCGAACTGCTGGTCCAACAGGGTGGCCATTCGCCTCGACTGCAGAAACTTGTGGAGGCAGCCAAGGGGGTGGGTATCAAGGTCCATGGTCGCAGCAAGGCCGATCTGGACAAACTCGCCGGTCACAGCCACCATCAGGGGGCCCTGCTTCGACTGACCCCCTTTCCCTACGTCGATCTTGACGATCTTCTCGATCGCGCTCTGCAGTCAGAGACCGCCCCATTCCTGCTGGTTCTCGATGGCATCACCGATCCCCATAACTATGGGGCCCTGATCCGCAGCGCCGAGTGCGCCGGTTGCCAGGGGGTGATTGTCGCGCGTGATCGCAGTTGCCCGGTAACACCGGTGGTGGAGAAAGCGTCCGCCGGGGCTCTGGCCCACCTGCCAGTGGCCGAGGTGACCAATCTGAGTCGGGCCCTGGAAGCGTTGAAGAAAGCCGGTATCTGGGTCTACGGCCTTGCAGGCGAAGGCGCCTCCGATCTTTATCGAGCCAATCTGTCCGGCGCTATCGCTTTGGTTGTCGGAAGTGAAGGGCAGGGGCTGCGCCCCAATGTGCGTAAGCATTGCGACGGGCTGATTTCGATTCCGATGGCCGGAAAGCTGGAGTCGCTCAACGCTTCTGTTGCCACCGGAATCGCCCTGTTTGAAGTGGTCCGGCAACGGGCAAAAGAGGCCGGTGAGAAAAAATAGAAATTTCCGAGTGAAAAGTTATTGACAGTCTTCGCGAAATTTCGTAAAAACCCCGAGGCCTGACGGCACAGTGCGGCGGCAAAAATTCTTGGTTTTTGCCCTTGCTTTTTGCAAAACGCTGAGGTATAAGTCTCGTTCTGTGCTGGCGTAGCTCAACTGGTAGAGCAGCTGACTTGTAATCAGCAGGTTGCGGGTTCGATTCCTGTCGCCAGCTCCACGAGCACGCAAGCCGGAAGGCAAAAACTGAATAAAAGATTTATCCCCTGGAGGGGTTCCCGAGTGGTCAAAGGGATCAGACTGTAAATCTGACGGCGCAGCCTTCGAAGGTTCAAATCCTTCCCCCTCCACCATTTAAAAACATGTCGAACAAAGTTCGGCGGACGACGCTCAGGAGACTGCGGTCGCTTCACTGAGCCCGGCAGCCGGGTGGCGTTCAAAAGACTTCAGAGTATTGGAGTTGGGCGGGAGTAGCTCAGTTGGCTAGAGCATCAGCCTTCCAAGCTGAGGGTCGCGGGTTCGAGTCCCGTTTCCCGCTCCATTTTTTAGAAATCTCGGCAGGTAAGTTGATAAGCCCACATAGCTCAGATGGTAGAGCACACCCTTGGTAAGGGTGAGGTCACCGGTTCAATTCCGGTTGTGGGCTCCATTTACCTATCCGGGGCTTTTTGCGTTTATTTACCGAGCATCAGAACAGCCGCCTGGGCGGCACCCCAAAAACCGAACAAAGGTACAAAAAAGGAATCAAGGGAGGCATTTATGGCCAAGGAGAAGTTTGAGAGGACAAAGCCGCACGTCAACATCGGTACTATCGGCCACGTTGACCACGGCAAGACCACTCTGACCGCAGCAATCACCAAGGTTCTGGCAGAA
>JANQIN010000255.1 GCA_028282145.1 Thermodesulfobacteriota bacterium | reverse complement strand
TTCAAACTCAAACGGCATGTGCTCGGTAAAAAACGAATAGACCCCTTCTTTTTCAATGACGATGGTAAATTCAGTGACGTCTCGCTTTTGATCAAAGTCCAATTTATATGCACTGTTGCCGCTTGGTGTCAGCATTTCACCATGACCACGTGGAGTCGCCGTTTCCATTTCCAACAGTTTCTCTGCCGCTTCCTCCTCGGCCTCAATCGCTTCAATTCCTTTCTCGGTACTTGCGACAAACACCATCTTCATCGCTGGGTCGGCATAAGCACCATCCACCTTGGCAAAGGTCCAAACGTACTTACCCGCAGGAAGATGGAACGCACCGGCCCACTCAAAGGCATGCCCGCCATGGTCAGCTTCATCCATCAGCTCAATCCCTTTGCTGGAATCGACAACCGCAAGTTTCTTGTTGGTGACACCAGCGAGAATGTCCTCTGCCCATGGCTCCATATACTCGCCGGTATAGACGAAGACATCTGCTTTATTGATGGTCACAATATCTCTGGGTTTCGGCTCAAAGCCATGGGACTCCACACCCGGTGGCAATAAAAGACGAACATCGACTTTATCCTTACCTATTTGCTTGGTGAAATCGTAAGTGGGAAATAACGTGGTCACAACTTGAATTTTCTCAGGTGTGCTTTGCGCAATTACGTGAGTGAAACATAGAAGAACCGATGCAATGATCAATGTGATTATTCTGAACATAAACCCTTCTCCTTTTTTAGACGTATGTTGATTCGTGATCCGCTTTTCAAACGATTAAATTCAAAAATCGCAAATGCAAATGCATTTGCATAAAAAAGCCTAGAACCGGAGAGGCTATCTGTCAACTTTGATGCGATATTGTTTGGCAATAAAAGGGGTAATCTTTAAAGCTTGGATTAGGAAGAGGGTTCCACCCCGATTTTTGAGGCACGGAAAAAAGCCACGTTCCATTAGGAACCTGGCTTTAATTGAGAGCTCCCCGAGCCAGGCTCAAGTCCGCTGAGTGCGTGGTAGGGTATCAGCTTCTCTAGAACAAGGGCTTATCTACGTAAAAGAGAGCCTTTTTCGTAGGTAAGTTTTCAGGGCCCTTACGTTCCTTTTTTGACCTCAATCTCCAGATTTTTAATCTTTTTCCGCAAGGTATTGCGGTTGATGCCGAGGATCTCAGCGGTGCGAACCTGATTGCCGCGGGTCTTGTCGAGGATGATATTGATCAGTGGGCGTTCGACCTGTTCCAGAACGATATCGTACAGGTTGTCCAGATCTTGAAGGTCCATCTGAGCCAGCGATTTGCACAGTTTTTTGCTGATCAGTGATTCCAGCGACTCGTCCTCCGGTCCGTTGAGAGCCCCGTCGGCCAGAGTGCTGAAGTCGGATGGGGTCAGAACCGGATTGGGAGATAGCAGAGCCGCACGTTGAATGGCATTCTCCAGCTCACGCACGTTTCCGGGCCAGTTGTACTGCTGTAACAACTCCAGCGCTTCCTTGTTGCACTCCCGGGCGGTGACTCCCGCCTCGTCCTGCAGACGGCTCAGAAAGAACTCGACCAGGAGAGAGATATCCTGTCGTCTTTCCCGCAGGGGCGGAAGGGACATCGGGACCACGTTCAGTCGGAAATAAAGATCTTCGCGGAATTTTTTGTCCCGCACCAGGTTGGCCAGGTCCTGGTTGGTAGCGGCAACGATGCGCACATCGACCGGGATCGTGTTGCTCCCCCCGGTACGGGTCACCTCTTTTTCCTGCAGCACACGCAGCAGTTTCGCCTGGAGCTCCAGGGGCATATCCCCGATCTCGTCCAGGAAGAGGGTGCCTCCTTCCGCCTGCTCGAATTTACCGGCCTTGCGCTCGGTCGCTCCGGTAAAGGCGCCCTTTTCGTGGCCGAACAGCTCCGATTCCAGCAGTTCCCTCGGAATGGCCGCACAGTTCAGGGCGACGAACGGTTTGGTCAGCCGCGGGCTGTTAAAGTGAATAGCCCGGGCGATCAGCTCCTTACCTGTCCCTGATTCACCGATCACCAGGACGGTTGCGGTGGAAGGCGCAATCCGACCGATCACCTTGTAGACTTCCTGCATGGCCGGGCTGGTACCGATAATGGTTCGATCGAGCCGGTACTGGCCTTGCAACTCTTCTTTCAACTGGTCGATCTGACTGGTGACGGCCGCCGCTTTTTCCGCTTTCAGCAGGATGGCGTCCAGTGCCCCCAGGTCAAACGGTTTGGTCAGATAGTCATAGGCCCCGAGCTTCATCGCCTCGACCGCATTTTCCATGGTCGATTCGGCAGTCATGATGACGATCAGCGCCTCGGACCGTTCCTCCTGCATCCGTTTCAGCAGCTCCAGGCCTGTGATCCCCGGCATCTTGATATCCAGAATCGCCAGGTCGTATTCGTTGGCCTGGAAAAGTTCGAGCGCCTGATCGCCATCTTCGGCCAGATCGACCTTGAAGCCTTGTTTGGACAGGGCTTTGGATAAAACCCAGCGGATACTTTCTTCGTCGTCGGCAACCAGAATCTGTTTAAGGGCCATCTCTCTCTCCACCTAATTCAATCAACTCACGTGCTAAGCGGCAGGGCGACCGTTACCTGGGTCCCCTGACCGGGTTGGCTTTCCACCTTCAGCAGGCCGTCATGGTCACTGACAATCTTCTGACAGATCGCCATTCCCAGACCGCTGCCGCCGCGTTTGGTGGTGTAAAATGGGGTAAATATCCGTTCTTGCTCTTCTGCCGAAATCCCCTTGCCGTTGTCGCTGATCTCCACCCGGATCATCGGCTGGGGCCTGCTGGAGGGTTTGTTGCGATGGGATTCCGAAGAAACACGGGTGGTAATCTCGATCTGACCGTGCTGATCGATCGCTTCCCCGGCATTTTTGATCAGGTTCAGAAAGAGTTGTGTCAGCAGATCCGGGTCCCCTACAATCGGCGGGATCGAGGGGTCCAAATGCAGTTGAAAGCGGACCTCCCTGTCGTGCACGGCCTCCTGTTGCAACAGGACAATGTCGTTCAGAATCTGCGACAGGTTTACCGGTACTCTCTCCAGGGAGCGAGGATTCCCCAGGTTCAACAGCTCTTCAATAATCGTATTGACCCGTTCCACTTCCCGAACCATCACCTGGGGATACTCCTGCAGGTCGGGGTTCTCGCCCAGTTCCATCGCCAATAACTGGGCCGCCCCTTTGATCCCTCCCAAAGGGTTTTTGATCTCGTGAGCCAGGCCGGCGGCGAGGGTTCCCAGCATCGACAGGCGGTCCGCACGCTGGATCGCTTCTTCCAGTTCCCGTACCCGGGTGAGGTCGTGCATCATCAGTACGGTTCCTTCCAGCTTCCCTTCCGGGGAATAGAGGGGGGAAACCGTCGCGCTGACCGGTCGGGGAGGAAGGCCGGTGGTATGCAGAACGATATTTTCATGGTCTGCGATAGAGCGGGTCTCTGACAGGGAGGTCCGAACCAGGTAGAGGAGGGTCTCCTGTTTCCGGACGACCTTTTCCAGGGATGCGCCGATCGCTTGCTTCTCGGAGAAGCCGAGAAAGTTCTGCCCCATGGGGTTGATCAAGGTGACCTTCTCCTGTTGATCAAACGCCACCACCGCATCCTCGAGGTTGTCGAGAACGTTGATCGAAAGTTGACAGTTACCTTGGGGCTTGCTCACTCTCATTCTCCAACGCCTCAACAGAGGCAAAATAGTCGGTTATGGCCTGTTGCAGGGACGAAAGGTCCGGCAGGTGCTGTAGTGACGCCCGAAAGGCTCCGGCTCCGGGCAGCCCCCGGCTGTACCAGCAGAGATGCTTGCGCAATTCCAGGACCGCCCGCCTTTCCCCAAGAAACTGACGTGAGAACTGGAGATGTTCCAGCGCGACCTGAAGCCGTTCCTTCAAGGTTGTTGCCACCGGTTCCTGTCCCGACAACGCCTGACGCAATTGACGGAAAAGCCAGGGATTCCCATAGCCACCACGCCCGATCATGATCCCGGCACAGCCTGTTTCTGCAAACATTCGCATCCCATCTTCGGCGGTGAAAACGTCACCACTGCCGATGACCGGAATCTTCAGGGCCTTGACCAGTTGAGCCAGATGCGACCAGTCCGAATGGCCGCTGAACATCTGACTGCGGGTGCGTGGGTGAAGAGTGATGGCATCGGCCCCTTCACCTTCGGCGATCCGGCCCACCTCCAGGAAATTAATGGAGGCGTTATCCCACCCGCTGCGGATCTTGATTGTGAGTGGCAGCTCTGTCGCTTTACGCACAGCTGCTATAATGTTTCGAATCCGTCCCGGGTCCTGCAATAAGGCGCTTCCAGCTCCGCCCTTGACCACTTTCTTGACGGGACAGCCCATATTGATATCGAGCAGCTCCCCGTACGGGACAGCCAATTTGGCGGCTTCGGCCAGACTTGCCGGGTCCTCTCCAAACAGCTGAATCGCCAGTGGACGTTCTTCGGGACGGCTTTTCAGCAGGTCCAGTGTCTTTTGTCCCTGCTGTATCCATCCCTTGGCGCTGATCATCTCTGTGGTGACAAGCGCGGCGCCGAAACGTTTGTGCAACAGACGGTAGGGCAGGTCCGTGATGCCCGCCATCGGCGCAAGGATCAGTGGGTCGGTCAACTGCAGAGAACCGATGGTGAGAGTCTGGTTTTGCATAATATTTGTGCATTTTAGCGTAACCCCAATCTAAGGCAAGGAAAAAATCGAAAGATCGGGTATACTTACTGGACTGAAATAGTCAGATTTCCGCAAAACGCCATAACACCCTAAATTTATTCGATTCTCTCTGATTTGCAGTGCAAGTGTCTCTAACAATGACGTGGAGGAATTCAATGTCGGAACTTAAATCGGTTCTCGCAGAAAAGATCGAGCATCATCGGCCCCGTATCCAACGTCTGCTCAAAACCTATGGCGACCATCCCCTGGGACAGGTCACCATCGGACAGGCTATTGGCGGCGCCCGGGGGGTCAAATGCCTGGTCACGGATATCTCCTACCTCGATCCGATGGAAGGTATTCGTTTCCGTGGCCTGACGATTCCCGAAGTGTTCGACCAGTTACCCAAGCCTCCCGGGAAGGTCGAACCCTATGTGGCGGGATTCTGGTATTTTCTGCTGACCGGCGATATGCCGACCTTGGAGCAGGCCCAGGCCGTCTCGGCGGAATTCAAGAAACGCCGTCAGGTGCCCGAGTACGTTATCGATATGCTCAAGGGGATGCCCAAAGACAGCCATCCGATGGCCATGTTTTCTGCCGGTATTCTGGCAATGCAGCGGGAATCGATTTTTGCCCGTGAATATGCCGCGGGTAATCTGAAAAAGCCGGAATATTGGGAAGCGACCTTTGAGGATGCGATGAACCTGATGGCCCGTCTGCCGATACTGGCGGCTTATATCTATCGGATCAAGTACAAGGACGGCGATATCATCGAGGAAGACCAGAGTCTCGGTTTCGGTTCCAACTTCGCTCATATGATCGGTATCCCGGAGCCTTATGATGATGTCTGCCGTCTCTACTTCATCCTTCACGGCGACCATGAGTCTGGGAATGTCAGTGCTCATGCAGGCCATCTGGTCGCTTCGGCCCTGTCGGATGTCTACTACGCCTATTCGGCGGCGATGAACGGTCTGGCCGGTCCGCTTCACGGTCGCGCCAATCAGGATACCCTGGGCTGGATCCAGGATGTTCTGGAAAAGATGGGCGGCAAGGCGCCGACGGAAGATCAATTGGAAAAGTTCCTTTGGGAGACCCTGAACGCCGGTCAGGTGGTTCCCGGTTACGGTCACGCGGTTCTGCGGAAGACCGACCCCCGTTACACTGCCCAGAAACAGTTCTGCGAACACTACATGCCGGACGATGAACTGTTCAAGCTGGTCAAAACCATCTACAAGGTGGCTCCACGGGTCCTGGAGGAGCACGGCAAGGCCAAGAACCCCTGGCCCAATGTCGATTCGATCTCCGGTGTGCTGCAGTGGCATTACGGCTTGCGGGAGTACGACTTCTATACCGTTCTGTTCGGCATCGGTCGGGCTCTTGGCGTTCTGTCCAATATCGTCTGGGACCGCGCCCTCGGTTACCCGATCGAACGTCCCAAGTCGGTGACGACTGCGATGCTGGAAGAAGCGGCGGGCATCAGGCACTGACGGTTATTTCAAAAAGAAAAAGGCGTCTCCCAAAGGAGACGCCTTTTTTTTTACTGAATCGCTTGCAATGGTCCTTAGCGCCTGTGTTACAGTCGACAGAATTAATAGCCGGGTACGTGGAAGACGGTGAGAGTCCGTCACGGTGCCGCCACTGTGTTCATCAAGCAGGCTTTGATGTAAGTCAGATACACCTCCGGTTACTCAGGTCCCAGTTCCTTCGAGCATTAAGGTGCTGGAATCGCATCAGGGTGATAAAAAACGGTATCCCCACGGTCAACAAAGGCTGTGGGGATTTTTCGTTTGGTGCGTGGATAAAAAACGGTATCCTCGCTGCTTCTTAAGGCAGCGGGGATTTTTTGTGCGGCATTTTCATGGTGAGGAAGCTGACATTAATATGGCATGGGGCTCCGACTGCCGCTTCTGCTGAGTTAGATTGAGTCGCCCCAACCCCATCGGGGGTTGGTATCTCTAACTGGAAAAAGGTTGAGTTTTGAGCGGTATTCCTCGATTTATCGTTGCCGGAACCCAAAGCGGGGTTGGTAAATCCTCGTTGACCCTGGCGCTGGTGGCTTCCTTACGGCAACGAGGTCTTCAGGTCCAGACCTTCAAGGTCGGGCCGGATTACCTCGATCCGGGGCATCTGGCGCGCTTGTCTGGGCGGCCCTGTTACAACCTGGACGGCTGGATGGCTGGGGAAGCGTATTGCCGTCAGCTGTTCGATACCGCTTGCGCCGACGCCGATGTGGCCATTGTGGAAGGGGTGATGGGGCTGTTCGATGGCAGCAGTGCCGAGACCCTGTCCGGCAGTACTGCCGAGATCGCCCGCTGGCTGGACCTGCCAGCGTTGTTGGTGGTGAATGCGCATGGGATGGCACGCTCTATTGCTGCACTGGTCAAAGGGTATGCTGAATTTGAGCCGGAGCTCCATCTGGCCGGTGTGGTGGCTAATCGATGCGGCTCCGTCAGTCATGGGCAGTGGCTGCAACAGGCACTGGCAGCCGCTGGGGGACCGGAACTGCTCGGTGCGATTATCCGCGATGCCTTTCCGGAACTGCCGAGCCGTCACCTGGGGTTGGTCTCCGCAGAAGAGACCGAATGGAGTCCGACAGTGGTTGACCCGTTGGCGGCGGTGGCGACGGGTGCCATCGATCTGGATCAGCTGCTGCAAAAGACACGATCTGCTGCCGCCTCCTCTGGCCAGGTGGAACAGTTGCATCGAACCGGAGAAGGATTAAAACTGGCTGTAGCGCAGGATAAAGCGTTTCAGTTCTATTACCCGGATATGTTCGACGCTCTTCGGGCCCGTGGGGTAGAGCTCTGCTTCTTCTCGCCTCTTACAGATGAGAAGGTCCCGGACGGTTGTGACGGTCTTTATCTCGGAGGTGGGTATCCCGAAGTTCACGCGGAGCAACTCTCGGCCAATGGAGCGATGCGGGAATCTGTCGCCCGCTTTTGCAACAGCGGAAAACCGGTATACGCCGAATGCGGCGGCCTGATCTACCTCTGTTGCGAGGTTGAAGTTGACGAACAGTGTTGGCCGTTGGTTGGGGTGCTGCCGACCGGGGCGAGGATGTTGCCAAAACGAAAAGCCCTTGGGTATATCGAAGCGACCCTGCAGCAGCCCACCTTTCTGGGCGAGGTTGGCACACGCATACGTGGGCATGAGTTCCATTATTCGGAACTGTGCCAGGACCCTGTCGGTCAGGATGGATGGCAGGCGGCCTATGCGCTGAAGAAGAACCGGGGCGGCCAGGTCCGGGATGAGGGCTATCAGAAAGGGGCGGTTCTTGCCAGCTATGCCCATCTGCATCTGCCCTCCCAACCGGAGGCGCTGGAGGTATGGATTGATGCGATGCGAAAGGGACATGTATGAAACCTGAGGACAAAAGACCGCTGATCTACGATCTCCATGAGAACCCCATCAGTGGGCAGGAAATCGAAGAGCGTTCCTTTGCGGCTATCGATGCGGAGGCAGGGAGTTATGATCTGTCGGCTGAACAGTGGGAGGTCGCCCGCCGCCTGATCCATACCACCGCCGATTTCATTTTGGCGGAGCAGGTCTCCTTCAGTGACGATGCGTTTGATGCCTGCGAAGAGGCGCTGAGGCGAGGCGCCGGGATCTATGCCGACAGCAATATGATCCGCTCCGGTCTGTCGGTGCCCCGTTTGCAGCAGATCAACCCGGCTTACGACCGAGACGCCATTATCTGCCATGTTGCCGACGAGGATGTGGCGGCTCAGGCGAGGGATGCCGGTTTGCCCCGGTCACTATTCGCGGTCAAGAAGGCCGCAAAGATGCTCCATGGCAGCATTGTGCTGATTGGTAACGCACCGGTGGCGTTACTGGAAATCAACCGGCTGGCGTTGGAAGAGGGAATCCGCCCGGCCCTGGTGATCGGCATGCCGGTCGGTTTTATTCATGTGCTGGAAAGTAAAGAGGAATTATTGACCACCGGCCTGCCGTATGTGGTTCTGCAAGGGCGACGTGGCGGCAGCCCTTTGGCGGTGGCCTGTCTGCATGCTTTGTGTACGGTGGCCACTCGGAGAAGAGACTGAGAAGGCCGTTGCAAGGGGGCAAATCCTTCTTCTTTTGTGGCCTCTTTCAGGGAAGATAATCTATTCACGACAAACGACAAAGGACGTATACAGTGAACAAACCGGCAATTGTATTGATCGCTTTTGGCACCTCCGTTGCGGATGCGCGTAAGGTGTTTGATTATATCGATGAGCAAGCCAGACAGCGTTATCCCGATTACACGGTGCGCTGGGCCTTTACCTCTCAGTTCATTATCAACAAGCTGAAAAAACAGGGGCAGGTGACCCACAACGTTGCGGAGACCATCGCGCAACTGCGGGCTGAGGGGGTTGAAAAGATCGTCTTTCAGAGTCTCCATGTGGTTCCGGGGCAGGAGTATCGCAAAGTTCTGGCCGCTGATACCTCAGGGCTTGAGGTCGCCTTTGGTGACGCACTATTGACCTCGGATGAGGACATCACACAGGTGGTCGATGCCCTGCGCCCCCACGTTGATGCCGACGAGCCGACGGTGTTTGTCGCTCACGGTAATGATAACTACCCGGAATACAACGATCAGATTGTTGCCTTTGCAGAGAGGGTGGAAGCTGCCTATCCCCGCTCGGTGGTCGCCTCGGTCGAAGGTTCCCCCGGTGTGGAGCCGCTACAGAAGGTGAAGCAGATGCACCCGCAACAAGTGAATTTTGTTCCGTTGATGATCGTTTCCGGTGACCACATGATCAACGATGTAGCAGGAGATGAGGAGGATAGTTGGAAGAACACGGTGGGTGCGCCCAACTACCGGATGACCACGTCGCTCGGTTGGAACAACGGGATCCTCGATATCTATTTCGACCATCTGGATGCAGCGCTGCAGCAGGTCGGATAGCCCACGCACACATACCGTTGACGAACGTATCAGTACCCTCTTCGTATATGTACTGCTGTTTCCCTGCATCCATGATGATGCACCGGTTTTATTGTTTTTGGAGTTAGAGATGGATGTAAACCAGTCAACCCTGCAGCCGCAGCCGGGTCACTTTTATGCCGTCGGCGTTGGCCCGGGTTCGACCGATTTATTGACTTTGCGCGCTGCACGGTTGGTCGAAGGCTGCGACACCATTATTGCACCGCAAGCGAAAGGGGCAGCCCGTAGCCTGTCGCTGGAAACCGTCCAGCCGTTGATCGACCGCCAGGAAGTGGTCGTTGTGAACTACCCCATGCAGCGTGACGGCGAGAAAACACAGCAGCGCTGGCAGCAAATGGCGCAGGACATCGCCAAGCGTTGTAACAGTGGTCAGTCCGTGGTGCAACTCACTCTGGGCGACCCCCTGATCTTCTCCACCAGTTCGTATCTGTTGCACGGCCTCACTGACTTATTGCCGACAGCGAACCTTCATGTGGTGCCCGGTATCAGCGCATTTCAGATTTCCGCCAGCCGCTTGGCAGAGGCGCTGACGGTGCAGGAAGATCGTCTGACGCTGATGTCGGCAACGGACCTTGACGCCGTTGAACAAGCGTTTGGTCAGTGTGAGACTTTGGTTCTGTACAAGGCGGGCACCTGTATTCAGGAGTTAATCGACCTGCTGGGTCAGCACGACCTGCTGGGCCGGAGCCAGTTGGTCAGTTGCTGCGAACAGGGCGAGCACGAACTGCTGGTCGATGACTTAAGCCGCTGGGACGTTCAGCCGTTGAACTATATGACCACGATGATCGTCAAGCTGGGTCGGCGCCCCTGGGATAAGGGCTGAGCAATGCTGAAAGACGGGATCACCACCGGCAGTTGTGCGGCGTTGGCCGCCAAAGGAGCGGCGCTGCTGTTATGCTGTGACCGGCAGGTGACCTCCGTCGAGATTCTGCTACCGGATGGCGATCGACTCCACTGGCCGCTGGCAGAGCAGCGCAGGGACGGTCAAGGGGCGACGGCAGTCGTCGTGAAGGATGCCGGGGATGATCCCGATGTCACTCATGGCTCTCGGGTCGAAGTCCGGCTGGAAAAACGGGAGGATGACACTCTCTGCTTCCACGCCGGTGCCGGCGTTGGCGTCGTCACACTGCCGGGGCTGGCGATGCCGGTGGGAGAGGCGGCGATCAATCCGGTCCCGCGTGAAATGATTCGCGCGGCGCTGCGTGAGGTGACGGACTGGGGCTTGGATGTGACCGTGTCGATCCCGGGTGGTGAAGAGCTCGCGGCCAAGACGTTTAATCCCAAACTGGGGATTGAGGGTGGGCTTTCCATTTTAGGAACCAGCGGACGGGTCCGGCCATTCAGCGCCGATGCCCTGCGGGATTCTCTCAAGTGCAGTCTGGATATCTGTGCCGCTTCCGGCACGCTGGCACCGGTCTTTACCCCTGGTCACATCGGACGGCGGGCGGCGGAGAGACGATTCAACCTGCAGCCGCAACAGCTGGTGGAGGTCAGTAACGAGTGGGGTTATGTGCTGGAGACCTCACTGGACTATGGGTTCGAACATCTGCTGCTGATTGGCCATCCCGGTAAACTTGGTAAGCTGGCGATGGGACAGTGGCAAACCCATTCGGCTCAGTCCGACAGTGCGGTGGAACATATCACCCGGCTGGCCGAAGGTCTGTTAGGTCGTCAGCTTGAACCGCAACAGACGGTCGAAGGCGTCTTTATGGCGGCGCTGGATACCGACGAGCGGTATAAGGTTGGAGAGGCACTGGCGGCAGAGATTAACGCTGCTGTCGGCACCCGCTTTGTTTCAGCACGACGAACGGCCGTTGTATTGATCAATCTTCAAGGGGAAATGCTTGGCAGCTATGGTTCGCTGGAGGTGTGGCAGTGACGAACGATAACCGGATCATTATTGCGGGGTGCGGTCCCGGTCACCCGGACTATCTGACCGACGAGGTTCGCAAGGCCGTGGCTGATGCCGAGCTGCTGGTGGGGGCACCGCATCTGCTGGCGCTGTTCGCCGAATCGAAGGCCGAAACCTATACGGTCGATGCCCATATGAAAGCTGCAACCGACAGGATTGCCGCGGCGGCTGAAGATCGGCGTGTCGTGGTGCTGGTCAGCGGTGATACCGGACTATACAGTCTGGCCCGCACCTTACTCAATCGCTTCGGCCGGCATCGGTGCACGCTGATTCCCGGTATCAGTTCGATTCAGCTCGCCTGTGCACGGTTGGCGCTCGACTGGAGCGATTTAACGATGATCAGTGCCCATGGACGTGACCCTGAGCAATCCGTCGATGATCTGGCGGGTTGTGACAAAATTGCCGTTCTGGCGGGCACCGCAAAAGCAAGCCGTTGGGCCGCTTCCCTCCTGCAGACCCTTGGTGAAGGGTATACGGCGTTTGCCTGTGAGAATCTGAGCTGGCCTGAGGAACAGATCACCGAATTGGATGCCGCCGGTCTGCGTGATGCCGAGCTGGCGTCGCGCACGATTATCCTGCTGCTGTCTCGGGAGCTGTTGGCATGAACACAATGGCCACAGGGACCTTTTACGGTGTTGGTATCGGCCCCGGAGATCCTGAACTGCTGACGCTCAAAGCGGTGCGGGTGCTCAGCAGTTGTTCTTGTATCTATGTGCCGACCTCCAAGCTGAGTCGGCAGGAATATCCGGCACAGGTCGCTCGTCGTTATGCCGGTTCTGAGTGCGAGGTCAAAGAGGTCACTTTCTCTCTAGCGGCCACTTCGGAAGAACGTTGCCGCCACTGGCATCAGATCGCCCAAGAGATCGCACTGCGATGTGAGGCGGGTGAGGATGTCGCTCTTGTGACTCTGGGGGATGCCTTACTCTATTCGACCACCATCTACTTGTTACGGGCATTGCAGGAAGTGGCTCCGGAACTGCCCGTCGAGACGGTCCCTGGCATCAGTGCCTTCAGCCTGGCCGCTGCCCTGACCGGTACCCCGTTGGGTGAAGGGCAACAGCCGCTACGGGTGATCCCGGCGGTGAAGGATATGGCCGAGATTGAACAGGCGGTCGCAAGCGGTGAAGGCCTGGTGCTGATGAAGATCGGTTCACGCCTGCAAGAGATCATCGATCTGTTGGAACGGTGCGGTGCGCTGGACAGGAGTGTGTTTGTGGCCCGTGCGGGTTTGGAGGGGCAACATGTGGAAACCGACCTGCGCCACTTGCGAGGGGCCGACGATAAGATGGGCAACCTGTCTGTTGTTCTGGTGCAGGCAGCGGACGAGGAAGGAGTCTAGGCGTTGAAGGTGTGGTTTGTGGGAGCCGGCCCCGGCGATCCGGATCTGTTGACGGTAAAGGCGCGTCGCCTTCTTGAAGGGTGTCAGATCTGTATTTATGCAGGTTCACTGGTCAGCCCTGAAGTCGTTGGTGTGACACCCGATGAATGTGAGCTGCACGATTCAGCAGGTATGACGCTAGAGGAGATCGAGGCCGTCGTTGTGGACGCACAGCAACGCGATATCGATGTGGTACGACTCCATACCGGGGACCCCTCCATCTATGGTGCCATCCGCGAGCAAATGAATGTATTTGACCGACTGAGTGTTGCCTATGAGGTGGTGCCGGGTGTCAGCTCCTTTCAGGCGGCCGCAGCTGCGCTGAAAGCAGAGTTGACCGTGCCAGAGATTTCGCAAACAGTGATTTTGAGCCGGACCTCGGGCCGCACACCCATGCCGAAAAAGCAGGCGTTGGAGCATCTGGCTCGGACGGAGTCCACCTTATGCCTTTTTCTGTCGGTTCATAAACTGGATGAAGTCGCCTTAGAACTGGCGGACTTCTATGGTGCCGAATGCCCGATCGGCGTGGTGTACCGCGCCAGCTGGCCGGATCAGCAGGTGATTGTCGGCACCTTGTCCGACATCGCGGCGAAGGTTCGGGAAGCCGGGTTTACCAAAACCGCCATGATTGTTGTCGGGCAGGCCTTATCCCGAGATCTTCCAGTCTCCAAGCTCTACCATCGCCATTTCAGCCATGGGTATCGCCAGGCCGACAAAGACGGTGAGGAGACGTCGGAATGAAGACGGCGGTAATCACTTTCTCGCCGGAAGGACTGCATGTGATGCAGAAGATCGTTGCCGGCATGGAGATCGATCAATTTCTGCATCAGGCGATTGAAGCCCCACCGGGGGTGACACCCTTTGAACGGGTTTATGCACTGACAACCGAGATCTTCAATCAGTATCAGGGTTTGGTTTATATCGCCCCCTGTGGTGTGGTGGTCCGAGCTATCGCGCCGTTGCTGGAGCATAAACTGACCGACCCGGCCATCGTCTGCCTCGATGTCGGCGCCCGCCATGCTGTCGGTTTGTTGAGTGGTCATGAAGGGGGCGCCAACGCGCTGGCGGTACGCGTGGCCAATCTGACGGGGGCCGAACCGGTGATCTCCACCACCACCGAAGCAGTCAAGTCGTTGACGGTCGGTATTGGGTGCCGCAAAGGCAAGAGTGCTGATGAGATTTGCGCCGCCATCGAGGCGGCGCTGCAAAAAGTTGGACGAAGGATGGATGAGGTCCGCTTTCTGGCCACCGCCGATGTGAAGGCAGAGGAACCCGGTCTGTTGCAGGCGGCAGCACGGCTTGAACTTCCCTTACGGATTATCGACGGGGAGCAGATCCGTATCAGCCACCTCCCGTTTACCGAGTCGGCGTTTGTTCAACAACAGGTCAATCTGCCCGCGGTTTCTGAACCGGCGGCGCTGCTCTCTGGAAGGAGAACGTCATTACTACTCAACAAGACAGCCTTCAACGGCATCACCATCGCGATCGCCCAGGAAAACTGTTCCTCGTTGGCATCGGACCCGGCAGTGTAGAGGACCGGACACCTCGTGCGACCGAGGCGATCCGTTCTTGTGACGTTGTGGTCGGCTATGATCCTTATGTGGCATCGGTTAACGATCTAATTACCTCGCAGAAGACCGTGACGTCGGGGATGATGAAGGAGAGCGAACGCTGTCGCGCCGCGATTGATGAAACGCTCGCCGGCAAAACGGTCTGTCTGATCTCTTCTGGAGATGCCGGGGTCTACGGTATGGCCGGGTTGGCTTTGGAAATGGTTGCCAAGGAAAGCGTCAGGGTGGAGATTGAGGTAATCCCTGGAATCACGGCGGCGAACTCGGCGGCGGCGCTGATGGGAGCACCGCTGATGCTGGATTCGGCTATGATCAGTCTGAGTGACCTGCTGGTCCCCTGGGAGATGATCGCCCGTCGCCTTGAGGCGGTTGCCTCGGCCGATCTGGTCGTGACTCTCTATAATCCGCGCAGCAAGAAGAGGATCATGCAGCTTGAGGAGGCAGTCCGCATCTTTCGCAATCATCGGCCAGGGGCCACACCGGTCGGCGTCGCGACGGCTGTCGGTACAGAGGAGGAACAATTGGTCCTCACCGATCTCGATCACCTGCTGGAGCAGGAGGTCGGCATGCGTTCTACCGTGATTATCGGCAATAGCACCACCTGCATACTTGACGGTCGGATGGTCACTCCACGTGGTTACTATGGTGGAACCTGAAGACGCTCCAAAGGTCCTGTTGCTTGGCGGGACCAGTGAGAGCGAGGCTCTGGCTTTAGCTCTAGCCCGAGCCGGCTATTGGGTCTTGGTCTCCACCGCCACCGATGAGCCGCTACCGATTGGTGCTCATCCCCATATCCATCGACGTTGCGGGCGTTTAGGCGTGAAGGAAATGCATGCTCTGCTGGTGGAGGAGGGTTTTGCCGCTCTGGTCGATGCGACTCACCCCTATGCAACGGAAGTCCACGATACCGCCCACAAGACCTGTGAACAGGCTGGTCTTCCCTACCTACGGTTCCGGCGTCAGCAGAGCTCAACGACTCAGAGCGATTGGATTTTTGCGAAAGACCATGAAGAGGCGGCCCGTATCGCCTGCGAGGATGGCAGACCGGTGCTGCTGACTACCGGTTCACGTAACCTAAGTCCTTATGTGCAGGAGGCCGGTCGCCGGAGGGTCGAGCTTTACGCGCGGGTCCTGCACCACGACGAATCGGTACGTGCCTGCGAAGAGGCGGAATTGGATGAGGCTCGACGCATCTATGGCCGTGGACCCTTCAGTTACGAAGATAACTGTGCGTTGATCCGTCGTTACCGGATCGGGGTTATGGTCAGCAAAGAAAGTGGTGAAACCGGTGGGGTAATCGAGAAATGGCGTGCTGCGCAGGACCAGGGCTGCCGTTTTATTGTGATCAGACGCCCGCAGGAGAAGGGAGAGTTGATCTTTCAAAACGTGGATGAACTGGTGCGCTGTCTGTCGCGCTGCAGCCGCAGTGGATTCGCGGAAGACGGATCGAAGTTTCCCTAGAAACAAAGGGAAGCTGCGACATAGTGGATGACCCTTGGTGGATCGGTTTTGAGAGCGGGATAAGCCGGGGACAGGTCCCTGGACTGTGGGACCTGTCCCCGAATGCCGCTTTTTTATTTCTTCTCTTTTTCAGGGCGTTTGGCGGTAATGACCAGCCGGCGCTCGGAGAACGATTCCAGTTCGCCGGCGAACAGCTCCACCTGAAAGTAATCTTGAATCTTGCGAGGTGCACTGGCGAGCTGATGGCTGATCGCTTTGGCACATTCTTTCCCCACATTTTTCTGCTTGACCCATTCCTGAAAGTCGAAGGGGATGACCACTTCCTGAGATTCGCCCAGAATAAACTCAGCTTCGGCCAGCATCCGTCGCCAGTCTTTCTCGTTGTAGGTCCGAACGTGGGTCGGATTACGACAGCTTTCAAGCTTCTGGTAGAAGTCGGCGATCTCTGGGTCTTCCGGTTGGGGCAGATCGATCACCACCATCCGTCCACCCCGGCGCAGAACCCGATGGAATTCCTTCAGGGCCTGCTCCAACTTGGGAAAGTGATGTGTGGCAATACGGCAGGTCAGAAGGGTGAAGGACCCTGCAGGAAACGGCATATCCTGAGCGTCGGCCTCACGGAAGGTGACATTTTCGATGCCGCCGGACTCACTGATCTGTTCCTGGGCCTTTTTCAACATCTGCATGGTCAGGTCGGAAGCGACAACCTGACGCACCAACGGTGCGAAAAAAAGGGTGGCCTCTCCCTCACCACAGGCCACATCCAGCATCTGATCTTCGGGGGAGGGTTGAAGCAGCTCTGCTGAGGCACAGAGATCCTTCAACTCGGCCGTATTGCACTGCTCCAGGTACTGGTCCAGCGACGGGAAGGTGTTTTCCGGTGCCGGCACGGGACGGGTCATGGCCATAAGCTACCTCGGCCGATCTCTCGGTATCAAACCAGGGTCTCCAACAGGCGACCCCGGAGAGGTTCACATTTTTGCCAATACAGGGAAACGTTCGACATCCTGTACGGCACCACCCATGTACTCATGGGACGAGGTTGGTCTCGGATTTTGTGGAACCGGGGTATCCTACACGGTTGCCACACTTCCATTGAACCATGTTTGACGCCGAATGCAACGGGGAGGGATGCGGCAGAACTGTCCTGAATTAAAAAAAATATCGGACGAAGAAGCCGCCACTGTTTCCCTGGCTGCCGAATTCCGAATTGGGTTGGAGCAGGTTGTCCGGCCGGTCTCCAAGGTTAAGGGTCACAAAAAGGTCCAGCGACAGATTGTCGCCCAGGGAAATGGCAGTCAAAGGACGGACCAACAGGGAACCGTCACCCAGATTGGTGATCAGCAGCATATTCACCGAAACCAGAGGGTGAGCCTGCCAGCTGGAGGCTGCCAGCAGGTAATGGCGCCCCAGAAGAAAACTGAGCCCTTCCTCTGTCATGGCCGACGTGGCTGCGGCGGGATAGCCCGAGGGGGTTTCCGCACCGGCTCCGTTATAGAGGTACTGTAATGAGAGGTTTAATGTCGAAGTGACCTGGGCGTCTCCTTCAATACCGGCAATAACAAAGTGCTTTCGGAGGTCTTCCTCTTTGCCTTCATACACAACCAGCTCACCCTTGATGCCAATCCCGACGATCTGCCCCGCCAGCCCGGCGCCGGCTGCGGATCTCCCGAGAAGACGCCCGCCGATGGCAAGAATGTCGATCTCTTTCCAGTTGGTGGTGAACGTGCCGAGAAAACTGTTTTGCCCACCGGTTTGGCCGGCGACGCCGATCAGGTCAATCTGTCCGGCAAGGCCGAAGTATCGGCTCAGCCTCATGGCGTCAATCCCAGGTCGAACGGTCGTATCGAGGCTGTCGGGGGGAAACGGGGCAATAATATCCAGAGGAGGTGCCAGGGAGATACGTCCGAAGCCGATCGCCTGACGACCGAGACGCCATTCCCAATCTTTCACAGTCCCCTGCAGATTGAGGCGATCGACCTGGAACTGCTGGGACAAGGACCCGTTTTCATTCCAGTTATGCTCGAGGTCAATGCGGCGATTGGCCAGGTCTCCGGGAAGGGGGGGCTGCCCCTGAGGATCGCGCCACAATGCCAGATGTTCTACCGCAATTTCAGCCTCGAGCCCTGCAGGAAGAAAGCCTTGCATTTCAAGGCGAAACCGGTTCGAGGAAAGCCCCCCGCCCTCGAGAGCCGATTCCGGAGGTGCTTCAAAGGTCAGATTGAGGGATTTGACCGATCCGCCAACCGACCAGTCTCCAGGGAGCAGATTACCGAAGGTCAGGGATGGGGTCATGCAGAGAACCAGCAGAACGTAAAAGGCGGTCCTAGCCATCTTTTCGCTCATCCCCCACCAGGTGTCCGTCCTGCAGACGGACCACCCGCCCGGCATGCTCAAGGACCAGGGGGTCGTGTGAGCTGAAGAGAAAGGTCATCCCCTCATCCCGGTTCAGTTCACGCATCAGCTCAAGCAGCTCCCGGGCGGTGCTTGAGTCGAGGTTGGCGGTCGGTTCGTCGGCCAGGATCACCTTGGGACGGGCCGCCATGGCACGGGCCACGGCCACACGTTGTTGCTGGCCCCCCGAAAGATCGCTGGGGCGACGATTCTCTAATCCTCCCAGACCTAATCTTTCCAAGAGGGGGCGAACCCGTTGCTGTCTTTCCTCCGGTCTCATTCCTTGAAGCATCAGAACAAATTCGGCATTTTCCTCGGCGGTCAGAACCGGGATCAGGTTATACGATTGGAAGATAAACCCGATCTGATAAAGGCGGAAGTCGGACAGTTGGGGGACGGTCTGGTCGGCGACGTTGCGACCGTCGATCCTCAGGCGACCGCTGGTTGGCTGGTCGATACAGCCGATCAGGTTCAGAGCGGTGGTCTTGCCGCTGCCCGACGGACCGGCCAGAGCGGTGAACTCACCGGTATCCACCTGCAGGTCCAGGTCGACCAGGGCCGGTACATGCAGGTTGCCGCTGCGGTAGGTTTTACAGATCTTTTCCAGTTCAATCAAAGCCATGGCAGTGTCCCGAAAAAAGGTGAATATCAGTGGTGTCGCATGGCGCGGGCCGGTTCAATCCGTGCGGCCTTTCGGGCCGGGTAGAGAGAGGCCAGCAGGCAGATTCCCATCAGGAGGAGGCCCATTCCGGCCATCCAGGGCCAGTCCCAGCGGGCCCGAAGAATGGGGTCAAAGACCACCCCGCCGAACTCCAGCTCCTGGGTGATAAACCAGCGCAGGTCCAGACCGTATTCGATCAGAAGCCAGGTGGCTCCGCTACCCAGGGCACAGCCGACCGTCATGCCCACCGCCCCCAGCAAAAGGGCTTCCACGGCAATCAGGGCACGCAGGCGGGCAGGGCGGGTCCCGAGGGCGATGAGGATCCCGAACTCGCGGATTCGTTCCATCACGGACATCAACAGGGTGTTGATCAGACCGATACTGACGATCAGCAAAATAACGGCAAAAATAAACTTCTGGCTGGCATAATCAAGTTTGATAGCGTCGGCCAGGTTGGGCATCGCTTCTTCCCATGAAAGGGCGCGAACGTCGTTCCGGGTCGGCAGGAGTGCCTGAACTTCCTTCAGGGGAGGACGGTCTACGGCGCTGTCATGAAGGATAACCGCCAGTTCGTGAACCTGCCCGGGGATTCCGGCCAGTCTGCCTGCCCGGTTCAGGCCGACCATCACCAGGGAATGATCGACCTCTTTAACCCCGGTGCGGACCACCCCACGGATGCGGAACAGCTCCGCAGCCAGTTCACCGTCGCGGTGTTGAACCGTGATCACCAGCTTCTGACCGGGTTTCAGCTTCAACTCATCCATCAGTCGATCACCGATCAGGGCATCCCGCGAGTCCAATCCCCGTATCATCCGATCATCAGGGATTCTTTTGAGGAACGGGTTGATCTGTCGCTCCAACTCCGGGTTGATACCGGTCAGCAAGATGCCACGGCTCTCCCGGCTCGATTGGGCCAGACCCGGCAGGTAGAGCCGGGGCACGACTTGCTGAACATCCGCAAGCCCTGTGATCGTTCGGGGAAGCTCCCCTGGTAGGTAGCTGAGGGTTTCCTCCCGGCTCAAGGCATAATCCCCTGCGTAAATACCGATGTGGCCGCTGCCGGAACGGACGCCGCTGTTGACCATCTGGCGGTAGCTGCCGATGGCCAGGTTGTGAAACGTCTGAATCAGCAACAGGCTGAAGCCGATCGCGCCGACAGTGAGTAGGGTTCGGCGTCGGTTGCGCCAGAGATTGCGCCATGCCAGTCGAAGCAGGTCCATCTCAGTCCTCCCTCAAGGCTTCAACCGGCTGTAGCCGGGCTGCCCGACGTGCAGGCAGCCAGCCGGCCAGGACGGCCGTCACCAGAAGCAGAAGACTGGGCAGCCAGAAGTTGCGGAACTCGAACTCGGCATGCAATCGCGGCAGGATGGTGCCACCGGCGTAGGTAATAGAGGAGATACTTCCGGAGAGATCGATACCGACCGTCTTCATCCACAGAGTGAGGAAAAAACCAAGGGTTGCTCCCAGAACCATGGCCAGGACCCCCAGAACTGTCGATTCCAGCAGGACCAGCCGCCGGACCTGGGCTGGGTGTAGTCCCATGGCCAGAAGAACACCGAACTCCTGGGTTCGCTCCATCACGGACATGTAAAGGGTGTTGACGATCCCCAACCCGGCAGCAGCGTAAAGAATCATCGATAAAATGAGTGTGGAGGCGCCGTAGCTGGCGATGACCTCAGCCATCTCGGGCAGCATCTGCCCCCAGTCCCGAACTTCCAGCCGGTCGTCCAGCCGGCCCGCCAGAACCGCCGCCGTTGGTTTCGCCTGTAGTGGGTCTTTGAGTGTGATTGCCACCTCATGCAACTGGTCGGGCAGAGCGATCGTTTCCTGTAGCCAGTGCAGAGGTACCAGCGCCAGTCCGTTATCGTTGGCCACGGACCCGGTGTCGAACAGGCCGCGGACGGTCATCAGGTCGTTGCCGATCGATCCATCTGCCGCCTGGGTAACAAAGACCAGCTCACTGCCGATCTCCGCCCGCAGTTTTCGGGCCAGCCCCACGCCGAGAACGATACCGTGATCCTCGTCCGGATCTAAATACCGGCCGTCAACAAGCTTCCGGTGCAGTTGGGTGACCTGAATCTCCCGGGTCGGATCGATACCGAGAACCTCGGCCGGCTGGGTTCGGTCACCCAGGGAGAGCAGGCCGAAGCTTCGTAGCCGTGGGGACGCCCCGCGAAAGGTTTCCAGGCGGGATGCCTGTTCAGTTACGGCCTGAGCCTGGTCCATGGTGGCGTGCATTTCCCGGCGGTCCAGGTAGCCCTTACCTGCGACGACCATATGGCCACTGTACTGTTCCGTAACCGAGGCGAGCATGTCGACAAACATGCCGGAAAAAACCCCGAGGGACAAGATTAGCAGTGAGGAGGATGCGACCATCGCCGCCAGGGTCAGAAGGGTTCGCCTTCGATTACGGCGCAGGTTGCGAAACGCAAGTTTCCAGAGGATCATCGCCTGACCTTCAGACGTCGCAAGGAGAAGAACGATTCGTCCACATCCACATCGAACTGAATCTGACGGTAGAGCATGACCGTCTTTTCCTCGGGGGTGTCGTCTGGAATCACCTCCATCCGCATCGGCAGAATGCGGTCGCCGATCGGTGTGAGCTGGTCGAAGAGGGTGCGTCGAACCCGAATTCCTTCCTCGTCAAAATATTCGACCACCTGCGGAGTCCGGGTGGCTTTGTGTATCTGGTAAATGATCTTTCCCCAGACCACCGCTGCATCCGGTTTGGGAATCCCTTCCACCCGCCAGTACTCTTCGGTCTCTTCGAGCAGGGTGAAGCTGTATTCTTCGTCGATCTTGTTGCCTTTGACCAGATCGTCGTTGGTGATGTGACTCCCCATCCAGGCCCCACCCATCATGGAAGGAGGAATTTTCATCGTCCGGTCGACTTTGGGAAGGTAGTTCCAGACTTCATTGTCGACCTTCAGGGTGGCAACACCCTTTTCCTTGGCGGGTTTCAGAATCCGGGTAATGAAACGTTCCCGTCCAAGTGACCAGGACTCCATCTCCAGAGAACGTTGCCAGTTGGCGGTGCGGACTTCCATGGTGACACGGGCCCTGGAACTGACACCCCAGTATTGTTGTTCCACCTCCCGGACCAACTGCTGCATGTCCAAGGCCAGGGCCGGTACGGTCGTCAGAAAAAAAAGGAGCAATATCTGAAAGATAGCCTTCATTTAACACCTCGCGATCATCGTTCTGTCCAGTATACTTAGTCGCAGACTCCAAGGCCAGAATTTCCCGGGAAGTTACCCGGAAATTCAAAGGAGAGGACTCTTGACCCCTCGGTGTCGGCTGCACTAGAGTGGGGCTCATTTTTTGGAGCGAGGAACGGAATGAGTCGAATCAATTTGCCCGAGAAGCGTAAGGTCGGTCATCTGACATTGTTGCGCCAGGGCCGGGAAATCAGCCCCAGGGAATACAATGCTCTGGCAGCCGGTGAACGCCTCACCATGATCCGAGAGGCTCGGGGACGGCAGAAATATGCATTGATGGTGGAAGCCCGGGATGGGGACAGTCTGGTGCCCCAGGTGGCGACACAGGAACTTTACCTGATGATGCGGGAGCTGGGTCTGGAGGATATGGCTGAGGCCGTGACCCTGGCCAGCCCGGAGCAATTCACCTCACTGCTGGATCTGGATATCTGGACCGGTGATGATATCGACATCAAAAAGGCAACCGTCTGGCTGCAACTGATTCTCGATGGTGGTGAGGAGGCGGTCTGCGACATCTTGCCGGCGATGGAATCGGAGCTGGTGGTGTTGATCTTCAGTCGGCTGGTCACTGTTCTTCAGGGCCCCGAGGTGTTTGAGGACGAGGATGTTATCGATAACGCCAATCGCCTGGAAGGGCTCTATGACCTCCACTATATCGATTCGGAAAACGCCAAGCTGGTGAAATCAATCCTCGATGTGTTGTTTCAGCAGCAACGTGCCTTTTTCCTGTGGTTGATGGAAGCTGTGCGTGCCGAGACCCCGTCCATGTTGCTGGAGCAGGCCTTCCAGTTCCATCGAGGGCGGATGCTCGACCACGGTTTCTCCGATCCGGTAGACGCCCAACAGGTCTACAGCTATGCCGACCCGCATAACGGGACGGCGCACTACGCCCGAAAGGCGGATATCCCATCCCCCGAACCCATGGCTTCCGCGCCTTCCTACGTGGTCCGGGCGGATCATCCCCAGGACCTGCTGGGGGAAATCCTTGCCGCGGGGATCGATGATGAAACCGCCTGGGAGTTCAGCCTTCTTCTCAACAAAGTGATGATGGCCGATGCCGTGGACCCTGGCGACCGCAATGCTTTGGAAACGGTACTCGGGAGGGTCTACCGCTTGTTGAGCCTGGGCCTGGAACACTTCGCGGAAGGGCATGCCGACCGTGCCCGGGAACTTTTTGAGGAGCTTTACCTGCAGGATATCTTCCGGGCCGGATACAGCCTTACCCTTGAGTTGCAACAGTGGGCCGGGAATATGAAAAACTCACCGGTTTTTCGGTGGCTGGATGAAACCTATGTTCATTTCCTGGAGGGGCTGTTGGAACGTCGTCCCCGATTCTATCCTGGACTGGGCCCCGACGGGAATACTCAAATGCAGGAGTTTGCGACACGCCGGCAGATCCGTCAAGCCACCGGCTGGTTGGAAGAAATCGAGGCCCAGGAACATCTGTTTAACGGCGGATTCCCCTTCTCCCTGGAGAAGGTCGGCGATGCGTCCTTAGACGGCTGCGTTCCTGAAGTTGCTGAGGACCTGACCCTGTCCGATATCTTCCTCACGGCCCTCGCCAACAAGCTTCTGGACGGCGAGTTTGTTCCTGACCCGCTGCCTGCTTCTCGTCTGGTCGAACTCCACGGCCTGATTACCACCGACGGTCGGGTCGATGCACAGCTTCGCGAGGGAACGGTGGCGTGGTTGGAAGAGCTTCAACCCGATGCCGGTGCATTTGGACATTATTGCCTGGATCTGTGGCAGCAGGAGTTCTGCCCGCTGGCTCCGGAAGATGTTGAACCGCGCTATATCGGTGGTCTGATCATCGCTCTGGGTCGCTGAAGCGGATAGGCCTGCTAAAAGAAAACCGATGGATACCGATGATCTGCATCGACACTCGTATGATTCTCGGCGAAGGCGGTTTTTTAAGCGTAAATCAGAATCAGTCCCAGTTTGTAGAGGGGTCGGACCAGAGAGCCGAAAAGGTTCCAGGCCAGCAACAGACCGAGCAGAGCGAAGTGAGGTTGATGAATCCAGCGCAGCCAGGTATCGGCCCAACGGTCCGGCATTCCGATCAGCAGGATGCTGGCCCCATCCAGCGGCGGAGCAGGCAGGAGGTTGAAGGCCATCAGGATCAGATTGAGGGTAAACAGAATACTGAGAAAGACCGCCGGTCCATGGGCCCAGGAAGGTGGACCTGCCGCGACGACCTGGGTCAGGGAGAAGCCGTCGGGTGGAATAAACCAGCCGAAGGCCAGTCCTGCTTTGAGAATGATCCCGGCTCCCAGAACCAGCAGAAGGTTCGCCATGGGGCCGGCAAGGGAGACCAGACCGAGGCGTTTGGGATAACGCTGGGCCCAGCGGGGGTCGAAAGGGGCGCTGGCCCAGCCGACCATCCAGCCGGCCAAGGCAAAGGAAAGCAGGGGCGCGACCAGCGTACCGATCGGTTCCCGCTGCATATGGGGCAGAGGATTCAGGGAGACCTGTCCGGCCAGCAGGGCCGTCGGATCCCCAAGACGGGCCGCCGCCCAGGCGTGGGCTGCTTCGTGCAGCACCATCGAAAACAGAAAGGCCACAAACCAGAGCAGCCCCAGCCAGACGGAGTCCATCCCGTTACACCTTCCCCTCGTTTACCAGCCGTGCAAAATGCTCAAAAGAACGATCATAGGTCTGTTCGGCAGCGTCGGGAAAGACACAGGCGGGCAGTTGCCGCCGATCGATGTGCTTTTTAAGGCAATCGCAGCAGATACCTTTGAGACCACAGGGATTGTAACTGCAGTTGCAAAAACCCAGATTCCGTTCTTTTTTGCATTCCATACTCTCTCCTTGATGGAAACAGGCGAGTCAGCGACCTTTCTTTTGAAGATACAGGGCTTGATCGGCGGCCCGCAACAGACTGTCGGAGGTCAAGATGCCCGGGTCCTCGGTAGAAGCCACTCCGGCGCTGAGCTGTACCGGCAGGGTTCGCTGGGGGGTCACCAGAGGCTTACCCAGGAACTGCTGCTGAATACGTGCCATCAGGCGCCGTGCATTGTCGGCCGAGGTCTCGGGGAGGATAACGACAAACTCGTCTCCGGCATAGCGGGTAACCACATCGGACATCCGTACTGCTTCGCTCAAACCTTTGGCGACATATTGAAGCAACTGATCCCCCACATCATGCCCATAGGAGTCGTTCACCTGTTTGAAGGCGTCCAGGTCGATAAAGGCCAGGGAGAGAATACCGCCATAACGTTGGGAACGGTTGAGTTCTCGTTCCAGGATAGTTTCCATGACCCGACGGTTCAACAGCTGGGTGAGGGGGTCGTGGTAGGCCAGGAACTTGAGCTTCTCATGGGCGGAGACATTCGACAGGCCAAGGGCCATTTTGATGGCCAGCCGTTCCAGAAAGAGGGTGTTAAGGCCTGGTCGGTAGCGATTGGGGTCCTGATCGGCTTGATTAAGACATCCCACCAGTTCTCCATCAACCCGGATAGGCACCAGGGACAACGAACCGACAAAGCGGGAGAGGTTTTTCGGGAAAAGAGGTGCATAGCAGCGGGTTTCCTGGTTGATCAAAAGGGGCTCTTCCGCATCACCGACCAGTTCCCGGTAGGTTTCAGGGGCGACCCGGACCAAACGGTCCTCCAGATCTCCGAGGGCGCGTGAGCTGTTGATCTGCTTCTCGAGCTCAGTCCCCCGAATCAGGGTAAACCAGACATGGGGGATATCGAAGGCCTGCCGGATTTCATCGACCAGCGACTGGAAGAAGGTGCGAAAATCCAGGGTCGACAATAAGCGCACTTCCACCTGGTGGAATTTCTCCGCCATGATGTCATGTTCACGTACCCTTTCAAACAGGGTCTGGTGGTTGCGCATGCGGCTGCTCCTGATTCTGTTCGGAAGGCTTTCAGTGTAAAGCGGTCCGGGCAAATGATCCAGACAAAAGAATCCGTGTGAGACCGCGGTTAGAACCTGGCGGGCAGGCGTCTTTGCAATTTATTGCGATCAACCGATCTGCTATGCTGCCAGAAACTCCCAGTTCTGGTGTTGCCATGACCGTTTTGTCCTTACGCGATATCCATCTCAACGTTCCTACACCCCAAGGAACCCGCCGTTCCTTGTTCGAAGGGTTGAACCTGGCCTTTCCGGCCGGTCAGATCTCCGTCGTTATCGGACCTTCCGGTGGGGGGAAAACCTCTCTTCTGCGATTGATGAACCGACTGGATGAACCGGCTTCCGGCTCAGTGGCTTTGGGAGGGACACCGATTACCGATCTCTCACCGGCTTTGCTTCGGCAGAGGGTGGCCCTCGTTGCACAAAAGCCGTTCCTTTTCCCGGAGACGGTTTGGGAGAACCTCTGCCGGTCTTTTCGTTACCGTCATCTTCCCCTGCCGAATCGAGAAGATGCCCTGGTGAACGATCGATTGACTCTCTGTGGCATTGACAAGGATTGGCTGGATCAGCCGGCACAGTCCCTTTCGGGAGGGCAGGCTCAGAGGGCCTGTCTGGCAAGAGCCCTGTTGACACGACCGGAGGTGCTGCTGCTGGATGAACCGACCAGTGCGCTGGACAAACCGACGGCATTGCACTTGGTCAAAGGTCTGCGGCAGCTTGTGCGGGAAGGTCTGACCGTCGTGGTGATCACCCACGATCTTCCTCTGGCCAGTCGCATGGCCGACCGGGTCTTTTTTCTGGCGGACGGGAAGATCCGGGTCGATGGAAAGCCGGAAGAGATGCTGCAAAACCCCAAAGATGAAGGGTTGCAGCGGTTTCTGCAATATCCCCGGGAACATTCGCCGGAGGCAGAGGTGTTGCGATGATTGAGCTGACGCTATTGGATCTGGTACTGGTTTACGGGCTGATGCTTCTTTCGCTGGGGATGGTTCGCCTTTGCGGTGGCGGGGAAGAGAGACAGATCCTTACCGCCTCTCTACGGATGG
>JANQIN010000190.1 GCA_028282145.1 Thermodesulfobacteriota bacterium | reverse complement strand
GCACGTTGTTTTCGCAGGGCTTCCAGGCGCTGTTGACGCAACTTCTCCTGGTCTACTGCCGGTTTGGTTACCACCGGTTTTTTAGGCTGCGGTTTGGGTTTTGTGGGCTTTGGTTTGGGCTTTGGTTTGGGTTTGGGCGGTACCACCGGTTTTTGGGGCGGTTTCTTGGCGGTGATCTTTTTGGCCGGTTTTTTCTTTTTCGGTTTTTTGGCCTGCTTCACCGCACCAGGGCGACCGGCCTGGGGATTCGCCACCGGCAGGTTGGCCAGATTGACCCGGATTGCTTTTGGCTGCTCGAACTTGCGACGTGGGAAGAAATCACCGGCAAAGAGGCCGAAGATCACCAGATGCACCACAAAGGAGATCAACAACATCCGACCCAACCCCTTGTAAGGGGACGAGCGGGTATAAGGACGGACAGTGAGGTTCTTATTCATCGTCCGTCCCCTCCGTCTTTTTTAGTCGCTTTCCTCTCTCCGCCAAATTCGAGACCAAATGAAACCTTCGTCGCGAAATCGTTCAGAACCGAAAAGGTTCCGGCAAGCGCATGATTGTGGAATGCTGGCGCACCGGGACGGTACGTTGAAGACTGAAGCCAGAGCACACCTGAAGATCGATGGTTATGGGCGATTGCGGCAGAAGGGATCATGAAGGTCTCGAACAAATCCTTATTGCGGTTCGATGGTGACCATGGACATCTTATCGACGCCGGCGGCCTGAACCGCAGCCATGACCTGGGCGACGCGCCCGTAGGAGACACGCTTGTCGGCCTGCAGAAAGACCTCATCCTTGGACCGCTTTTTCAACACCTCCTGCAACACCGGCGCCAGCTTGCGCAGGTTCTTGATGGTCACGTTATCGATCTGCACCCTGCCGTTTTTCTGGATGGTAATGACGATCGGCTCCTTGGCCTGGGGCAGTCCCTTGGTCTGTTCTACCTCGGGCAGAGCCACATCCACACCTTGCTGCAACATCGGGGCGGTGACCATAAAGATAATCAGCAATACCAGCATGACATCGACCAACGGGGTCACGTTGATAGCAGCAAGGCTGCTCTGGCGGCGGCTGCTGCCACCTCCAATCTCGGCACCCATAATTACCTCCGATCCATCCGGTCGACGATATTGAGGAACTCCTGGCTGAAGTTGTCCATCTCACCGATCAGGACGTTGACCCGGTTCAGCAGATGATTGTAGCCGATAACTGCCGGGATGGCGGCCGCCAGGCCGATAGCGGTGGCAATCAGGGCCTCCGAAATCCCCGGGGCGACAACGGCCAGCGACGCGCTGCCGGTCTTGCCGATTCCGATAAACGCATCCATGATCCCCCATACGGTGCCGAACAGCCCGATAAAAGGTGCCGCCGAGGCGGTGGTGGCGAGAAAGGTCAGAAACTTTTCCAGACGATGGGTCTCACTGGTGGTTGCACGGCGCAGAGCGCGGGCAACGTTGTCCTTGGAACCCAGGTCGGTCGACAGGCCGCCGCCGGTGGAGCCGCTGTTCATAGAGCTCAGTTCGCGGAAGGCCTCCCGGAAGAGGATCGACAAGGGTGAGGCCTCGAACGGTTTCAACCCCTGGGCGATAGCATTGAACTGTTTTTTGCTCCAGAAAAATTCCAGGAACCGGTCCGACACTTTGATGGCACGGTGGATCACCACCCCCTTGTAGAAGATGATGGCCCAGGACACGACAGAGAAATAGACAAGAATGAGCAGAACCAGTTTAACCACTGGGCCCGCTTGAAGGATCAGTTCCAAGGCAGTGCCTCCTTTAACAAGATACAGGTTGCCGGTCTGTTCCGGCCGACAGCAGGTCGATGCGCAATTATCGGGGACGCCAGAGGGCAAGTCAACTATTGCGCCTCGGGAGGTTGATGCACAGCCGGTGCCAACCGATTTGGTCGAGCCTCTTTTCAGAGACGAACGTACCGGGAGAAGGGTTTACCGGAGTTCAGAACACGAGGAGAATGGGGGAACGAACAAGAAACCGTGTTCCAGGCGACACAGTTCAGGTCACTTTTGTCGGTCAATCCCCGGGATTGGAAAGGGCGGGCCTCTCAAACAATAAAGCCTCCGACCAGAGCCGGAGGCTTTGAGGCTTCAAACAAGGTGATTATTTTTGCAACTGCCAGTCCCCATCCACCTTTTTGAAGAGATAGTCGGTCACCCGGCTGTGGACATCCCCGGCCTTAAACTCACCAAAGGTCTGGCGCAGTTCAATCAACTTCATCCCGGCGGACTTACCGCCAAAGCCAACGGTTTTGGGGCTCTGCTTCTCCCAGTCCCGGGCAAAATCACTCAAAGAGCGATCAAAGACCAGCTGATATTCCACCGTTGCCACGACACCGTCCCCTTTGGTCGCAATACGCTGAAAGTCCAGAGACACCGGCCCAAGACCGGCAAACTTTTCCTTCAGACTCTTCATCACCAGGGAGCGAACTTCGGCATCGGTGGGATATTTACTGGGGCTGGAAACGACCAGGGCCAGGAAACAGACAACGGCTAGAACGGCAAGTACTTTCGCAGGATGCATCGGTTTTCCTTTCTTTCACTCAATGCGCCTTGATTTAGAAGGCCACGTACAATGGACGGATCAATAATACGTATTTTCCCCGGAAATACAATCATTGTCGGTCGTTGAGCAGCCGATCGATCAACGCCCTCCACAGACGAAGCCCCACGTCCAGCAGATCGTCCGGGAAGTCGTAGGTGCGCGTATGCAGTGCCGGATGGTTCTCGCCCGATCCCAGGCCGAACAGCACCCCCGGTGTCAGGCTGGTGAAATGACCGAAATCTTCCGAGGCCCGCATCGGTTCCTCGAGGATCCGGCAATCGACGTCCGCCTCCCGCGCCGCTCCCTGGAGGTGATCGCAAGCGTCCTTATCGTTGATGGTGGCCGGAAAGATATCCCGCCATTCGATCGCCCAGGTCAGACCGGAGGCCTCGGCTTCCCGTTGCACAATCTCCCGGGCCCGGGCGACCAGGGCCTCCATTCCCGCTTCGCTGTCGCTTCGGAGGGTGGCCATTACGACCCCTTCCGCCGGGGTGGTCCCGAAGACCTCCTCGCCAAGCCGGGCATGAACAATGGTGGCCTGGGCGAAACCCTCCTTGCTATCGGTGTGGTTTTCACCGTCCAGGGCGGTGACGATCCGGCCCAATGCCAGCGCCGGACTGCAGCCGGTCTCGGGCCAGGCCGCATGGGCCGGCTTCCCTCCCAGCATCGCCATTAAACCTCGGGATGCGCAGGCCATGGGGCCCGATTTCATCACAATCTGGCCGAAAGGGTATCCGGGAAGGTTATGAAGAGCAAAAGCCCAGTCGGGCCGGATATCCGCAAAACGAGGGTCGGCGGAAACAGCGGCAGCCCCGGCACCGGTCTCCTCGGCCGGTTGGAACAACAGTACCACCCGTCCGCTTTCGGGACGCCTTTGGGCCAACTGACGTGCCATCCCGCACAAGATCGCCATATGGCCGTCATGGCCGCAGGCATGTGCCACGCCATCGGCGGTAGACTGATGAGGGCGATCCGATTCCCACACGGGGACCGCATCCAGTTCGCAACGCAACAGGACCGTCGGCCCTTCCTTTTCACCGCGGAAGATGGCGGCCAGGCCATGTCCGCCCAGGTCCTCCACCATCCGATCGGGCTGATGCCCCTTCAGAAAGTCACGTATCAGGGCCGACGTGGCCGCTTCGCCGCCGGACAGCTCCGGCAGGGAGTGCAGACGGCGGCGTAATTCCAATAACACATCGTCAGGCATAACCGCTCACTGTTTTCTCAGGGATATTGTTTGGAAACGGTGATCTCACCGGGACGGAGAGAGAGAGCACTGTCCCCGATCCGGGTTCGGTTCCACCGCCTGGTGCAGCACCCGGCTCAGTTGATCAGCGCCGCCGATATAGCGGCCCTCCAGCCAGATCTGAGGGACGGTAACCGGGGTTTTGGGCCCCACAATCGGCTTGACCCGGCCCAGCATTTCATAAAGGGCTCGGGCATCTTTGACCACATCATGGTAGGTGAACTCAATACCGGCGTCATTCAAATAGCCTTTGGCCCGATGACAATGAGGGCAGCTCTCCTTTCCGAAGAGGTGGTTCCCGTCAATGGGGGCATGTTTAACATGCTCCTCGATCACCGCCTGGGTCAGAACGCCCCGATTGAGAGCCAGTCCCTGACTGATGACCCGACCTTCGACCATCACGATGGGGGCGTGCCAGCCACCCTTCTGCAACGGCTTCCACCATTCGGTCAACCACTCGCGAAGCTCCATCTCCACCGGAATCCCTTTAAGTTCGTTCTCAAAGGTATCGAGGAGGACATCCTTGGTCAGGGCGCACTCGCCGCAGGGAATTTTGACTTTAAACGGCCCCCAGGCTCCTGCCCAGCGGTAAACGGTAATCGCAATCGGTCGTTCGGCCATGGTGAACTCCAGGATTATTGGATGACAAAGGCCATCCATAGCCTTTGTCATGCTCGTTCCGCAAAAGCGCGGTTTTGCTTCACTTACCAAAATAAGGGCTTTGTCACCCTTATTTTGGACTCGCCCATCCCTGGGCTCGAATTCATCCCATGGGATACGGTCGTTAATGAGTATAGCAGTACGTCATGCCCTCTAGGGAGAGGGCCGGTTCAGAAAACAGTTGTGGGTCTTCTCGAACCGGTCGATTTCGGCCTCGGACTGCAGACTGATGGCGATATCGTCCAAACCCTCGAGCAGACGTTCCTTGACCCCCGGATCGATATCGAACACAAAGATCTCCTCGTCCCCGGTATGCACCCGAACTTCCTGGTGCTCCAGGTCGATAGTCAGCTCCAGACCGGCCTCCTGGCCGATCAACACCAGCAGACGGTTCACCTGCAGTTGACTCAACTCGATCAGAAGCAGGCCGTTTTTCACCGCGTTGCTGCGAAAGATATCGGCGAAGGCCGGCACCGGCTCACCGTTGACCTCACCGGAAGGGGCGATGATCGCCCGGATGCCGTCCTGTAACAACGCCCAGACAGCATGCTCGCGGCTGGAGCCGCAGCCG
>JANQIN010000156.1 GCA_028282145.1 Thermodesulfobacteriota bacterium | reverse complement strand
TGACCGACTGCAGCGGCCTTCCCGACGGTTCTGCCATGCAATTACAGGGGCTCGATCTCCTGGTGATCGACGGCCTGCGGCACCGCCCTCACCGCAGCCACCTGACCATTGCACAAGCCTGTGAACTCGCCCGTGAACTGGGTGCACAACGCACTGTGCTGACACACTTAAGTCACGATGTCGATTACGAGGTGGATTCACGGAATCTTCCCTCCGGCATCGAATTGGCCTGGGACGGCCTTCGGGTCGAGCTCACAATGACAGAGAGGGATTGATGGCAGCAATGTTTCCGGCACAAAAGGTCTCACATCAGGAGATCGGCCTCCATGGACATATCGACGACAAGATCGAATATGTCATCACCGCCGCCTCAGGCGATGCTTTCAACGCTTACTTTTACGAACAGAAACCGGATGCCCTGCGGATCTTTTCCCCGGGAAACGAGTTCCTTCTGACCGCGGAAGAGATTCGCTACAACGGGAACGGCGGAGCTTTCTGTGAATTCATGTTCGGCATCGATCAACCCCTGGCCGATCTGGTGAAGCCGGAAGTTCGTAATCGCCTCGCCCTGTTCGGTACTCATTACCGAGACGACGGCACCATCGAATTCTCCAAGAACACCAGCGGCAGTCAATCCTACTCCAAGGTCTTTCTGGACGGGAACGCCGTTCACAACTATTTCTTTTTCACCAACGGCGTGGCCCGCGGCGGCATGGAACAACAGCAGCGAATCATCTTGCGAAAGCTCGGCAAGCTGTTGAAGCGCAGTTCCTTCGTCGGTCGGCTGGATGAGGCCCGGCTATTGGAAGAAATGTACCGACTGCTCAGTCCCGGATGCGCCATCTTCCTGGTGCGATTGACCCACAAGGATCATCGCACCTATCAAGATGCCTTCCGCAATCTGTACTACAATCACAAGTCGATTCCCGACGGCAAATATAAAGAGCTCTGTCAGATGGCCAACCGTCTCAAGATCGACGAGTATCAGCAGGAACGAATTCGGATCGACGCGATGTACAACCATCGGGATAACCGGCGGATTGTTGATGAATACAAATCAATCCTGATCGCCTGCGAAAAGAAGGGGCAGATTACCCGCCTGGAAAACGCCCGTCTCAATCGCCTGAAAAACCTCTGGGTCCGCAACAAGATTCCCGCCGCACTGTTTTACACTCTGGACCAGATGCTGAAAAGCGACCGTCTCGCTCCGAAAGAGGAGAGGGACTATATCGAACAGACCCGCAAGATCCTGGCGGGATTTTCCCGCCGGGACAAGCCGGAAGGTCGTGGCCTGCGCCGTGAAGATATGGTACAGCTTCTCTTTGCCAAGCAGCAGGCCAGTCTTAACCGCGACCAGTCATTTGAGCAGATCCTGCTGGAGACCGGTAAACTGATCGACGAGCAGATCCGGGACGGAGCCGACCTACGCCTGCTGGAAGACTTTTCCAACATCATTACTTATTTCGACCGATTTGATGCGACCGCAAATCACGTAAACCAACTGGCCTTTATGGTCAACTTCAAACTGTCCGAGTCCCTGCTCCGCAGTCTTTTCGGCAACAAGCGGGCATTTGACCGCCTGCGCCCTGGTCTGTTCGAGGCTCTGTTCCTGAAAGAACTGCGACAGAACAGCTATCTCAGCCATTTCGGTCGACAGAAAATCGACTGTCTCAAGGTTGGATTGGAAGCGGTCGATCAAAAGAAGGTGCCCCTCTCTGAAGTCATGAAAAAGCTGCAGGGTATCGGGAACCGGGAACGCTTGTCCCAGGCGGTTCTGTCCCACCTGAAACAGCGCATCCGGTCGGCTTACTCGCGGTATCACACCCGAAACGAGCAGGCAGTCCTGAAAAATGAAGTTACAGAAGAGCTCAATAACAAGGGGATTCTGCACGGGAATCTTCCAGCAAAAGTCTTTGACGATGCCATCATCTGGATTCAGAAAGAGGCCATGTACCTTAACCATCTTCTGCCGCGCATCCTGAAGGAACGGAATGTCGCTTTGCGGGAAGATTTTATCCGCCACAGTGGCCTCGACCGTTTTTATGTGGAAGAGCTGGAGCTGGAATACTTCACCCTGAACAATCTGAATATCGATAAACTTCTGGCCCTGCGGGAGAAGGCCGACCAAGCTGCCGCCTGAGAAGCCGATGCGATTACTGACCCGTTACTATATGCAGACTCTGCCTGCGTTGGTCTTTCTAGCCGGAATCCTGGCCTGGCATGCATGGATGGGGTACCAGAAAGATCTTGAGTTTACCTGTCAGCGCATCGCAGCAGCCAATCAGCAAACCACCAACCTTCTGGCTCAGAGCCCGGTGTTCCAGATATTTATGGATTACCGGCGCCTCGGACCGCTGGATGCGGCGCTGAAGTCCCATCGTCAGAAAGCACGGGAGAATGTAAGTCAGATCGTTAAACGGGCCCAGGGCCAGAAACTTCCACTGACCTATATCGCTTTACTGGATCATAACCTCGATACAGTGGTGACCTATGGCATCGCCGAGCCAGGCGATGAGTCCGAGGACAGCCTTCGGCAGAAAATGGAGAAGGCGGCCAGTCCGACCATCGCCCTTTACCAAAAGCCCCAGGTCACTACCGCTCCGATCTTTATCGACCGGGATAACGATGGTTCGATGAGCCCGGCCGAGATGCTGGGATATATCCGCATCGACTATCAGCTTCCCTGGGAAGCGATCCAGGCCTCCCATATCAGCTCGCTGGAGAACCACTTCCAGATCATTGCAGTTTCCCTCATCGTGCTCACCTTTTTACTTTCTCTTGCGGGACGTTCGGTTTTGGAACCGATCGAAACCATGGTGGCCCAGGCCGAAGACTGCGCCGCGGGAAACCTGGGGCAGAACTTCCAGCTTTCCCGCGGGCCCAAAGAGATGAAGAAGCTGGCCAAAAGTCTGCGAAAGATGATGACAACCCTGGGGAACCAGCGCGCCGAACTTCTGGAATCCCGCAACACCCTCCGGGCCCAGCTTGAATTCCAGCAGACAATGATCGACACCGTCACAGTACCGATCTATTACAAGGACACCGAGGGCCATTACAGTGGATGCAATCAGGCCCTGATCGACCTGACCGGTGTGCCCCGGGAAGAGCTGTTGGGAAAAACCAGTTTCGACATCTTTGAACAGGAGTTGGCAGAACGCTACCACCAGGCCGATCAGGAACTGATTGCTGCCGGTGGACAGCAACAGTATGAGTCCAAGGTACGAAACGCCTCCGGCGAACTGAGAGATGTGATCTTTCACAAGGTGGTCTTCAACGATTCCGACGGAAGGGTGCAGGGGATTATCGGCGCTTTTATCGATATCACCGATATCCGGGTGTCGGAAAAGGCACTGAGCGAGCAGAAAGAGCTATTACAGGCCATTCTCAACAATCTGCCCTCCCACGTTTACTGGAAGGACAGAAATTCGGTCTATTTGGGAGGCAACCAGGCTTTCGCCGAATTCGCCGGGCTGGAAAGTCCCCAGGACCTGGTCGGCCAGACCCTGGAACAGTTCCCGCTGAGCGAAAAGGACCGAAGCCGTGTCCTGGAAACCGACCGAAAACTGATTGCGACCGGCAGACCGTCGACCAACGAGGAATATCGCCTTCCGATCCGGGGCGAATATCGAACTTTCCTGATCAAGAAGGTCCCCCTGAAGAATGAGCACGGTGAAACAATCGGGCTTCTGGGAATCAATACGGATATTTCCGAACGTATCGAGGCAGAACAGAAAAGTCACCAGCAGGAAGCGTTGCTGCGACAGATCCTCAACAACCTACCGGCTGACATTTACTGGAAAGATTGCAATCTGATCTATCAGGGCGGAAACCGGCGCTTTGCGTCGACCTTTGGGGTCGAAAGCCCTGAGGAGTTGATCGGCCGTCCCCTGGACGATCTTCCCTATCCAGAATCCGTCATCGAAAGACTCCGGGAGACCGATGAGCAGGTGATTCAATCCGGAGATCCGATCCTCGATCTGGAGATCCGTGTCCCTCCACAGGACGGTCTGGAAGCGCAAATCCTTAGAATCAACAAAGTTCCGCTGACGGATCCTCTGGGACAGGTCACAGGGGTATTGGGGGTCAACACCGATATCACACATTTGAGAAATACCACCGAAGAGCTACGGCAGAAGCAGGAGATGCTGCAGATTCTGCTCGACAGTCTGCCGGTAGCCGTTTACTGGAAAGACTGCAGGTTGATCTACCAGGGGTGCAACCGACGCTTTGCCAAAACTCTCGGACTGGAAGACCCTCACGAGTTGATTGGCCGGGGCCAGGCCTCCCTCCCCTATCCGGCGGAGATCCTGGAGGAACTGACCCAAATGGACAACCAGGTGGTCAAGGAAGGCAGTCCCATCTTTGATCGGGAGATCGATCTTCCAACACCCAAAGGAATGCGTACCGTTCTTCTGTCGAAGGTCCCGCTCAAGGGGCCTGAAGGCCAGATTATCGGTATTCTGGGAATCAGTAGCGATATTTCCCAACGGAAACTGGCCGAGCAGGAACTGGCTCGTCAAGAAAGCCTTCTGAGGAATATTCTTGAAAATCTGCCCAGCATGCTTTTCGTCAAGGAGGCCGATTCACTGACCTACGTCGAGGTCAACCGTGCCGGTGAAGAGCTTATGGGGTTCACCCGGGAAGAGCTGATCGGCCGTGACGATTTTTCTTTCTTCCCGGACCAAGCCGCGTTTTTCCAACGCAAAGACCGGGAAACCCTGAGTGGCAGGAAAGCCGTCGATATCCCGGAAGAGCTGATCGACACCCGCAAAATCGGTCAGCGTTGGCTCCACACTCGCAAGATCCCACTCATGGACGAAAAGGGTGAACCGGCCTACCTCCTGGGGATCTCCGAAGATATCACCGAAAAAAAACGGACCGCGGAAGAGTTGCAGGAAAAAACTCTGGCCCTGCAGCAACTCCTGGACAATCTCCCCGTTGCTGTCTATTGGAAAGATTGCGAAAGCCGCTACCTGGCCAGCAACCAGTACTTCAACGACCTTCATAATCTGGGGCCCTCCGACATGGTCCAAGGGCTGCCCCTGGAATCTCTCCCTTACCCCCCTGAGATTCTCCAGAGCGTGCGGGAAGAAGACCAGCAGGTCCTTGCAACCGGAGCTTCAGTCACCGCCGAAGCGTTTTGGCCTGTTCACGGCGAAGTCCGTGCTTTCCTGATCCAGAAGGTTCCGGTCCGGGACGACGATGGGAACCTCATCGGTCTGATGGGCATCGATACGGATATCACCGAGCGGAAAGAGGCCGAAGAAGCCTTACAGGAAGCCCATGATCAGTTGGAACAGAGAGTTGAGGAACGAACCACCGACCTGAAGGATGCCCTGGCCCGCCTGCAGGAGGAGGTCGAAATTCGAAAGCGTACCGAAGAGGCCCTGCAGGCCAGCGAAGCCCGTTTCCGCAATCTATACAATCACACCCCGGTTCTGATGCTGGCCCTGGCGCACAATGGAGCGGTCATCAGTGTCAATGACTACTTGCTGGAAACTCTCGGCTACAGTCGCGCCGAAATTCTGGGAGAGGATTACCATCTTCTTTTGGCCGAGGGTTTCAATGCACCGGGAAGAGGACTCTGGCAGGCCCTTCAGGGGACCAGCCAGGTTCAGGACCTTCCCATACGGGTCCAGACCAAGGCCGGCAAGGATCTGGATGTTCTCGTCACCGCAACCGTGGACCGCTCTGTTCCGGAAAACCAGCAGCGCCTGATCGTGGCTATGGTGGATATTACGGAACGCCTGCGGGCCGAGTACAGGCTATTGGACACCCTGGAGCAACTGGAGGAGGTCCACCATATTGTCAACAACAGCCCTGCAGTGGCTTTCCTCTGGAAGGCCAAGGAGGGCTGGCCTGTTGAGTATGTTTCCGAAAACATCAGCCAATTCGGATATACCGCGTCGGAGCTCCAGGAAAGCTCCCTGCAGTATATGAACATGATCCACCTGGAGGATCGAAGCCGTATTTGTAGCGAAGCCGCCCGTTATCTGAAAAGCGGATGCAACCAGTTTCGGCAAACCTACCGGCTGCGCCAGAAAAACGGAGAATACCGGTGGATGGACGACCGGACCTGGGTTCGGCGAAACGAGGACGGTACTCCGACCCATTTCCAGGCTCTGGTTTTGGATATCCATGAGCAGCGTCTGGCGGAGCAACAGCTTCGGGAAACCCTGGCACGCCTGGAAGACCTGGAAAACATCGTGAACAAGAGCCCCGCTGTGGCCTTTCTCTGCCGGGCCGAGGAAGGCTGGCCGGTCGATTTCGTCTCTTCCAATATCCGTCAGTTCGGATACCAGGAGGACGATTTTCTCGAAGGAGGCCTCCCGTACACCGCGTTGGTCCACCCCGACGATCTACCGCATATTGAATCCGAAATGGCACGATGGTCCTCGCAGGACGATCCGCAGGAGCTGCTGCAATCCTATCGGCTGGTCAAGCCGGACGGGCAGATCTGTTGGATCAACGACTGGAACTGGGTCCGGCGGAACAACAAAGGCCAGGTCACCCATTATCAGGGGCTGATTCTCGACGTCACCGAACAACGTCAAGCGGAGAATGAGCTGCGCCAGGTTCTGGAAGACCAGAGTCGTCTGTTCCAACACGCCAACAGCCCCATCATGTCCACCGACAAAAACTGCCTGGTCACTGAGTGGAACGACTGTGCGCAGATCATGTCCGGATATAGTCGGGAGGAAGTACTGGGCCAGAACTTCTTGAACGGCTGCTTGAACAAAAGAGAAGTCTTCCGGGCGATCAAACAGGTCCTGGCCGGCGAGGTTGTTTCCAATCTGGAAGTCACCATGGTCAACAAGGAAGGGGACAGGATTGAAATCCTTCTGAGCCTGACCGCACGCCGGAATGACGCCGGAAATGTCGTAGGTGTTGTCGGCATGGGGCAGGATATCACCACTCGCAAACATGCCGAACAGACTCTGCAGCAGGCCCGTGACCGTGCGGAGGAGGCGAACAGAGCCAAGTCTAACTTCCTGGCGACCATGAGTCACGAGATTCGTACCCCGATGAACGCCATTATCGGTATGACCCAGATGGCCCGTCAGACCCAGCTCGATCCCCTCCAGGAAGAATACCTCGACGCTATCAACGATTCGACCCAGCAACTGCTCCACCTGGTGAACGACATCCTCGATTTCTCCAAAATTGAAGCGGGCCAGCTCGAGCTGGAGATGACCAGCTTCCATTTGGGAAACATCCTGCGCAATCTGGCCCGCACCCAAGGGTTGCGAGCCTGGCAAAAGGGTCTTTTTCTCGATCTCAACATCGACAATTCCCTCAATGAATCCTATCTCGGTGATCCGGGGCGCATCCAACAGGTCCTGGTAAACCTGACCGAGAACGCCCTCAAGTTTACCGATCATCTGGGCATCACAGTCAACGTTGGGAAAACAAACGCGCGGTTTGCCCGCAAGAAGGGGATGCCTCTCAAGGAGAACCCCAAGAGTCAGTTGCTGGAGTTCAGCGTGACCGATACCGGCATCGGCATTGCCGCCGATCGGCAAAAAGAGATCTTTGAACGGTTCCGGCAGTCGGACAGTTCAACCACCCGCAAGTACGGAGGGACCGGTCTCGGACTGGCGATCTGTAAAGAGTTGGTACAGCGCATGGGCGGGGTGATCTGGGTGGAAAGTGTCCCGGGAGAGGGCAGCAGTTTCCGTTTTATTCTCCCGCTCGAACCGGCCAAACAGACCAAACCGAGATTGTCCCGGTCCAAAGCAGCAAAGAAAACGAAAGGCTCCAGACTGCTGCTGGCCGAAGACAACCCGATGAATCTGAAGGTCGCCCGCCACTTTCTGGAAAAGATGGGTTATGACCTGATCCTGGCGGAAAACGGACAACAGGTGCTGGAAAGTCTGCAGCAGACTCCTGTCGATCTCGTTCTGATGGATATTGAAATGCCGGTGTTGGACGGGTTGGAGGCGACCCGACGTATCCGGGATGGACAATGCGGTGATCAACGTCGGGAGATTCCCATCATAGCCCTCACTGCCCATGCCTTCGAGGGATACAGAGAACACTGCCTGGCCGCCGGAATGGATGACTTCCTCACCAAACCGCTGGATTTTGATCACCTCAGCGAACTCATTCAACACTGGCTTTCTCTCGACAGACGATTTTGCCAGGTCCCGAAAGTGCAATCTCTGGATCGCAAGAAAGCCTTGCAGAAGATGGAAGGGGATGCGCTTCTGCTGGACGAAATCAATACGCTCTTCCTGGAAGAGTTACCCAAAACGACGGGGCGGCTGGAGAAAGCGATGAAGGCGAAAGATTGCAAAAAGCTCCAGTTACTCGCGCACGGTCTGAAAGCACCGGCAGCGATGATCGGTGCCGAGAAAGCCTTTTCCCTGGCCCAGAAGCTGGAAAAGTGTGCCGAATCGGGCACATTGGACAGATGCAAAGAGCTCCTCGAAGATCTGCTGGCCGAGCTCACCGAGGTGGCGCAGCATCTGGAGAAGGACGCCACCCCGGCCTAGGGAATCCGGCCTCTTTTACTCCAAACGCGTTTCCGAAGCGACTTCCGCCAGAGGCCGTCGGTCATTTGGAACCTCTTTGGTTGCAGTCTGTTCATCCAGCTGAGAGGGATCGGCCCGCCGGCCGATGGCCACCGCCGCCATGACCTCGTACTCTTCCGGATTAATCCCCAGGATGTCGAACGCCTTGTCCCGATGGAAACCCGCCATGGCGTGCGCATGCAGCCCGAGCATTCGGGCTTGCAACGCCAGGGACATCCAGGCGGAACCGGCATCGAAAGCGGCCCAACGGTTCGGTTTCCCATTGTGGCCGAAGACTTTCCGCGTCAAAACAAAAAGCAGCACCGGTGCATTCCGGGCCCAGACCTTATTACCATCCATCAACGCCTCGCAGAACCGCTCGCGATCCTCCGCCGTCCTGGCATAAACGAAGTGAGCCGGCTGCTCGTTATAACAAGAAGGGGCCCAACGTGCTGCTTCAAAGAGGCTGCTCAACTGCTCGTCAGTAAGCTCCTCGGTGCTGAAGGAGCGGGGTGACCAACGATCCACAAACAAGGCGCCGACTTCCGCTTCCGGTTGCCGCAAATTGTGACGGTCCATGATAAAGTCCTCCCAGGATAGAATGATTGTTCTCTTTCATCCTAGCGGGTCCGAGAGTGTTCTCAAGGAGACAGTCTCCCCAAAGAAAAGCGGTTGAGAATCGGGATTGTTCGGTCCGAGCTCGGGGAGGGGTGAGGCAAGAACCAGGGATCTGCTCCCAGATCGTTGTACGTGAAGCAAAACCGCGCTTCTGCAAAACGGACAGGGGAAAACCAAGGATGGTTTTCCCGCCAAATAAAAAGGCCGCTCCTTTTGAGAGCGGCCTTTGGTCAGACGAGAGCCCACCACCTATTGAGCACGTTTGTTGACCTTGACTTTCACCTTTTGGATTACAACCCCACCCGGCCCTTTGGCCGTCAACTGATACTCGGTCGTCTTGGCCGGGATCACCTTGATATCGCCTTTGGTCCCAACCGTTCCGATCCCTTGGTTGATGGAAACCACGCTGGTGTGCCTGGTATCCCAACTGAGGGTGATCGCATCCCCTTCGTAAATCGAAGTGGTACTGGCGGCAAAGGAGACACTGGGCTTGACACCTTCCACCGTGATGGTGAAGGTGCTATCGATCTCGTTGGCCTTTTTGTCCTCCGCCGACATGTTGGAGCGCCACTTGGTGCTGTAGGCGGTGATCTTGTAGGTCGTGGTTTCGACCGGAGTCAGTTCGATCGTTCCCTTCCGCTTGACCAGGCCCACACCGTGACTGATGAAACAGTATTTGGCGAACTTGGTTTTCCAGGTGACACTGACCGTCTCGCCCGAATTGATTGTGGAACGATCCATCATCACTTCGACCGATGGGGTTTTATTGGCTGCCACGGAAACCGTAACCACCCCAAAGAGACAGAACAGGACGATTGACCACCGCAGGACATGCAACCCATATCGGATCATATTCGACCTCCCATTACAGTCGTATTGCCCGAAAATAAAACACTGGTATAAACTGGAACCCTCACTATACCCTTCCTGAAGGTCGAAATAAAGACTTTTTTAGAAATCATTTAAGAAAAATTAAGGATGGCGGCCTCGATGAGGCCGCCATTTTATTCTTATCAAACAAGCAGTTAGAGCCGCTGGAAAATTAGCGCTCTTCCACCAGGTAGCGGTAGAGAGGCGAATCGGTGGAGATGACCAGACGGGAATTTCCCCCCACTGTTTTCTGGTAGCTTTCCAGGGTTCGCAGAAAGGAGTAGAACTCCGGGTCCCGGTTATAGGCCTCGGCATAGATGGCGGCTGCCTTGGCGTCAGCCTCACCGCGAATCTCCAGGCTGCGCCGCTGGGCTTGGGACCGGATGGTCTTCAGATCCTTCTCCATCTGCCCCAGAATCTCGGCCTTTTCCCCTTCCCCTTCGGAGCGGAACTGGGAGGAGGCCTTCTTTCGTTCGGAGATCATCCGTTCGTAAACCCGCTTTCGAACTTGTTCCTCGTAGTTGATCCGCTTGATCTTGACATCGATCATCTCGATCCCGAACTCGGGGGTGCCGGCGCTGGCCTCCTTCAGGATACCGTCCAGAATTTCCTCCCGGCCAACCGCTTCGGTCACCCCAGCCAGAGCGGCTTCATCCCGAGCGCCTTCCGGCGCCTGATAGTCCTTGCCGCGGACCAGCTCCCACAACAGATGACCGGAGATGGCGTTCCGCACCGCTGAGTCGATGATATCGTCCAGACGGCTCTGAGCGGCTCGTTCATTTTTTACACGGATATAGAACTTCAGCGGATCGACGATCCGCCAGCGGGCGGTGGTATCGACCTTGATAAAACGCTTGTCCTTGGTGTTGACCTCATTAGGGTCCCCATCCCACTTCAGAATCCGTGCATCGAAGATGCGGACTTTGTCGATCACAGGAAATTTGAAATGAATCCCGGCAAGGCGAACGCCCTCCACCGGCTTGTCGAGCCGGATCAGAAGAGCTTGTTGTCCCTCATAGACCACAAAAAAGCAGTTGTAGACGGCCAGAACACCCAGGATAAACAGGATCAGTATAAACGGTCCAAAGCGGTTCATTGGGCACCCCCCTTCCCGGGCTGACGAAGATTGAACAGAGGCAGGGCACCACCAGCTTCATTATCCATCACATAAATCTCTTCCACCCCGGGCAAAACCTGTTCCAGGGTCTCCAGATAGAGTCGTTTGCGGGTGACCTCCGGGGCTTTCTTGTATTCGGTCAGCAGCGCCTTGAACCGGGCCACTTCCCCTTCGGCTTTATTGGTCCGTTCCACCGCATACCCCTGAGCGGCCTGGATCGCTTGCTTGGCTTCGCCACGGGCACGGGGAACCACCTTGTTGTACTGCTCCCGTGCCTGCAGCACCAGACTCTCCCGCTGCTGTTCGGCTTCGTTGACCTCGTTAAAGGCCGGTTTGACCGATTCAGGCGGATTGACGTCCTGAAACTTGACGGTAACGATCTGAACTCCGATGTCGTAGTCCTTGGTCAGAACGTCCTGCATCACCTGCTGCACCTCACCGGCAAGTCGATCTCGCTCGGTGGTCAGAATTTCATCGACGTTGGAGTTCCCGATGACCTGACGCACCGCCGATTCCGAGATATCCCGAATGGTTTCCGGCGCATTGCGTATCCGGAAGATGTACTTAAACGGGTCACTGACTCGGAACTGGACGATCCACTCAATATCTGAAACGTTGAGGTCCCCGGTCAGGGTCAGGGATTCATCGTCAAAGTTCCGCGGGGAATAGGCCGTCCGGACACCGGCACGCAACGTCCGAAACCCGAATTCCTCTTTCTGGTTTTTTCCGGTTTCCACCCGGACCACCTTGTCAATCCCGAAAGGCAACTTAAAGTGGGGCCCTTCCTCGGCCAGATCGATAAACTTGCCGAAGCGTAGCACCACCCCGGTTTCGTTCGGTTTGATCTGATAATAGGAAGTCCAGGCACCGAACAGGACCAACCCCAGCACGACCATAAAAACGATCGGCAGTTTGCTGGGCGGGTTATTTTTGAACCGTTCGGCCATCTTGGCCAGTTCCGGTGGGATATTCGGAGGCTTTTGGCCTCCCCAATTGGGAGAATCGTCGTCCATCTGTGTCTCCTTTACGGCAATACCGAAAAATTAATGTCGATCGGAAAAACCAAAAATAACCAGCAAACAAGGGCCTCCCGCGATACAGTTGGCTCCCGCTTGGCGGCAAAATTCAATCGCCTCCGGATG
>JANQIN010000140.1 GCA_028282145.1 Thermodesulfobacteriota bacterium | reverse complement strand
GGTTTTTCTGGTTCAGCGATTACCTCTCTCTCCGAGCAGACGGCCAACCTGAACCAGAAAAACCAGGAGTTGGAGGAGATTCGTAATACGCTGCTGGATGCCAACGCCGAGCTTCAGCAGGCACGAGAAGAGCTTCTGGTTAAAAATGCCGCTCTGGAAGAGGCATCCTCGACCGATGCCCTGACCGGGGTGCTCAACCGGAAGAAACTCAACCAGCTGCTGGAACAGGAGATTAAGCGAAGTCATCGTTACAGCGGTTCGTTAAGCATTATTTTGATGGATATCGATCACTTCAAACAGGTGAACGATCGATTCGGGCATCTCGAAGGAGACCGGGTTCTGGTGAAGGTGGTAGAAGCAGTGGGTCGGCAGTTGCGAACCACCGACATGCTGGGGCGTTGGGGAGGAGAAGAGTTTCTGATTCTGTGTCCGTCCACACCCGGCAAAGGAGCCCTGGCTCTGGCCGAAAAACTGAGACTGGCCATCGAAAAGGAATGTGTACTGGGAGAAACGCCTCTCACCGCCAGTTTCGGCGTAGCGGTTTACGACAAAGGAGATCGGCTCGAAGCTCTGGTACGGAAAGCCGATAAAGCTCTCTATCGGGCCAAACAAACCCGGAACTCAACCCGCCTGTTCCCACCGCAGAGCCACCCCTCCCAAAACGAGGAGGGGCAAAAGGCCTCCACAGCCTGATGCCCCTGCGGTTCAGCTAAAGATCGGTCCGCTTGGTGATTTCGATCAGGTGAAAGCCGAACTGGGTCTGTACCGGCCCCAGAACCTTACCGACTTCACCGGAAAAGACCACCTCATCAAATTCAGGGACCATCTGCCCGTTGGTGAACTCTCCCAGGTCGCCCCCTTGCTTGCCTGAAGGGCACTTAGAGTGCTCCGCGGCCATTGTGGCAAAATCCTCACCACCTTGAATCTTGGCCTTCAGATCGTTGGCAGCGTCCTCGGTCGGCACAAGAATGTGACGAGCCTGAGCCAGTTGCTGCTTAACCTCCTTGCGGCTGACAATTTCGATCAGGTGGAAACCGAACTGGGTCTGTACCGGTCCCAGAACCTTGCCGATTTCATCGGAAAAGACCACCTCATCAAATTCCTTGACCATTTGACCTTGGGAAAATTCACCCAAGTCACCACCTTGCTGACCGGAAGGGCACTTGGAACTTTCCCGCGCCAGAGTCTCGAAATCCTCCCCGCCTTCGATACGGGTCTTGAGATCGTTGGCCGAATCTTCAGTGGCTACCAGAATATGTCGTGCACGAGCAACGAGCATGCTTGTCTCCTTTGGCTTGAATTAAACCGGGAGTGTGCCACAGTTTCCCGACGATGTCATCCGGTTCAACAATTAGCGAGGCGATGGCCACGAAAAAACCGGTAGCGGTTGCTGATGAAGTCGAATGTAGTCTTCGGCCAGGTCTTCAGGAAAAAATTCGTCAATTAATTGCTCCCGATACGCTTTAAATTCGGGGGTCTCAATGAGCTGATTAATCCGGCCAATCACTTCCCTTCCTTGAAGGGTGTTGCTGCAAAAAGCCAATGTACTGACAGGTGTCGGGGCTTCCAGAACAGGCAGAAATGCCAACTCATTACGAACCGCAGAGTTTTTGTCGGCATGCCATTTGAAATCCAGTGCATGGGACACATAGAAATCGATATGACCCCGTAGCAGCATCTCCTGAAATTCACCGATCACGGTTGCCTGCATACTTACATTGGGCCGATCGGAATTCCGTTCCACCACCTCGCGAATTGCAGGGTGGTAGGTCGCCCCCCTGACCCAACTGGTGCGAAATCCCTCTTCTTCAATCAGACCGGCCACCGACAATTGCGTCCTGTTGGCAAATAATTGGGACATATCGGCCTTCCGAACGACAATTCCGGGAGGGGCGAGCATCAAAACGCTATTGGAGGGAACAACCCGTGCCATCAAATCAGGGGCAAGCGGAGTTTTTATGGGACAACAAATCGTGTCCTGACTCGAGTGGGCCATATCATGAAAAATACGACGGATGGGCATATCTTCTTTGGTGTGCCGGAACTGAGGTAGCCTCTCACGGAAAAAACGAAAAAGTTTATCCGCATAACCTTCACCAGTACCCGGCTTATTGTAGATGGCCTGAATATAAAAGACCTTCCAGTCAATCACTTTTTCCGTTTCAGCACCAACTGGACTGCCCCAGAGCAGACCCAATAACGCTGCTTGTACCAGGAATAACTTTTTCATTTCACTCCCCATTGGCCAGAGGTTCGTGAGAAAAAACCAACTTTTTTGTTACTCTTAGCATAACAGGAGAACTCTGGAAGTTCTTGGCCCCCCTGGGAATGCGATGACACCTCAATCTATTGCACAGAGAATTCTGATTGCCCTCATTGGTACGACCGTGCTCTGTCTGACTCCCTTTTTTCTGCAGAATTACTTCAGCCTGAAACAGTATCATCAAGAGACGCTGGATCAAGATCGTCAAATGTTGGGAGAACAAGCCCAAAGCAGTCTTGCATTGCCCATGTATAACCTGGATAGCCCCCAACTGAATCAGGTCCTGTTCAGTTTGATGAAAAACCGCAGTATGGCGGGAGGTGTGATACGGGATATCTATCCCCCACATACAATCATGGCTGCTGTAGGGCGAGATGAAAACTGGCAGGCCATTGTCCTGAACGGTCCGCCAACCTACCCTGCAGAATATCGCGATCAGTATACCCTCCGGTTTCAGGGGAGAGAGATCGGGACATTGCAACTCTATTTCACAGACCGTTTTTTTCAAAAAGTTCTCCGGGAATCGCTGGTTAATCAATCCCTTAGCCTTTTGGCCCTTACATTTTTGCTCTGCGTTGCAATGTATTTCGTTCTGAAAAAAACAGTGATCCAACCTCTTCGCAGTGTCGCAAGTTTTGCCCTGGCCATCGGGGAGGATGAAGAGACCGCACAACCGATTCGAAACCGAAACTTTGCATTGGAAATTCTCCACGTCAAAGAAGCATTGGAGCAGATGATGCTCCAACTTCGCTCTCGCTTCCATGCGTTGACCCAATCGGAAGAAGCCCTTCGGGAGAGCGAAAAACGCCTTCATCATATGGCACACCACGACACCTTGACCGATATGCCGAACCGGCTGCTGTTTTACGACAGGCTGGAACACGCCATCGCCAGAGCCGCCCGTATTCAAGGCCGCGTTGCCGTGCTTTTCCTCGATGTCGATCGATTCAAAAATGTCAACGATACACTGGGTCATGATATTGGTGACCAACTGTTGATTCGCGTCGCTCAACGGCTAAAAGCCTGTGTGCGAAACTCCGATACAGTCGCCAGACTGGGTGGTGACGAATTTGTTGTGATACTGGAAGATTTAAAAGACCAGGAGCAGGCGGCCGTCGTGGCCCAAAAAGTTCTGACCGAACTACCACGTCCCATCTGTATTGAGAACCTGGAGCTTCGTGTCACCATCAGTATCGGGATCAGCCTTTTTCCGGAAGACGGGACCCATACCGAAGAGTTGATGAAAAATGCCGATGTGGCCATGTACCAGGCCAAAGAGCAGGGACGGGACACCTACCGGTTCTTCCGACAGGACATGGGAACCAGCGCCCGGAAACGCTTATCGATGGAACACGCATTACGGGTCGCCTTGGAACAGGAACAGTTCCTGCTGCACTATCAACCTCAGTTCAACCTGGATACCGACCGAATCAGCAGTCTTGAGGCTCTGGTCCGGTGGAACCATCCGGAGCGAGGAATGGTGTCGCCCGGAGAATTTATCCCGGTGGCGGAAGAGACCGGCCTGATCGAACCGATCGGCGCCTGGGTCCTCCGGGAAGCCTGTCGCCAGAATCGGGTCTGGATGGATCGAGGGCTGCCGGTCGTCCCGGTGGCCGTCAATCTGTCGGCCCGTCAGCTCCGCCATGGGGTATGGGAACCTTTACTGATGCAGGTTCTGAAGGATACCGGTCTCCCATCCCACCTTCTGGAGCTGGAAATCACCGAAAGCCTGATTATGGAAAATATCCACACCGCGGAGGACACTCTGCGACGGATGATGGACCTGGGGGTCAAACTGGCACTGGACGACTTCGGCTCCGGTTACAGCTCTCTGGCCTACCTGCGGCATTTTCCGTTGAATAAATTGAAGATCGATCAGGCTTTTGTCCGCGACCTGATGGAAGACAGCGGCGATGCGGGGATTATCCGTACCATTATCAGCCTGGGGCAGGGCTTGGCGCTGGAGGTGGTGGCCGAAGGGATCGAAGAGGAGGCCCAGAAACTGGTGCTGAAGGAGTTTGGTTGTACCAGCGGGCAAGGCTTCCTGTTGGGGAGGCCGATGCCGGCGATAGAGATTCCCGACTGGCTCCGAAAATACGCAAACGAATAAAAAAGAGACTGAACAGTTTGATGGCAAAGTCCATCCAAGGTCTCTGCCATACCCACTACGAAAAAGTGCGGTTTTACGTCACTCACCAAAAAAAGTCCCGCATTTTCCGCTTTTTTGTGTCTCGCCCATCCCTGAGCTCGAAAGCAGCCTGGGGCTTCGACTACCGGCCTTCTTTCAGGTCATCCAACGCCTCGTTGACGAAGTCCAGGATGTGGCATGCTTCCACCGACAGACCGGCATGGTTGATGTTGTCTTGCAACTGCATGATGCAGCCCGGACAGGCAGTAGCGAGATGGCTTGCCCCCGACTCTTTCAGCCCGGGGATCTTTTTGGCACCGATATCCTTGCTGGTGTCGTAGTGGTAAACCGAGAAGGTCCCTCCCAGACCACAACATTTGCCGGCCCCTTCCATTTCCACAAAGTCGATATTGGGCAAGGCTTTCAAAACAGCGCGGGGTTCTTTGGTGATTCCCTGCAGACGCAAGTGGCAGGGGTCGTGGTAGGTGACCCGGGTTCGTTTGTCCCATTTGGGCAGTGCCGCCAGTTTCTCCACCAGACCCTGCTGCTGCAGAAAGACCTGAATGTCGACAACCTTGTGCGCAAACGCGTCGTAATCGGCCTTCATCGTCTCGTAATATTCACCGATGCCGCCGTTACAGGAAGCACAGGCGGTGACGATATGATCGACCTTTCGCTCCCCAAAGACCTTGACGTTGTTTTCGGCCAGTTTTTCCACCAGCTTGCCCGCACCCGAAGACAGTCCAGGAATACCGCAGCAACCCTGACTGTGGGGCATGTAGATCGAAAAGCCCATATGCTTCAGCACCCGGACCATCTTCTCGCCGATCTCGGGGTACATATAGGTGATGGAACAGCCGGTGAAGAAACCCACCGTCGGCATGCCCGGTTTACCCTCGATAAATTCGGGGAAACGGTCGAAGAGGGTCTTCTTGGCCATCGGTGGGATGGTCCGCTTGTTCATGATCGGGGTCGGGAACCGCAGCCGCAGACCGCTCGACTCGGGAACCTTCTTGAACAGAAGCGGGGAAGCCAGTGCACCCCCTTTGATCAGGGTCTTCATCAACTTGGGATGGCCCAGAACAGTCTCCACCCCCTTGCCGATAAGAGACATCCCCTTCTCGTCGGTAATCTGGCGCCGCATGGCACCAACGATCTGATCGGTCGGCACCTTGTTGGGACAGACGGTGACACAGGAACCGCACATCATGCACATGGACATGTCTTGCAGCAGTTCCTTCTCCAGCTTGGTCTCACCGTCCAGTACCGAGGCCGCCAGGGTGATCTTGCCCCGCGCCACGGCTCCTTCCTTTCGCTTGGAACCGTAGGTCGGGCAGTTGGCCTGACAGGCACCGCATTTGACACATTCACGGATCTGCTGTTCGAAATCTTTGAGGGTTTTATGCTTGCTCATAACGTCCGATATCGTTGAGGGCTCAAAAGCCGTCCTCGTGGATTAGTGGCCCACGACCTCGTTCGGCTGCTTCTCCAGGAAGATCTTGCCGGGGTTGAGGATGCCGTTGGGGTCCAGCGCCTTCTTGATCGTCTGCATGTAGGCGATGGCCGCCTGATCCAGCTCCATCCCGAGGTAAGGCGCCTTGGCGATGCCGATGCCGTGCTCACCGCTCAGCGAACCACCGAGATCGACCGCCGCTTGAAACAGTTCTTCGATGGCGTCGTGAGCCTTCTTGTCCATCCCTTCGATCTTCAGGTCGACCATCACGTTGACGTGTATGTTACCGTCGCCGGCGTGGCCGAAGTTGACGATGGGGACACCGTGTCTCTGACTGATCCCTTCCAGAGCCCGGATCATATCGGGCACTTTGGAGCGGGGCACCACAATATCTTCATTGAACTTGTTGGGGTTGACCTTCCGCAGGCTGGCGCTGACGGAGCGACGCACCTTCCAGATATCCTCCGACTCTTCGGGGGTGTTGGCCACCCGCGTTCCGACAATTCCCAGTGGCTCGATGATCTTCAGAATCCGGGAAGCCTGGTCTTCCAGAACGTCCGGGTCACCATCGACCTCGATAATCAGCACCGCCTTGCAGGCCTCGGGAATATCGATCCCGGTCGCCTTGCGGACACAGTCGATGGTGGTAGCGTCCATAAACTCGAGGGTGGTCGGGATGATCTTGCCACGGATGATCTCGGACACCGACTGGGCGGCACCATCGATCGTTTCGAACTGCACCAGCATCGTCTTTTTGGCCGCCGGTTTGGGCAGCAGCTTGAAGATGATCTTGGTGATGATCCCCAGGGTTCCTTCCGCACCGACAAAAAGACGGGTCAGGTCGTAACCGACCACGTTTTTCATCGTCTGTCCGCCGGTCTTGATAATATCGCCCTGCGGAGTCACTACCTCCAGACCAAGGATGTAATCTTTGGTGACACCGTATTTGACACACCGAGGACCACCGGCGTTTTCCGCCAGATTACCGCCAAGGGTACTGTAGGCCTGAGAGGCGGGATCGGGGGGATAGAACAGACCGACCTTCTCCACCGCCTTCTGAAAGTTGGCGGTGACCACACCGGGTTCCACCACGGCAGTCAGGTTATCGGTGTCGATATCGATGATCTTGTCCATCTTGGTCAGCACCAGAACGATGCCACCTTCCACCGGAAGGGTGCCACCGGTAAAGCCGCTGCCGGCCCCACGGGGCAGAACAGGGATCTTCTCTTCGTTGGCCCGACGGACCACTTTAGCCACCTGCTCGGTGTTTTCGGCATGGACCACCACCTCCGGCAGGAACTTCTGCTGGGTGGCGTCGTAGCTATGGGTGATCAGGTCGGTCTTGGCGGTGGTGACGTTGTCCTTCCCGACAATGTCCTCCAGAATGCGTACCACGCGATCTTCAATCATCTGTCATTTGTCCTTGTAATTGAGCAAAAAGCCATCGGCGCACCGATGGCAATTGGTCTTACCAGAAGGTCTAAATAGTATAATAAGCGGGGATTTTGTGCAAGCACAGATCCTTCGGCTTTGCCGGAATTTCCCCGGCCTTTATTTAATACCATTTTGTCCGGTTTTAAAAACCTCAAAACCCAAAAATAGTCTTGCCAACTTCTTATTCCGGCACAACATTAAAAATCTTTTAAAATTTGAAGCTTCGGCTTATAATTAGGAATTAGAGCGCGCCAAGAAAGCTTTCTGTTTTTAGGAGCGACCTATTATGGCAATGACGGTCCGACAAAACCGATGGACGCCACGGGAAGGCTGGCACTCCCGGGATGACACCGAAGCCAAGCCGCAACTGGTGTTAACCTTTGCCCCTACAGACCTTCTGGCCCAGCCGGAAACTCTTGCCCTTCTCTCCAACCGTTATCCTGAGGCGATCATCGCCTATTGCTCAACTGCAGGTGAGATTCTGGGTGAAAACGTCTTCGATGGCAGCCTGACAACCACCGCTGTCCATTTCGAACATACACGTATCAAAGGTGCCCAGGTACCTGTCGTGGATGCTTCTGAAAGCCGCAGGGCAGGTCTGACCCTGGCCGCAGAGCTCAGAGACAACGACTTGACCTATGTTCTGGTTCTGTCTGATGGCCTTCACGTCAACGGTAGCGACCTTGCTGCTGGCCTTGAAGAGGGCCTCCCCAAAGGCGTGATCGTTACAGGGGGGCTCTCCGGCGACGGCAGTCGCTTTACCAGGACTCTGATCGGGCTAGATGACGCACCGCAGGAGAAGATTATTTTGGCCATCGGTTTCTACGGTGACCGATTGAGAGTTGAGCATGGATCAATGGGCGGATGGGACCCCTTCGGCCCAGACCGACTGGTAACCCGTTCGAGAGGGAATATCCTGTATGAACTCGACGGCCGGTCAGCCCTAGATCTCTATAAGCAGTACCTTGGAGACTATGCCGCAGAACTACCCGCCAGCGGCCTGCTTTTTCCGCTTCTGGTTCACCCCAACAATGAAGAAAAAGGACTGGTGCGAACCATTCTCGGTGTCGACGAAGAGGGCCAGAGCCTGACGTTTGCCGGCGACATCCCCGAAGGTTCATACGCACGCCTTATGAAAGCGAATTTCGACCGGCTGATCGAAGGTGCCGTCGAAGCCGCCAAGGGTTGCACCCTGACCCCTGCGAACCAGGAGCCGTCACTGGCTCTCTTGATCAGTTGTGTCGGACGTAAACTGCTGCTGAAGCAGCGCGTCGAAGAAGAGGTGGAAGGCGTTCTTGAAATCTTGGGCGGGACCGTTCCCTGCACCGGGTTTTATTCCTACGGTGAGCTTTCACCGCTGGTCGCAACGGACACCTGTGAACTGCATAACCAGACGATGACCATCACGACTTTTGTGGAGGTGTAGTCTTTGCATAAACTGATTCGCCGCCAGCTGAAACGCTTCTTTGGGCCACGGGATATCCCGGAGCACCTGAAGCCGTTTATCGCCGCTGTCAGTGCGGCTTACGAACAGTCGGACCACGATCGGCACCTGCTTGAACACTCTCTTGACCTAACTTCGAAGGAACTGGTTGAGCGGAACCAGAAGCTGAGACAGAAGCTGCTTGAACATCAGACAATCACCGAATCGCTGCAAGAGAGTGAAGAGCGTTATCAGCTTGCTGTACAGGGGGCAAACGTTGGCATCTGGGATTGGGCGATCTCGCGGCACGAGATTTACTACTCACCCCGCTGGAAAGAGATGTTGGGGCTTGAGCATTCCCATCTGCCGAATACGGACTCCTGGTTTTCCCGAATTCATCCAGACGACCAAGACGAGTTCCACGCCGCACTGGATGCCCACCTGAAGCGCGGCACTTCCCATTTTGAGTTGGAATATCGCATCCGGCACAAGGAAGGGCACTACCTCTGGGTTGTAAACCGAGGGCTGGCTCTGTGGGACGACGAGGGGCAGCCCTACCGTATTGCCGGCTCCCAAATGGACGTGACCACCCGCCGTCATGCCGAAGAGCAGCTCCGTTATGACGCTATCCACGACACCCTCACAAAGCTGCCCAACCGAACACTGCTTCTTGACCGACTGGACTTCCTCCTGAAACACGCCGACCGCGACTCTGCCAATGATTTTGCCATACTTTTCCTGGATCTGGACCGCTTCAAGCTGGTCAACGACAGCCTCGGCCATTTTATCGGCGACCAGCTACTCATCCAGACCGCCAACCGCCTGCAGAACGCTATCCACGAAACCGACACTCTCGCTCGCCTCGGCGGTGACGAGTTTGTCCTGTTGATTGAAAAAATCCAGCAAGTCGAAGACGCCACTCATGTCGCCGAACGACTTCTCGACTGTCTCAAACCGCCTTTTTCTCTGGAAGGCCATGAGGTCTTCACCAATGCCAGCATCGGTATCGCCTTAAGCAGCGATGCCCACCAACAGCCCGAAGATCTGTTACGCAATGCCGACACCGCCATGTATAGGGCCAAAAGCCGGGGCAAAGGCTGTTTCCAGGTCTTCGACACGCGCATGCACCAACGAGCCACCGCACGCTTGCAGATGGAAAACGATCTGCGCCGTGCTCTCGAAGATGAAGCCTTCGAGGTCTATTACCAGCCGATCTACAATTTGCGCCACCAAAAGCCTATCGGCTTTGAGGCTCTTGCCCGCTGGAAACATCCAGACCTGGGAATGGTGTCACCGTCCAAATTTATTGCTGTCGCCGAAGAGATCGGGCTGATTACTCAGCTTGACTATTGGGTTCTGAAGGAAAGCTGCAGGCAGATTCAACACTGGAAAGAAACCTACATCTGCGAACGCGGCCTGACGATCAATGTAAATTTCTCGGCCCGCCACTTTGAATTTTCGGGCCTTGGTGCTGCCATTGAGAGGACTCTGAATGAGACCGGTCTGCCGGGTCATTGCCTTCAATTTGAATTGACCGAGACAGCCCTGGTGCAGTTCAAAAATCAGAAAGTCGAAGAAGAGCTGAGTCGGCTTAAAGAGATCGGTGTACGCCTTTACCTCGATGATTTTGGTACGGGCTACGCGTCTCTCAACTACCTTCACCAGATGCCATTCGACGGGGTGAAGATCGATCGGTCCTTCACCCAGGGGCTTGAAACCGACCCTCGGAAGCAGGTCTTTGTCAACACCATTTTCAAGATGGCTCAGACTCTTAAAATGGAGCCTGTTGTCGAAGGGATCGAAACTGCCGGCCAGTTGCAGATTATCTCATCGCTAGCAGATTGTACCGGTCAGGGATGGCATTTTGCACCCGCTCTGCCTGTCGAAGAGGCAGAAAAGATTCTGCAGCAGGCCTACCGCAGGAAGGACCATGACAGGGAGTCCCTTTTGGGCTAGCGCTCGCCCTCAGCGGTGACGATCGTGAATCAGCGCCAGACCGCCACAGGACGTTTCCCGATATTCCGGCGCCATGTCCAACCCCGTCTGTCGCATGGTCTCGATGACCTCATCGAGGGAGACCCGATGCCTTCCGTCGGACAACAACACATAGGAGGCACAGTTCAGCGCCCGAACGGCGGCGATGGCGTTTCTCTCGATACAGGGAATCTGCACCAGGCCATCGATCGGGTCGCAGGTCAGACCCAGATGGTGCTCCATTCCCATCTCTGCCGCATATTCGATTTGATGCGGCGTTCCACCCAGAAGCTGTGTCAGAGCGGCCGCCGCCATGGCACAGGCGGTGCCGACTTCGCCTTGACACCCGACCTCCGCACCGGAGATGGAGGCGTTATGCTTCACCAGATTCCCCACCAGCCCGGCGGTCGCCAGGGCCCGGAGAATCATGACTTCCGGGAGCTCACGCTCCTCCTGCAAATACCGTAGAACCGCCGGCAGGACGCCGCAAGCACCACAGGTCGGGGCGGTCACCACCGAACCCAGAGCAGCGTTTTCCTCCGAGACGGCAAGAGCATAGGCGAAGATCTTGCCGGTGGTCTCCAGATAACCCTTGCTGTTCTGTGCCTGGGCAAAATAGGCCGCCGCCTTGCGATTGAGCTGCAAACCTCCGGGAAGGTTCCCTTCTGCCTGCAATCCGGTGCTGATCGATGCTTTCATCACCTGCCAGATCTTACCGAGATACGACCAGATCTCTTCTCCTTCGCATTCCTCGACGAAAGCCCAAAGCGGTTTCCCTTCCCGGTCCGCTTTCTCCAGAATCTCCTTCATGCTGTTAAAAGGGTAGACCGTTTTCGGTTCCGACGGGTTCATCGCATCGATGAGGGCTCCACCACCGATGCTGTAAACCTCCCAGCTGTCAGCAAGGTTCCCGTTATCCTCCAACCCTTCAAACCGCATCCCGTTGGGATGAAGGGGCAGGGTTCGCTCGTCACACCAGACAATCTCGGTCCGATCCGCACCCAACACTTCCAGAATGGCCCGATCGGTCATATGGCCTTTGCCGGTAGCGGCCAGACTGCCGAACAGGGTGACGCGGTACTTCCCGGCTTGACAACGTTGCTGGAACTGTTCGGCCGCACGACGCGGTCCCATGGTGTGACTGCTGGAGGGGCCATGCCCGGTGCGGTATAAAAAGCGGATGGAATCCATAAAAGGCTCCGTTCCCGCCCGACCCCCAAAGATCGGGGGTCGGACAGGTTGAGGGGTCAGCTTGCAGGTGAATCCTGTTCGGTCAATACAGCCACGGCTTCGGCAGGACCGACCGGTGCCTCACTACCATCATCCAGCAAGTCTTCCTGGCAGGCAACCGAATAGGTGCAGACCATGTCGCCGGTGATGTTGTTCATGGTTTCGAACATATCGAGGATCGGGTTGATACCCAGTGCCAGAGCGACGATGATGGCAATCTGAGACGGATCCAGCCCCATGGCGCCCAGGATGATGAAGAGCAGCATGGTGCTGCCGCCGGGAACACCGCCGGTACCGATTGAGGCCAGCAGGGTGGTGACCATCAGAATGGTCATGTCGCTGATGCCCATCTCAATTCCGAACATATTGGCGGCCAGAACCGCAAACATCGGCAGGTGAACACAGACACCATCC
>JANQIN010000116.1 GCA_028282145.1 Thermodesulfobacteriota bacterium | reverse complement strand
CCTCGTCCCAGCTGGTGGGAACGAACTTGGGGTCGATCCCCTTGCCCTTCTCAGGATTGGTTCGCTTGAGCGGCGCCTTGACCCGATCCGGATCGTACTGCTGCTGCATTGCCAGGTGGGGGCGTGGGCAGATGCGGCCTTCGCTGGGGCTGTTGGGGTTGCCGCGAACTTTGACCACACGGCCGCCGACGACCAGGCCTTCAATGCTGCACCAGCTGGTACACCCCTGACAGGTGGAGGCGACCCATTTGCCGGCCTCGCCTTCGTAAGCGAGTTCACCGATCTTGGCGTCGGCCTCTTCCGGTTTCATAAAAGGTGCAACCGTGGCGGCGGCTGCAGCAGCGGCCGCGGAGGAAGCGGACATCTTCAGAAAATTTCTGCGATTCATACTCATGTTGGTTATCTCCTTATGCGGTCTGACCCAGATAAACAATCAGATTTTTGAGGAAGAAACTGCCACTGATTATGGCCACAGAAGCTGCCGCAAAGGTTGCTTTGAGGTGGGCTTTTTTCAGTAAAATCAGGCTCAGCAGCACGATGGGAACGATCAGACCGAGAAGAATGCTCAGGCCCCAGAATTCCATGCCGTAGTTTTCCATCAGGGCAACGTAGGTCTGTTTCGAGGCCTGGCTGGCCAGGGCAAGATGATAGGCCCAGGCGGCCACCGCTGCCAGCTCCAATGTCAGGGCCAGATTCAGCGTCACGGGTAGGTTAAAGCGCTCGTTGATCTGTTCCAGTTGACTGTAACTGAGTAGCAGCGCCAGAGACGAACCGGCCACAATCGACGACAGGAAAAAGACGGTCGGCAGCGCGTTGTTCCAGGGCTCCAGACCGATGCCGGTCAGCAGGAAGCCGTGGTAGAATCCGACCAGACCGGCCAGGGCTGCCCCAATATAGACCAACGCGCGGGACAAGCCTGCGTCACCTTTGGTGATTAACCTGAAAGCGATGATGCAGGACACCAGGACGAAAAGTCCCTGTAAAAAGATACCGATCGACATAAAGGATGTCGGGTTAACCGCATAAACGGTTTTGATGACATTTATCGGTCGGCCCAGCTCTGTCATCAGTAGCAGCAAGCCGGCGATGACGGTAACAGGGGCCATCAGAAAAGCCTTCTTGATGGCTTCGGCATAGGCTTCCCGATCAGCCTGGTAAAGAAGCGCTCCCAGCAGAAAGGCACCGATGCCAAGCCCACCGAGAAACAGGTCCAACGAGACGCGGATGTCCCACAATAGATACATGCTCCACTCCTCCTCATTTTGGGTTGGCTTGTCTGTGGCGACCGGAATGGTCACCCGGCAAGCGATCGTCAACTCATCTAATGAGAGCAGGAACGGTGCCAAGGGGGAGATTTTTGAAAAGTCTTTTTAAAACAGCCGGTTATGGGGTTTGGGTGCAGCGGTTGATTGAGGTAGGAACTGTTTCAAAAATGTAACGGTTTTTGGGAAGACAAAAAACAGTAAGTAATATCAGTGGTTTGCTGGTCTATCGTGGATGTTACGAATCCTCCTCAGTTTCGCGGAATTTCTCCCAAAGCGTCTTTCGTGAGATGCCCAGCCGCTTGGCGGCAGCGGTTCGATTTCCGCCTTCTTCGTGTACCACCGCCTGAATGAATCTCTCCTCAAATTCACGCACCGCTACCTTCAACGGCCGATCGGTGCGTACTGCCTGAATCAGATCCACACCGGCGGCCGGTCCGGTCAACACTTCCGCTGGCAATTGTCCCGGCTCAATCGTCTTGCCCGCATAGAGGACCTGTAATCGCTCAAGGATATTGCGCAGCTCCCGAATATTTCCCGGATACCGGTAGTGCTCCAACGCGCTCAAAGAATCGGACGACAATACAATCGGGACCTGGTCGTATTGGGTTGAGATCTCACGGATGATATCGACGATCAGCATATGAAGGTCGTCCTGGCGCTCTCGTAAAGCAGGGATCTGCAACGGAATCACGTTCAACCGGTAGAAGAAGTCCTCCCGCATCTTGCCTTGTTGCACCAATTTGGACGGGGCCTGATGGGTGGCGGCAATCAGGCGGAAGTCGACTTTACGGTCTTTCTGCTCGCCCAATCGGCGGAGGGTTCGTTCCTGCAATACCCGCAGCAGTTTGACCTGTACCGGCAGTGGGATCTCGCCGACTTCATCGAGGAAGAGTGTACCACCGTCGGCTTGGAGTAGAAGACCATCGTGGGCATGGCTGGCGCCAGAGAATGCCCCTTTGGTATAGCCGAACAGCTCCCCTTCCAGCAGGGTTTCCGGGATGGCGGCACAGTTGACTCGTATCATCGGTCCCTTGGCCCTTGGGCTGTTCTGGTGGATATAGTCGGCCAGCCGTTCTTTGCCAACACCACTTTCACCAAGAATCAGCACTGTCGCCTGGGTTTTTGCGGCGACCTGGCTGGCCTGAATCACCTGCTGAAACTTAGGAGAATGGCTTTCAATGATTGGCGATTGAGTGGCCTCAGAAACCTGCTGCCGCAACTGTTGCAGTTGGAAGGCCCGCTCCAGCCGCATCAGCAACAGATCCATTTTGAACGGCTTAGCGAGGTAATCATAGGCACCGTCCCGCATGGCCGCCACGGCGGCTTCAACGCTGGATTGACCGGTCATCAGCAAGGTGTTGCAATCTGGCTGGCGCCGTTGCAGCTCATGAAACAGTTCAATCCCCGAAATGTCCGGCAATTTGATATCCAGCAGGGCTACACCGAAGTGGTGTTTCGTCATCAGATTCAGCGCCTGTTGGCCGTCCTCGGCGCTCAGCACCTGGTAGCCGGCATCGGTCAGCGTCTCGATCAGGGTCATGCGGTGAAGGGTTTCATCCTCCACCAGCAGGATTGTCTTGCTGTCCATCAGACGTCCTTTCCGTTAAGCGGGAGGCAGATTTCAAAACTGGCACCGACCACCGAATCGATCAGGCGAAGTTTGCCACCGTGCTTCTCTACCGTGCTGGCGCAGAAGGCCAGGCCGATCCCGGTCCCTTTCCCTGCCACCTTGGTGGTGAAGAAAGGGGTAAAGATCTGCTGCCGCAGATGCTTCGGGATGCCGGGTCCGTTATCGGTGATGCACCAACAGAACCTGTCCCCATTAACCTGGGAGCGTACCCGGATCGTCCCTTCATTTCGTAATGCGTCGGCTGCATTGATCGCCAGATTCAGCGCTACCTGTTGAATTTTGCGTGCATCGCAGTTCAGGGTCGTGTTGGCAGCCCTTTCTTCTTCCACCCACTCAATGGAAAGGTCCTTGGTCGCCAATTGGCAGATGCGCAAGATATCGTCCGTCAGGTGGTCGGTTTCGACCGCAGCCATCTCCAGTTCGCCGGCGCTTGAGATGTCCAGCAGTTGGTGAACGATGCCGCTGATACGATCGACCTCCTGAAGCAGCAACGGATGGTATTGCTCAAAGGTGTCCGGTTTTTTTTGCAGGGTATACAGTGCCCCCTGGATGCCGGCCAGCGGGTTATTGATTTCGTGCGCTACACCGGCCACGATACGGCCGGCGGTGACCAGTCGCTCATTTTCCAACAGCTGCTGAACACCTTGGTCCCGTTCCTTTTCCGAGGTGATCAGTCGGCTGATCATGTGGCGGAAGCTCCGATGCAGTAGACCAATTTCATCCCGCCGTGGGTCGGGCGGAACCTCGGTCAGGCTCTGGCTGTCGACCTGTTCCATCTGCCCTGCCAGCCGTCGTAGAGGGCGGGCGAGCCGCTCACCGGTAATATAGAAAATGATCAGAGCAATACAGGCGATGGAAAAGCTGTAGTTGATGATCCGGGCCGTCAGCGCATCCAATTCCTCGTACAGTGGTGTCAGGGGCAAGCCGACCCGTAAGCCGCCCCAGCGTTTACCGTGAATCGCCAAAGGTTCACCAACATCCAAGACTCTCTGCCCTTGCCAGAAGGTCTCGGTGACCTGAACGTCGTTGTTCAGAAGAACCTGCTGGGTCAAGGCATCGGTCAACTGCTCTCCGTAAAGGCTCATCTGACTGTGAGCTAGAATTTTGCCCTCGGTGTCAAAGGCCAACGCATAGACCGGTTGTAGTTCGGGATTGTCGATAATAGTAAGAATGAAGTTGTCCAGCAGGCCTCCCTCGGAAACCAGCCCCAGTTCTTCATACAGCAATGCATTGATGATTGGAATCGCCATGCTGCTGACCAACACCGAGCCGGACTCTTCCAGCCGCTCGATCAGCATCTGTCGTTGGTTGTTCCAGGCCAAAGCTCCGAGAACAACAGCAAAGACAAAAACAAGGCTGGTGGCGAAGAACATGAACTTGGCGCGCAAGCTCAATAGGGTCGGTACCGTGTTCTTCATTGGGGCCCACCTCGTTCACCGCTGAGTGTTTGCAGAATGCTACGATAATCGTCAATCGACGCGGGAACAAATCCGTGACGGAATTCGGGGTCCCAATCGGCGAGCATTCGTTGATGGTCGGGATTCACAGGGTCGATAGCAAGTAGAGCATCGGTGATGGCGTTGACCAGGTCGGATGAGGCATCCTTGCGCACGGCAATCGGTACCGATGGGATAGGTTCGGAGCGGGCCAGGATACGCAGGCCAAACGCTTCGTAACGATAGGCGACCACATCCTTTACGGCACCCGCATCGTACTGGCGCTTCAATACGGCCCGTGCCACATCCGTGTGAGTGGCCAGATTCGAGTAGCTTTTCAGATCTTCCAGTTGTACGCCCTGTTGCTCAAGATAGGCCCGTGGGATGAAATTGCCCGATGTAGACTGAAGGCTGCCGAAGGCAAACGTTTTTCCCCGTAATTGTGAGATGTCGGTCAAAGGGCTGTCGTGACGCACGACAATCAGGCTGTAATAATGCGGGGCCCCCGCTTTGTTTTTTGGTCTCAGGATCGGCTGGGCTCCAAAGCGAAGGCTGGCAGTGGCAAAGGTGACATCGCCCAGGGCAGCCACCTGTGTTACCCCGTCACGCAGATGTTCGACAGCTTCGAGATAGTTGCGGGCCAGTTTCAGTTCAAAGTGGTAGGGGGTAGTGCGGTTGAGATAGTCCATGATCGGTTGGTAGTTTTTGTACATGATCATGGGGTTGTAGCGGGGGATCGCGCCAAAGTAGATGGTTTCCTTGGCGGCCACAGGAGCCGTGAATAGTATCAGACTCAGTGGAAAAAGAAAAAAAAGGAGACGTGTCATCAATTCATTCATCGCCTTTTTGGGGAGAAGTAATACTATATTATATCTTGACGGCCTGACTTTGCTTCCAAGGGAGAGGAAGGTTTGAGTCTCGATGCCTGATGAGGTACTTTTTTATTTGGCAAAATAGCCAAATAAAGTTTTCCCGTCAAGGTACGATGTTGAAAAACAATCGGGAAGAGAGGCGCCTGTTGAACTTTTCCGATTTGCATTGACAGCCGTTCTCGGTTTGGCTACCGTATTGTTTCTTAAAAGGGGAGTAGCAACCGGTCGGAGACATGACCGGCCCGCGATTCGTCATTTCGACGGCGTCAGCCGTCCGGGCGCGGGGTTGCGACGAACAGTCGGAATCTGCAAGACCTTTACTTGAGCATGTAACATGCTGCAGGTAAAGGTCTTTTCTTTTACCTGCGGTGGGCTATAGCACTCGGAGGTCAAAGAAAATGAATCGCGTGAAAACCACTTTCCTGCTCACCAGTCTGACCCTTTTGTTGGTTGCCACGGGACAAGCTCTGGGCGGCCACGCCGGCATGCTGATTGCCTTTCTTTTTGCCGGTGGGATGAACTTCTTCTCGTATTGGTACTCGGACAGGCTTGTCCTCAGGCTTTACAAAGCTCGGGAGGTGTCTGAGACCGACGATCCTGTCCTGTACAGGATGGTGTATCGGCTCGCACATCAGGCAAAACTGCCGATGCCCAAGGTCTATATTATCCCCTCCGCAACCCCCAATGCTTTTGCAACGGGACGGAATCCCCGCCATGCCTCCGTCGCTGCCACGGAAGGGTTGAAGCGTTTGCTCTCGGAGAAGGAACTCGAAGGGGTGATGGCTCATGAACTCGCCCATATCCAAAACCGTGACACTCTGATTTCTACCCTTGCCGCCACCTTGGCCGGGGCCATTGCCATGCTTGGAAATATGATGCAGTGGGCCGCCATTTTCGGAGGCCGTTCCAGCGATGAAGAAGGCGGAAGTAGCCTGACGAGCATGCTGGCAACGGCTTTTATTGCACCACTGGCTGCGATGCTGATCCAGATGGCGGTTTCACGTTCCCGAGAGTATCTGGCGGATGCTGCTGGTGCCCGTATTTGTGGAGATCCCAGTGCTCTGGCCAATGCGCT
>JANQIN010000045.1 GCA_028282145.1 Thermodesulfobacteriota bacterium | reverse complement strand
TGCCGCGTCGGTCTTGCTCAGGTTAAGCCCCATCCCACGAAGTACGGCCTCGGTCTTACTGAATTGGATGTCGCCATATTCCACCACCTGCACAAAGTTACCCCAGGGATCTCGGAAGTTGAGCCCCATACCGGGGATCAGTTCCACCTGATGGGCTACCAGCTGTTTTTGCAACTGACTGCGATCATCGACCACCAGGCCGAAATGCCGGTGCCGATCCGGTGTTTGCTCGGGCGTTTCCGATAGCGCAAGAAATTGATCCCCCATATCGATAAAGGCCATCCCGTCTCCGCGGCCTCGAAGCGTGAAGGTGAAAAAGCGACCGTAGAACTCTAAAGCGGCGTCGATATCGCCCACTTCGAGCGCCAGATGGTTAATGCCGATCAAATGAGGTTTGTCTGCCATGATAAGTGCCCCCTTTTTAATGAGCTTATCGCAGTCTCAACAGTGCTGCATCTGGTGTGCCCCTTTAGGACGATTGGGGTCGGACCAGGTTAAGTGCAGGGAATCATTTGATTCAGCCCCAGAAATCGACTGTTTTTTGGCCTTATTTGCCCCATTTTGATATAAAAATGGGGCGTTTTACGTTTTGAAGGGTACTTTGAGGCTACGGAGGGAAGACCGTGCGCGAAATCATCCTATTCACATTGTTGTTTGTTGGGGCAGGGCTCTTTGTCCTCTTTGGTGACCCTGCTTCTCTGTTCCAACCCAGCTCCGGAACCCTGAGCGGCCCGATTGCGAAGCAGGCTCCTGCTGACGAACCCACCACAGAGACCGCCCCTCCGGCTACCGATTCGGGCAACGTCGGTCCGCTGAAGATCTATACCGATGTGGGCACGGAGACAAACCCGGCGAAGGGTGCTAGCCAGAAGGGCAGCACGGCCGGGGTGAAGGTGGTGAGTAATTACGACCTCCGGCTGTCGGTGGCGCAGGTCGGCGATACGCTGGAGATCAGTGGAACGATCTCCGGCCCCGAATGCCGCAAAGTTCGGGTGACCTATTTCGTTCGATCCGATACCGGGCGTTACGGCGACGGTTCGACGGTCGTGGAGAACGTCTCCCTGGGTGAGAAGACCATCTTTTCGACGACCAAGTCGCTGGAGGAACGGAAGCAGTCGAAGACGTCGACCTGGCAGGTGACCAGTTCCACGGCGGTCTGTCATACCCTGTAGCCATTTTTAGTAAAGAAGCGAAGCCTCAGATGCTTAAATTCTGAGGCTTTTTTCGTTTGGCGACAGGGTTTGACTCCCCGTGTCATCGATGTTAGTGTGGCGACCTCTTAAGTCATGGCGCTGTTTTGTTCCCAAATGGACCGACCATGACCCCGCTTTTTGAGGTGGACCGAATCGACCCCGGGTCGTTTCGGGACGAACCCTCGCTCTCTGGGGCCTGTGCCTGCTCATCGCGATCCGCTTTGAGACAGGGTACAAGGCGGCCCCGTCACTGACCAAAACCCATACTTCACTTTCTTTTCAGACCTCTGTTGTCTGGCTCCCACCCGTTTTCTAACGACGGCGGTGTTTTGCCGTCTTTTATCTTTTATCCTTATTTCTATCTATCGGCAGCCGCCTCAGAGTGATCTGGAACTTCCGTTTTCGGAAGCACACCCTAACCGAAGGACAGATCCTTATGAGCGGTACACCCGCAACCACAATATCATGCGATTCGATCGACTGGATGAACCTTGACTGGCAAGACGAGTTACCAAACAACATCAAGAACGTCGACGCTCTGAAGGCGGTCCTCCCGCTGACGGCGGCGGAAGAGGCCGACCTGCGCCAGGTGGTGGACGCCTACCCGATGAATATTCCCCGGTACTACCTGGACCTGATCGACCCGACCGACGCGGACGATCCGATCCGCAAGCTGGCGGTACCGACGACGGAGGAGCTGATCGTCGCCGGTGCGATGGGGGAGACGACCCCCGACCCTTACGGGGACGACAAGCACGACAAAGGCAACGGAATTCTGCATAAATACGCCTACACCGCCCTGGTGGTAGCAACGGAGTATTGCTCGATGTACTGCCGTCACTGTTTCCGCAAGCGGATGGTCGGGTTGCCGAACAATCAGACGGTGGAGAACTTTCGCAATGCGGCGACATATATTGCTGCGCATCCGGAGATCTCCAATGTGGTGATCTCGGGCGGTGACCCGTTGCTGCTGCCAACCGAGGTGATCCGGCAGATGCTGGACGCGTTGAAGGAGATTCCGCACCTCAACTTTGTCCGGATCGGTTCCCGGGCGCCGGTGGTTTACCCGATGCGGTTTGCCGATAAGGAACTGTTGGACGTACTGGCCGACTTTAACCGCAGCAAGACCCTGCAGGTGCCGACCCACTTCAACCATCCGAACGAGATCACCCCGGAAACGGCGGAGGCGGTGAAGCGGCTCTGCGAAGCGGGGATCACGGTCAATAATCAGGCGGTGCTGCTGCGCGGTGTCAACGACGCGGAGGAGACCCTGGTCGCACTGATGAACGGTCTGATGTCCATCGGGGTTAACCCGTACTATCTCTATCAGTGCATGCCGGTGGCACGGGTGCGTCATCATTTCCAGGTGCCGTTGAAAGAGGGGATCGATCTGGTCGATGCGGCCCGTCGGCGGATGGACGGCTACGCCAAACGGTTCAAGTTCATCATGGGGCACGATATCGGCAAGCTGGAGATCTGTGGTCGCAGCGGCAACACCATGGTCCTGAAACAGATCCACGCCCGCCAGGAAGCACCGGAAGAGGCGTCCCGCTTGCTGGCCTATACCCTGACGGAGACCGGAGGCTGGCTGGACGATTTTGACGAGGTCGCTCTGGACTGATATCTCCGCGCATTATCGTTTGTTTGCCAAGAAGCCTTATTTCGACTGTGAAATGGGGCTTCTTGGTTATGGAGGGGTTCTGGCCTTCGTTGAAGCCTGATTCAAGGGCATTGTCTTCCTTTTCTGCGGGATAATTTCTGTCTTATTTTCTGTAATAGGCGTACACTGAAGCGAACGCATTCTTTGCACCGTACGGAGATGAACAAGCGGTGCTGAGCTTTTGGGCCTTGGCAGATGAAAGGCCACCCCGCCTTCTGCATCCAGCGATCTCCCTGGACACTTTCGGCATCCCTGGCGTGTCACGCCAAGAAGGGAGCCCCACTATGATAGTTGCACGTCCGGTTGTCGGGTCGACGATCGAAGCGCGGTGTACCCGTTGTTGCCAGAACTTGCCCCACACAGTGATCAGTGTAAAGGAGAACCACTTGCACCGGGTGCAATGTGCCCAATGTGACTGGGAACATTCCTACCGGCCACCGCTCTCTTTATCCACTGCGTCGATGGAGTCGAGCTCAGGCGCTTCGGAATGGCAGAAATTGAAGGCGACTTTTGCAGGGCGTAAGGCGATTCGCTATTCCATCACACGAAACTATGAGGTAGAGGCGTTGATCGACCATCCCCATTTCGGCCTGGGACTGGTACGTCGTATCAAGGGGAAGTATATGGTGGAGGTCCTGTTCGAGTCGGGAGCCAAACTAATGCGATGCAATGGGGGTTGATATGGCAGCGAGTACGGTATGTGAACTCTGTGACGGACTGGAGGTCAAGACGGCCCGGGCCAAGCCCCACGATCAGATGCTGCCGATGGAAGAAAAGCGGGTCTTTGGCCGAGGCCACCGGGGGTATGTGGAACAGGATTATCGATGTGTGGAATGCGGTGCCCGGTTTACCTTCAGCACCGACAAGAACAACAAGCCTTGGACATTGTGGCGGGGCTGAACGTCAGTCCTGACTCCCGGAGCTTTCCTCCGAATTTACACCCTGGGTCGTGTCCTGCACATCGGCAAGCTTGCGCAAACGTTTCTCTTCTTTCTTCTTTTGTTTGGCCAGCTCACGTTGCCTCTTTTCAAATCCATAGTTGGGTTTACGCGCCATAACGCCTCCTTGTTGAAAAATAAGGCCCTGTCTGAGTACAGACAGGGCCTTAAGGCACGGGGTAAGTGCCGTTGAAAAACAGAATCACTGTTTGCGGACGTTGGCAGACTGCAGGCCTTTGTTCCCCTGCACGACGTCGAATGCTACACGGTCGCCTTCATCGAGGGATTTGAAGCCGTCGCTTTGAATCGCCGAGAAATGGACAAAGACATCTTCCCCATTGTCCTGCTCGATAAAACCAAACCCTTTGTCTGCGTTAAACCACTTGACGGTTCCTTCAGCCATGCTGTTCTCCTTGCCCAGTCGGGCGTTTCGTTGTGCACTTTTTTCTTCAAACATAAAAAACACAGTCCGACATTGGCCTGTGTCCTTTTTCCTGTGCGGTCACGATGACGCTCAGGAGAGAAAACTTGTCACAAACTTTTGCGGATTCACCGTAACACTTTCGACAGCGAAAATACAACCGTGCAGGTGAATATTCCGGGAACTCGGGTTGTCTGGTGCCTCGGTGGGGCGACGTTTCCGCCGTTTCAGGTGAACCTTTTCTTGGAGTTTGTTCTTGAAACCCGACGATCTGTCTTAGAGCCTCTCTCGAAAGTGCTACAATAGCTCCGTTCAAAGATCTTGGCGTCTTTAAAAACCATGGGCTACCTGAGAAACGTCGGAGCACGACTTTTTGTCCTCTTTGGCGATCCTGCTTCTTTGTTCCAACCCAGCTCTGAAACCCTGAGCGGCCCGATTGCGAACCAGGCTCCTGCGGAGGAAGTCTCTGCTCCGGAGACCACCCCTCCTGCGACGGACTCCGGGGATGTCGGTCCGCTGAAGATCTACACCGATGTGGGTACGGAGACAAACCCGGCGAAGGCTGGTTCCCAGAAGGGCAGCACGGCGGGGGTGAAGGTGGTGAGCAACTACGACCTTCGGCTGTCGGTGGCGCAGGTCGGCGATACGTTGGAGATCAGCGGAACGGTCTCCGGTCCGGATTGCCGTCGGGTGCGGGTAACCTATTTCGTCCGCAGCGATACCGGGAGGTACGGTGACGGTTCGGTGATGGTGGAGAATGTCTCCCTGGGAGAGACGACCATCGTCTCCGCTGAGAAACCGTTGAAAGAACGGAAAGAATCCAAGGTTCCCCAATGGAAAGTCACCAGTTCGAGTGCGATCTGCCAGAGCAGGTGATACACTTACCCCTTCTGCAGTGAAAGGGATAACTCCATGAAAAAGTGGGAATGTACGGTCTGCGGTTATATCCATGAAGGGGAAACGCCGCCGGACGAGTGTCCGTTGTGCGGGGCGAGTTCGGATAAGTTTGTCCTCCTGGTCGATAATGAAGAACCGGAAGTGAAGGAAGAAGCGCCTGTGGTACCCACAGAGGTGGTGGTTGAGCGCCCGGGGTTCTTTGCGCGTTTGAAAGACACCCTACATCTACACCCGATTTCGGTTCATACCCCCTCGGGTCTGCTGCCGGTAGCCGTGGTTTTTCTGGCCATTGCCCTGCTGCTGGGGCTGGACAGCTTTGCCAAAGCCGCCTACTACAACCTGGTCTTTGTCTTTGTGGTGATGCCGGCTGTGCTGGGTTCGGGATACGTGGACTGGAAGGCCCGGTACCAGAAGGCGAAGACGCCGCTCTTTATCACCAAGATCACCTGCGGCCTGATCGTCCTGGTCTCGGTGGTGATCCTGGCCGTCTGGCCGATCTTCGAGCCGGGTGTGGCCGGTGGCGATTCGCCGTTTCGCCACCTCTATTTCATGATTGCCCTGCTGGCCACGGCCGCGACCCTGCTGGCCGGTCATCTGGGCGGAAAGCTGGTTTTTGCCGGCAGAAAGTAATCCTGTCCCGCCGATCTTTTTGTGACAACCGATTCGAAGGGAAGGCCATGGCTTCCGACGGCAAGCCCAAATATCAAGGGCTCAGCACGGTGTACCAAAGCGATGAGGATGTTGCGACCTACTACGACACCTGGGCGGGGAAGTACAATCAGACCCTGGCTGAGTGGCGTTACGATGCACCGGAACAGGTCGCTCTGAGGCTTCGATCTGAGCTGCCTCCTCAATCCGCTGTGCTGGACGCCGGCTGCGGCACCGGCCTCTGTGGCAAGGCGTTGCGCGCTGCCGGTTTTGCCACTGTGGATGGGGTGGATGTTTCCAGCCGTTCTCTGGAGGAAGCGGCCAGGTCGGGCGCCTACAACCATCTGCGTGTGATCGATATGCGACAGCGTCCGTATCCCCTTGCCGACGATCAGTACGACGGTCTGGTCTGTGCGGGCGTGCTGACCTACCTGGATGATTCCTTGGAAACGTTAAGCGAGTTCTGCCGCATCGTCCGACCGGGCGGAACGGTCGTTGTCACCCAGCGGGACGATCTGTTTGTTCAGCGGGACTTTCAGAAGGTCCTGGAAAGACTTTCCCATGAGGGTCGGATCGCGCGGGTTCGTATCTCGGAACCTTGCCCCTACCTGCCGGAGAACCAGGAGTTCCGCGACAAGATCCGGGTGCACTACATCTCTTTTTCCGTTGTGTAAGATCTGGTGGGGCCGAGAGGGCCTGGTCTTTTCCGCAGGAAGTCCCCTTCTTTAAACAATCCACTCTTTCGAATTGCCAGGGACCGGTATGCCGAAGCCGGGCGTGGCCGGTGGGGCGTCAACTCTTTTTAAGGTCGGCTTTGGTGGAAATGACCTGTTTGGCGGCATGGGCAATCAGGTCGCGTTGCTCCGCGTGGGACAACAGATTGTATAGAGAGACAAGCACGATGGCTCCCTCGGAGATATCCACCGGGTCTTTGCCGTAACGGGCCATTTTATCGGCGACGATTTCCGTCAATTTCGGCGGAAGGAGATCGTGCAGATCGTACGTTGCGTGCGAGGCGTATTTTTTGCCTTCGCCGGTGAGGAACCATTGCGCATTGACGTCAAAAAACTTGGACAGCGCGATCAGAACAGCGCTGCCGGGAGCTTTCTTTCCCTGTTCCATGGCGGAGAGAAAACCCTGCGAGATTCCAAGGTGTTCGGCCAGTTTCACCTGGGTGATCTTGCGCTCTTTTCGAATTTGTCGGAGACGCTCGGCAAACAAAATATTACTCTGACAATAAAAAATGGTTGACAAATAATACCTATGGCAATATTCTTCTTTTGACCATGGTACCGATCAGCTATTTGGCAACGTCGCGCGTTGTTGACCCGTCTCGGCCGTTTTGCCGGGAGAGAAGGGGCATTCCTGCCGTGTAAGGGCTACTGACCAGTTGCGCCTTGATCAGATCAAGGCGGGAAACAGAACCCTGGACCTTGGAGGTGCGTCGTTTGCCCAATGTGTCAAGATATCAAGATTCCCAGGGGGATACAAACGGAAACCTGGCCTTTTTTGCCCGTGATGGGCGTTTATCGTGCGGATGGTGTTGAAACTTGTTGTGAAGAGGGCGTGTGTTTGGCCAATTTTGACGAGCGCGGAGGGGAAAAATGCTGAGGCGTTTATGTGCGTGGTGCGGCAAAGAATTAAAACCCAAACCCGGCCCGGACGGTATTACCCATAGTATTTGCCCGACGTGTCATGGCAAGATCCTGGCCGATCTCTCGCCTGCGACAGGGGAGGGCCCCCCGTCCAACTCGGATCCCCAGTCGAACTGAGGGGAGGGCGGGCAGGTGTCCGGACTGTTGGCTCCCCCGGTCGTCAACCGGCCTTGTCCGCCAGCCTTTTTAGCCCCATAGCGATAAAAAAGCGACCGAAGCGGGAATCGCACGGTCGCTGATCGCATGGCTTGAGATTACCTGGGGGGCTGCCCGTTTTTGGCGAAGATACGCCTGGGGTTAAAGATCGAGGTCTACACCTTTTGTTTTGAAAAACTTCACAATGGGCTCGCGGTTGCTCAGGATGTACGATTGAAGAATGTCGAAGCGGTCCTGAATCAGGTAGTCGAGCCCTTTGTTCTCCTGGCAGCAACCTTTGTCCTGGCAGCAGCCTTTGTCGGAACAACAACCATCGTCATGATGGCAGCTCTCACAGGCCATCACACTTCCCGGCCCGATACTGTCGAGTAGATCTTTTCGGATACGAATGAACTCTTCGCGAATGGTGCTTTGGACATCACGCGATACAGCGGGCATTTATCCCTCCTTTGGTGTCTAGAAAAACCTGGCGCCAACGTTGATTCCCAAGGCAACCTCCAGCGCAAATTTCATTGTAGGGACATTTACAGGCGAGTTTTTGTCGGAGTTGCACCATCAGCTCACTGTGCCACAGCGCCAGAATGTCGGATTGGTTCTGCAGCCGGTCGATGGTGTCTTCCATCGCGTGACAGGGACGGATCTCCCCATCCGCGTTGACGTACATCAGGGTCCGTCCGCCGGGGCAACCGTAAACGGCGGCCTGGGGATCGATGGCGCAGTAGGCCGGGAACCCGCCCGCTTCGACCTCGATCTTTCCCTGATAGCTCTGGTGAAGTTCGCCGATCTGTTGGGCGATGCGGTGCTTGTCCTCGTCGGTCCACAGCCCCAGCTGGTGGGCACGGCCTTCGTCGGCCAGAACCAGGAACCGGATGGAGGGAGCCCCCAACTCTTCGGCCAGGGCAACCATGGCCGGCAGCTCGTCGAGGTTTTCCTTCATCACCGTAAAGGCGATGTTGACCGATTTGGCCCCCTTCTCCCGGAAGAGGCGAATCGCGCGACAGGCGCGCTCAAAAGCCCCCGTGCGACCGGCGATATGGTCGTGGACCTCGGCACGGGAGCCGTGGATGCTGACCTGCAGCGAGTTGAAAAGATGGGCCATCTTGGCGGCCAGCGCGTCGTCGACCAGCCAGCCGTTGGTGCTGGTGGCGAGGGTACGAATCCCCGCGTAGCGGGCGATGACCGCCAGTTCGATAAATTCGGGGTGACAGGTCGGTTCCCCCCCCATCAAGGTCAAGGCCGGAACACCCAGCTGCCCCGCCTGTTCGATCAGCCGAATGTGGTCTTCCAACTGCATCTGTCCCGATTCCGAGGCGGGGGAGGAGTCCTTGGCGCAGTGGATACATTGAAAGTTGCAGTTCCAGGTGAGGTCGATCTCGATCTTTTGCGGGATATAGGTAAACCAGGTGGTTTCCCCGGGGGAATAGAGAGAGGCGTACTCGGTACCGGCCGTGATCCGGTTGAGCTGCGCCCCTTGGACCTGTTGCGGCCCGATGGCGCCGTAGTAGTAGAGCTGCTCGAGTTCATGGAACTCCTGATCGTTGTCGGCCAACTGAAGTGCGCTTTTCCCGGGGAGTTTTTCCAGTAAGGATAGGTGGTCGGAATAAAACTGGCCGCAATCGCCGTCGAGAAGGGTCCCCTGGTTCATCGGATAGGCCCAGAGGGGGTGTTGGAAATAGAGGGGGGCAGCGGGGTCGGGCAGGGGCTTTCGGTGGATGACTCCGCTGATGGCTTCCAGGTCGCACGGCAAGAACTGTTCTATCCGAAACTCGATCATCCTTGGGTCCCTCCCTGTGTTTGCATGCACGATTGCGCATTTTCATTTTTGACCAAGTGTAAAGAGACTGTGTTTGTCGTCAATAGGGCAGGGGCATTAAATTGACTCAATTAGTAGGGAAAGAAAAAGAGAATCTCCGGAAGGTGTAGTGGTTTTTACGGGTTAGGGTTGGAGGCGGCAAAAAGGGGTGCCGAAATATTAGAAAAAAAGACGCGGGACGTTGGCCGGCTATGGCAGCAGGGCCGAGGCGTTTTGCGTCTTTGAGCTGTCGAAAGTATGAATGCGGGTTGGAATGGGGAAGGTAAATCTGCACAAAATCGTGAAAAATCGGTTTCCATAGGGCGAAATTTTCTTTTCTTATAAAAAACTAATGTTAAAATGTCATCCTTTCGTTCACGGATACGTGCGCCCTTTTGAAACGGGATAGGCGCCAGGACGGTAGGGAGTGATAGACTTATCGCTTATATGTCGAGCTTGGCTTCGGAAATATCCCATAGAACGCAGGCTTTTTGATGAACAGCCCTTTTCACTCGCCCCAGAAACTGATCGGCATCTTTGCCTTGTTTATTGGTGTCATTTTGATGATTCTCGTCTATCTCGGATACAGCGGTGAAGAGTTGGCGACCCATCAGGCACCGCAGGTGGATGCGACGATGGAGATCAAACTCCATGCGGCATTGGGACATCTCTGGTTCGAAGAGATCCTTTCCGGCGACCGGAACGAGCAGATCGAGAACGTCTGGAACTATCTGGAACAGGCCGACTGGTATGCGCAGGCCCTGTTGGTCGGGGGCTCCAACGAAAAAGGGAATTTCTATCCTCTGACCGATCCGAAGATGCGAGCCAACATCTTTGCTGTAAAGGAGAAACTGGCCAAGTTCCGCCGCATTGCCGAGAAACGTTATCAGAATTTTCAGACCTCTCAGCCCGGTTCGGAGATCGATCAGCGTTTCGATCAGGTCTTTGAAGATTTCATGGCCACCGCCGATCGTACCGAAACCCTGGTCCAGCGGAAGATCGAAACCGAACTGATCACCTACAACCGCCTGTCCAACGCCCTGGTTGGGTTGGCCACACTCTTCTCGCTGGTTTTCGGTGTGATCCTCTACCGCCTGGCACGGCAGCGCGAACGGTACCTCGGAGTCATCGAAGAGGCGAACCTGGAGATCCGTCAACAACACCAACTGCTGGAGACACAGGCCCATTTTGACGGGGTGACCGGTCTGCCCAACCGCATTCTGTTTACCGACCGCCTCGACCAGGGGTTGGCCCGGGCAGAACGGAATGGGGGAGCCGTGGTGCTTCTCTTTATCGATCTGGACCGATTCAAACAGGTCAACGATTACCATGGGCATCTGGTGGGGGATCAGTTGCTTAAAGCGGTTGGTGGCCGCTTGCATGAAGCGGTCCGTCATGGAGATACGGTGGCCCGGTTGAGTGGGGATGAATTTACCGTGATCCTTCCCGATGTTCCGACCCAGGAAGGGGCGGTGCAGGCGGCTCAGGCGGTGTCCGGCAAGATTATGGAGCTGCTGCAGAAACCGTTTGATTTGAAGGGGACGGTCGCCGAGATTTCCGCCAGTATCGGGATTGCCGTCTATCCCCGGGATGGCCGTACGGTGGAAGATCTGTGGCGTCATTCCGACCAGGCGATGCTTGACGCCAAGAAGAAAGGCAAGAACCGGGTCCAGTTCCATTCGATGGAGCTCAGCAACCAGGCCCGTGAGATCCGACAGGTGGAAGAAGAGCTGCGTTGTGCCCTGGAGCGCGAACAGTTTCGGTTGTTTTTTCAACCGCAATGGGACCTGGAAACCGGCGCTCTGGTGGGGGGAGAGACCCTGGTTCGCTGGCAGCACCCGACCAAAGGGTTGCTGGCACCGGGTTCTTTTATCCCCATTGCCGAGAAGAGTGGCCTGATCGACCGGCTGGACCTCTGGGTGATGCAGACGGCTTTTCAGCGGTACAGTGCCTGGAAGATGACCGGTGCTGGACACGGGAAACTGTCGATCAATATCTCGGCCAAACAGTTCAGTCAGCGGGGGTTTGTCAAAGCGGTTCGGGAGAGTCTGGCCCAGAATCATCTGCTGGGAAAAGAGTTTGACCTGGAACTGGAACTGACCGAATCGGTCTTTATCGAGGATACCCGCCGCACGCAGCGGACCCTGAAGGCGTTGAAAGAGTTGGGTCTGAAGATCGCCCTGGATGATTTCGGCTCCGGCTATACGTCCATGGCCTATCTGCGGTCTTTTGCCGCCGACACCTTCAAGATCGATCGCTCCTTTGTGCAGACGATCCATTCCGATGACCGCTCCAACGCCATTCTGAAGAGCATGGTAGAACTGGGGCGGAATCTGGGGATGCGCGTGGTTGCCGAAGGGGTCGAGACCGAGGAGCAGGAAGCCTTTGTTCGGTCGGCCGGGTGCCACCTGGCGCAGGGGTTCAAGCTGGCCTGTCCGATGCCGGAGGGGGACTATCTTCGTCTGCTGGATCGTTCAGAGGCACCAAAGTTGGTGCAGGAACCGGCTTGATTCTAAACGCTTTTCCCCGCGAGCCCTCAGACAAGAAAAGGCGACCCGCTGCTGCAGGTCGCCTTTTCTTATGATGGTGCAACGGGGCTTATTGCCCCCAGTCGTCCGGTTTCGGAAGGCTGGCCTGTGGCGGTGCAGGCGGTGGTTGAACCGATTGAGCCGTCTGCTGGATATTGAGCTTGAAGGTCTTGAGCATCTCGGCCATCCGCTCGGCCTGGGTGGCCAGCTCCTCGGCGGCGGAGGCCGACTCTTCGGCGGTGGCGGTGTTGGACTGGGTCACCTGGTCGATCTGGGTGACCCCGATATTCATCTGTGAGATCCCTTCGGCTTGTTCAGTGGAGGCGGTGGCAATCTCTTCGATCAGGGTGGAGACCTTGCCCACACCGGTCATCATCTCGCTCAGGGCTTCTTGGGTCAGCTTGGCGATTTCGGCACCGTTCTTGGTGTTTTCCAGTGAACTCTGAATCAGGGATGCGGTCTCGTGGGCCGCTTTGGCGCTGCGGCTGGCCAGGTTGCGGACCTCTTCCGCGACCACAGCGAACCCTTTGCCGTGCTGTCCGGCACGGGCCGCTTCGACCGCCGCGTTGAGAGCCAGCAAGTTGGTCTGGAAGGCGATCTCATCAATCACTTTGATGATATTGTGAATGCTTGTCGCAGATTCACTGATCTCATCCATCGCCGACACCATCTGGCACATCCGTTTGTTCCCTTCGTCGGCGGTGGTCTGCACCTCCGAAGAGAGCTGGCGGGCCGTAGAGGCGTTTTCGGCGTTGCTCTGGACCTGGGAGGTCAACTCGTTGAGGGAGGCGCTGATCTCTTCCAGCGAAGCAGCCTGGTTGGAGGCGCCGTCGGACAGGGCCTGACTCGACTGGGAGACGGTGATTGCCTGGCCGTTGACGTTCCGGCTGGTCGTCTGGATATCGGCCATGATCCGGTTGAGGCTGTCGTTGGCCTGTTGCAACGGCTGACGGATCATCCCTTTGGCCTGGAAGGTGAAGTCCCCTTTTGCCAGGCGGTTGAAAGCTTCCAGTATCTCTTCCTTCAAATTGTCGGCAAAGGCATCGAGCTCATTCGCCATCAAGCCGATCTCATCGCCCTGATCCATCTTCAGCCGCGAATCGAGATCGCCTTTTCCCAATCCGGTCAGCATGGCGACAGTCTTCTTCAGTGGGGTTAGGAGAACCCGGGTCGTGAAGAGACCGAAAAAGACGGCGTAGATCGCCAGACCGATAACAAGGACACCACTGGCGGTGGTCATGTTAGCCGCTACCTGGGCATCGGCCTCATCAAGGGACTGGATGACCTCAAAGGCACCGTGGATCGATCCGACCTTCCAGTTCTCCATCTGACCGCCGGTGGGATCGAGCCCGTCACTCCGACCCCAGTATTCTGCTGACTTGGCCGGGTCGCCGTGGCAATACATACAGGTTTCTGATAGAACCACCGGGCGAAAATACCGAACCGCATTTTGCTCAGGGTCGATCTCGTAATATTCCGACTGCCCGCTCTTTAAGGCTTGCAGAGCCCGGGCTTCCAGTTCGTCCGGTTCGTTTTTGGGGTTACGGGGTTGATGCTTGGGGACCCGAAATTCGTAACCGCCTTCCTGCGCTTTATGCATCGCTGCCTGCCATGCATTCACGACGGGGACAGCGGCCAGAATCTTTTCTTTATCACCCACCGAAGCCCAGGCCTTTAGAACGCCTACCGAAAAGATCCCCTGCTTCCACTTCTCCTCGGCGACATTCCGTGCCGACTCGGTCATCAGACAGATCGCCCGCGCCTTGGAGACAAACGCTTGGAGAGCATTGTCCTTTGCATTGTAGTAATAGGCGGTGAAGAGGATCACTGCCAGGACGATCGGCATAGCAATGCCCAGAATAAGGACCTTCCATCGAATCGACAGGTTTTTCATCGTACTCCCTCATGCGCATGACGGTGAACAGAATAGCGGTCGGAGCAAAAATTAGCGAAAGCTAATCGTACAGAAAGCCCAGTTGTTTGTCAAACGACGTGGCATATTGAAACCGGTCTTTGGGGAAAGGGGAAGTGCTCTAAGTTATTTATATCTTGACCAAAATCTCGGCAGTTGATATTTGTTGAAGAAAATTAAAAATAAGCAATGTCTCTGACGGACAGTCTCTGGTTTTCATTTATGATGAGCATCCTCCAACCAAGAGGTCAAAACTCCCAATCCGGTTTCACCCTGATCGAGCTGGTCGTGGTGATCGTGATCCTCGGTGTTCTTGCGGCAGTGGTTGTCCCGCAATTTACCGACCTGTCTCGTTCGGCCAGGATCGCAACCCTGAAAGGTATCCAGGGTGCGATGAACTCCACCATCATCATGATTCGCAGCAAAGCGTATGCGCAGGGTTTGAGCCCTGCCGCATCGAATCCGGGTGGTGGGCAAAGCGCTTATATTGTGACCACCGAAGCCGGATCTTCGGAGGTCGACTGGCGCAATCTCTGCCCTGAAAGCCGCGCCGAACTTGGCGATGCCCTCAGTATGGACGATCATATCGGCCTGGTGGAATCGGAGGGGTTGACCACCATCATCTCCAACCGCTACACCCGCATCGGTTACGACATCCAGGGCAGCGGGGCGCCGACCGCCAACGGCTGCTATGTCACCTACGATTCCTTTGGCGATCCGTTCTGCACCGTCACCCTGGTCGATACCGACTGTTGATTTAATCCAGCCCACAATAAAAAAGAGGCCCCCTCGTTCCTGCCTCAGTTCACTGCGTCGAGCCCAGAGCAGGTTCACCGAAGAACCTGCTCTTGTGAGTGAAGCAAAACCGCGCTTTTGCGGAACGATGAATGGTATGGGCCATGGAAGGCCTTTGCCATCCCATTTACATTGTAAAGGTCTTCGCGTAGGCCTGTTCGGTGACCTTGGACCACTGGGAAACTTTCTTGCGGAAAGCGGTGTAGCTGTCCCAGACTTTTCGAGAATCGGAATCGGTTTCCACCACCTCCTGCAGCACCTCGCCCGAGAGCTTTTTCAGGTCCTTCAGCACCTGCTCCGGGAACGCCTTAAGCTGGACGTTCTCTTCCTTGACCAGTTTATTGAGATACTCCACGTTCTTGGATTCGAACTCGGCGAATTCAAACCAGTGGCTGCGGTAGGCCGCAGTACGGATGATCTGCTGCAGGTCCTTGGGCAGGTCGAGAAACTTCTGCCGGTTGACGAACATCTCCAGGTTCAGGCCCGGTTCGTGCCAGCCGGGGTAGTAGTAATATTTGGCAGCCTTGTGGAAGCCCATCAGGTAGTCATGGTAGGGGCCGACCCACTCGGTGGCGTCGATCACGCCTCGCTCCAGATTGGTATAGATCTCGCCGCCGGCAACCAGGATGGCCGAGCCACCGGCCTTGGCGATGACCTTGCCGCCGAGGCCGGGGATGCGCATCTTGAGCCCCTTGTAGTCCTCGATACGGTTAATCTCCTTGTTGAACCAACCACCCATCTGCACACCCGAGTTACCGACGGGAAAAGGGATGAGATTGAAGCGGCTGTAGAGATCTTCCCAGATTTCGAGACCGCCTCCTTTGTAGATCCAGGCGGTCATCTGCTGGGCGTTCATGCCGAAAGGGACCTGGGCGAAAAACTGCGTGGCAGGGCTCTTCCCGGCCCAGTAGTAGGAGGCGCCGTGCCCCATTTCCACCACTCCGCGACTGACCGCGTCAAAGGCCATCATCGCCGGAACCAGCTCACCGGCACCGTAAACTTGAATCTTTAAGCGGCCTTCGGACATAACGTCGACCCAATGGGCCAGCTTGTCGGCCGCTTCGCCAAAGACCGGGAAGTGGGGCGGCCAGGTGGTGGCCATCCGCCAGGTGTGTTTCTTCCGGGCGTGGACGGCCGGGGCACCGATCGTGGCGGCAGCGACAGCCGCGCCGGCAGTGGTGACGGCGGCTTTTTTGAGGAAGTCACGGCGTTTGGTGGGGGTAGGGGGTGGCTTGGTCTCGCTCATGTCGCTCTCCTTTTCTGCGCATTGAAAGAAGGCTACTGTTGGATGCGCCAGCCCGTCCTTGGGACTGGCACATGCACGTTCCGCCCCGTTGTAAGCCATGGCGCGGTTTTGCTCCACTTACAAACCCGGCACGTTTCACTTCCCGGGTTTGGCTCTCCCATCCCTGGGCTCGTCGAACCACAGGGGGTATTGCTGTTAAAAAAGGGCCCCCTTTCGGGGACCCTTGGTCCCTGGAGAAAGGACAATTGAGCCGAGGTTTCAAACGGCTCAAGTTTGGAGAGGTGTGGTTTCTCCAGGGGGCTGGTGGATGCGCCTGCCCATCCGTGGGACAGTCGCATGATCGTTACGCAAAAGTGCGATTTTGCTTCACTCACAAACCCGGTTCGTTTCGCTCTCCGGATTTGGCTCGAATATCATGAGTTCAGGACCCTGGCCCTGGCCTCGTCGACTGGTGTGCCTGCCCGTTTCTGCGGCTGTCACATTCATCGTTCGTAAGAGTGCGATTTTACAGCTATTGGTTCACATCCTTCGGCGTTGCAGGATGTATCTGGCGGTTTCAAAAAGCAGGTACCATTCGTTGTTCGAATAGCCCAGCTGAAGGGCGTTCTCCCGATTATTGGGAATCGGCCGTCCGGCAGCGAGCTGGATAATGCAGTAGCGACACATGGGGTACCTCCATGGAGGGCCGTGACTTTCGTTGAAAATCGATGCCATGGTGACCTCGCGGTCTGTAAGCAACCCTCCCAATCTCTCGTTTCAAACCTCCAAAGCGATCTGTTCGGAGAAAAAAGGGGGCCTTACTGGTGGCAAGGCCCCCTTAACCTCTGGAGAAAGGACAAAGGATGAAGACAGGTCGGGCTTCGGTCGACCTGAGGTGTGCTCCAGAGGATTGTTGGATGTCGCAGCCCCTCCTTGGGACTGCGACATGATCGTTGCGCCACGTTGTAAGTCATGGCGCGGTTTTGCTCCACTTGCAAACTCGGTGCGCTTCACTCTCCGAGTTTGACTCGGCCATCCATGGCCTCGGGACTTAACAAATGACTGAACCGTTGGTTGTTTGTGGACCTACCTCACGAAGCTGCGCCGAGCCCAGGGAAGGGCGAGCCAGGAGCAGGTTCAATAGAGAACCTGTTCTTGTGAGTGAAGCAAAATCGCACTTTTGTGTAACGGGTATGGCAAAAGCCATCCCTGGTTTTTGCCATCCAACTGTGGGAGGGCCGGTGGGCCCTCCCCAGTGTGTTGAGTTACATATCGAAAGTCTTGGCGTAGGCCTGTTCGGTGACCTCGGACCACTGGGAGACCTTCTTGCGGAAGGCGGAGTAGCTGTCCCAGACTTTCCGAGAGTCCGCGTCGGACTCGACCACTTCCTGCAATACTTCGCCGGAGAGCTTCTTCAGATCTTTTAGAACCTGATCGGGGAACGCCTTGAGTTTGACGTTCTCTTCGTTGACCAGCTTGTTGAGGTACTCAACGTTCTTGGACTCGAACTCGGCGAATTCGAACCAGTGGCTGCGGTAGGCTGCAGCGCGGATGATTTCCTGCAGATCCTTCGGCAGAGCGTCGAATTTGGACTTGTTGACGAACATCTCCAGGTTCAGACCGGGCTCATGCCAACCCGGGTAGTAGTAGTACTTGGCGACTTTGTGGAAGCCCATCAGGTAATCGTGGTAGGGACCGACCCATTCGGTGGCGTCGATAACACCACGTTCCAGGTTGGTGTAGATCTCCCCACCGGCCGACAGAACCGCCGAACCACCGGCCTTGGCGATAACCTTGCCGCCGAGGCCGGGGATCCGCATCTTCAGACCTTTGTAGTCGTTGATGGAGTTGATCTCTTTGTTGAACCAGCCGCCCATCTGAACGCCGGAGTTCCCGACGGGGAAAGGGACCAGGTTGAACTTGGCGTACAGCTCTTCCCACACCTTGAGACCGCCACCGCCGTAGATCCAGGCGGTCATCTGCTGAGCGTTCATGCCGAAAGGCACCTGAGCGAAGAACTGGGTAGCGGGAGACTTGCCGGCCCAGTAGTAGGAGGCACCGTGGCCCATCTCAACCATCCCCTGGGAGACAGCATCGAACGCCTGCAGGGGCGGAACCAGCTCGCCACCACCGTAGACCTGAATCTTCAGGCGGCCCTGGGACATAACGTCGACCCATTCGGCCAGCTTGTCGGCGGCTTCGCCGAAGACCGGGAAGTGGGGCGGCCAGGTGGTGACCATCCGCCAGGTGTACGTCTTCTTAGCGTGGACGGCCGGGGCGCCGATGGTGGAGACGGCTGCGGCAGCACCAGCAGTGGTGACAGCGGCCTTCTTCAGGAAATCACGGCGTGTACTCGTCTTTTCTACAGTCTTATCTTTCTTCTCTTCCACTTTTTCCTCCCAATTGAGTGTTTGTGGTGAGGGTGGCCTGGAGGCCACCCGATTATCTGCCTGTTTATCCCGCCATGGCTTTGGGCAGCCAGGTGACGATCTCGGGGAAGATGACGATCAATGCAACGCCGATCGCCTGGATGATGATGAAAGGGATAATCCCTTTGTAGATATGGCCTGTCGTGACCTCCGGTGGTGCGACCCCTTTGAGATAGAAGAGAGAGAAGCCGAACGGCGGGGTCAGGAAGCTCGACTGCAGGTTGACCGCGATCAGGATGGCGATCCAAAGCAGGTCGACACCCATCTTGGCGAAGATCGGGGCCACCACCGGAACGATGATGAAGGTGATCTCGATAAAGTCGATGAAGAAGCCGGCGATAAAGATGACCACCATCACGATGGCGATAAAGGCGCCGGTCGACAGGTTGGAGCCGAGGATCAGCTCGGTGATGTAGTGGTCACCGCCCATGCCGCGGAAGACCAGACCGAAGGCGGTCGCTCCGACCAACAGGATAAAGACCATGCAGGTCAGCAGAGTGGTGCCTCGCATAACGTGCTTCAGGGTCTCAAAGGAGAATTTGCCCTGGCCGATGGTCAGGATCGTCGCACCGGCGGCGCCGACAGCGGCGGCCTCGGTGGGGGAGGCGATACCGGCGAAGATGGAGCCGAGAACCGCAACGATCAGGGTCATCGGAAGGACAAAGGCCTTGAAGATCCGCTTGCCCATCCCTTTGCTGCGGAAGGCGGCGATCTCTTCTTCGGGCATCGCCGGGCAGGTCTCGGGCTTCAGGATCGCCATGGAAACGATATAGAGCAGATACAGACCGACCAGCAGCATGCCGGGCAGGACGGCAGCGATAAACATATCGCCGATCGACAGATTCATAATCGAACCGAGCAATACCAGCACGATGGAAGGCGGAATAATCTGTCCCAGGGTCCCGGCAGCACAGATGGTGCCGGTGGCCAGCTCAGGGGTGTAGTTCCGCTTGAGCATGGTCGGCAGGGACAGCATCCCCATGGTGACCACGGTGGCACCGACGATACCGGTGGAGGCGGCGAGCAGGGCGCCGACCAGAATCACTGAGATCGCCAGGCCGCCACGGAGACGACCGAAGAGCATCGCCATGGTTTCCAGCAGCTCTTCCGCCAGACCGGACTTTTCGAACATGACCCCCATGTAGACGAAGAGGGGGACAGCGATCATGACGTAGTTGGTCATGGTGCCCCAGACGCGCAGGGGCAGCAGGCTAAAGAAATCCAGGCCGAAGGTGAAGTAGCCGAAGACCAGCGATACCCCGCCCAGGGTAAAAGCGACCGGGAAGCCGAACAGCAGCATCCCGAACATCACACCGAAGAGAATGAGCGCACCCATTACACCACCTCGTCTTCGTGGTCGACCGGATCAAACGACTTGGGATCGGTGCCACAGAGAATTAGAAAAGAACGGGCGGCCATGCTGGTGCCCTGCAGGAAAACCATGATAAAGCCGATGGGGATCATCGCCTTCAGTGCCCAGCGATAGGGCAGACCGCCCGGGTCGGGCGAGGTTTCGTTGATCATGTAGGCGAACTGAACGAACGATTTGGATGTCCAGATGATCAGTGCGGCAAAGGGAAGCAGGAACAGCAGACAACCGATCAGGTCGATGGCCGCTTTCATCTTGGGGGACATGCGGCTGTAGAAGACATCCACACGTACATGGCCATCGTTTTTCAAAGTAAAGGCGGCTCCCAGCAGGAAGACCATGGCGAAGAGATGCCATTCCAGCTCCTGCACAGCCACCATGCTGCTGTTTAAGACGTAACGGGTGAAGACGTCGTAACAGACGACGATCACCATCAGGGTGGTCAGCCAGCCGACGGCGCCACCGACCTTTTCACTGAATGTGTCGATCCAGTGAACGTAACTGCGTAAAAACCTCACAATCGAACCTCCTCCAATGTGCGACCGGTGAAGACATTCCACCGGTGAATTCTTGATACGAGGTCAGTGTGGGTTGCACGGAGTTTTCGGGAAAGGAATCTCTGCCGAGCGGGAGATTCCTCTACTTGAACGGTCGGGAATCGCAGGCGACCGGTGACGGTCGGTAACCGGTATCGCATCCTTTTGGGGGAATGTGGTTGCAGGAGTGTTCGAGCCCAGGGAAGGGCGAGACACAAAAAAGAGAAAATAAAAAAAATCTTTTTTGGTGAGTGGAGAAAAATCGCACTTTTTCGGAACGGGTATCCCCGAACCCAGGGATGGGATTGGGGATCAGAGAATCGCGGTTGGGAATCGCAGGCGACCGGTGACGGTCGGTAAGCGGTGATTGTTGGATGAAATAAACCCTCCATGGTTTACTTCATCCACGTTACGCAAAAACGCGGTGTTGCTTCACTTGCAGAAGCAGGGGGGGCCTCCGTGCTTTTGGGGCGCACATCCCTGTGTTCGGATAGATTTTGAACGGGGGTCGTATGAGAGGCGTGAATTAGAGGTTCAAGGTTTGCTTGAGCTGCCGCAGATAACGTCGGCTGACCTGGAGCGAATGGCCGGAGCGGAGGATGATTTCGCCGGTGCCGTTGTCGAACAGACGCAGTTCGTCCAGATGGCGGGGATTGACCAGGGTTTGTTTGTGACACCGCAGGAGTTCGGTCTGGTCTTCCAGGACCTTCAGCGTCAGTTCGGTATAGAACTCCCCTTCGTCGGTGACCACGTGGACACCGCTGGTACTGGAATGAACGTGCGTGATGGTGCGGGGGGTGATCAGCTTGATCCGGTTGTTCCGCAGGCAGGGGACGTGAAGCAGGGCCGAGGATTCGTAGGTGGAGCGCTCCCCGTCGCGCAAAGTGTCTTTCAGCTTGGCCACCGCCTTCTCCAATCGTTCGAGGGCGATCGGTTTCAGCAGATAGCCGAGGGTTTTTTCCTCAAACGCCTTGAGGGCAAACTCGTCGTAGGCGGTGACAAAGATCACGTGAGGCATCCGTTCCGGGTCGATCATCGACAACAGTTCAAACCCGTCGATCACGGGCATCTGAATATCAAGAAAGACTACCTCCGGCCGGTGGAGGTTAATCTGCTTGAGGGCGTCGATAGCGTTGCCGCAGCTGGCCAGTACATCAAATCCGCCCACCTCGGACAGCAGAGCGTGGAGTTCATCTCGGGCGTGGAGTTCGTCGTCGATAATCAGGGTGCGAATCATGAGGTACATCCTCCAACCGGCAGGGTGATGCGGAATATGGTTCGTTCGTTGAGAACACTGTCCACCGTGATGCCATAGTCGCTACCGCAGAGGTTCCGGATACGGGTGTTGACGATTCGGACTCCAAGCCCTTCCTGTTGCGGATCGGGATTGTAGAGACCGGCGTTGTCTTCCACCTGGATCAGCATCCGGTCCGCGTCCTGGCAGGCCAGGATATGGATCCGGCCGCCGCTGATCATGTTGGAAATACCGTGTTTGATCGCGTTCTCCACCAGCGGTTGCAGAGTAAAGGTGGGGATTTTGGCGTTGAGGACGCTCGGGTCGATGGTCTGCTCTACCTGCAGCCGGTCTTCAAAGCGTGCTTTTTCGATCGTGAGGTAAGCGTTGACGTGACTCAGCTCGTCCTGGAAGGTCGCCAGCTCACCGGACCGTTTGAGATTCTTGCGGAAGAGGCTCGAAAGGTCCTGCAGCAGGCCGCGGGCGCGGTCGGCGTCTTTTCGGATGATCGCGCTGATGGTGTTAAGGGCGTTGAACAGGAAGTGCGGGTTGACCTGCGCCTGAATCAGCTTCAGCTCCGATTCCATCAGCAGGTTCCGTTGCTCCAGGTAATGAATCCTCAGCAGTTGGTCGCTCAGCAGATTGGCGATCCCTTCACCCAGGGTTCGGGTCAGGCGGTGCAACAGCTTGTTCTTTGCTTCACAGAGGATGATGGCACCGATGACCTCCCGGTCGATACGCAGGGGAGCAATCAGAGCCGAGCCCAGTGGGCAATCGTCGGTCAGCGGGCAGATGTACTGACGCTCAAAGCCGTCGAGATAGATCGTGCGATTTTCATCCATAGCGGTACGGACCAGTTCGTTGGCGATGGGGTGCCCCGACATATGGTGATCCTCCCCCTTGCCGACAAAGGCCATCACCTGATTGCGGTCGGTGATGGAGACGGCGGCGACACCGGTCTCTTCATGGATAATCGAGGCCAATTTGTGGGCCGACTGGGCATTGAACCCTTTGATCAGAACACCCAGGGTCCGTTCGGCGACCTTGACCGCCTTGGCGGAGAAGATGGCGCCCACTTCCTGGTACATGCTGATCTGATCCCGCATCATCGATACGAAGAGAGCGGCCCCCATCGAGTTGGCCAGCATCATCGGCAGGGCGATGACTTTGACCAGGGAGACGGCTTCATCAAAGGGGCGGGCCAGCATCAGGATGATGAGCATTTGCAGGGTTTCCGCCACAAAGGTCGACAGGAAGGCGACGGAGGGGGCGAACGCCAGTTCCCCTTTGTTACTACGGTTGAGGTAGGCGTGGACGAGACCGCCGAGCAGCCCTTCAACGGTGGTGGAAACACCGCAGGAAAAGGCGGTGAAGCCGCCGAGGGAATAGCGATGCAGGCCGCTGGTCAGTCCGACGGCCAGCCCCATTTTGGGACCGCCGATCAGGCCGGCAAGGACGGCGCCGATAGCGCGGGTGTTGGCGATGGCTCCCTGGACCTCGAGCCCGAAGTAAGTCCCCAGAATGGAGAAGGTGGAAAAGATTAGATAGATGAGAACGGTGCGACGGACGCGGGGGACCTTCCCCGCAACAGGACGAAATACCGGTGATTTGCTGAACAGGTAGGCGATGACCAGGAAAACGGACATCTGTTGCAGCAATGTAAGAATCAGACCCATCGGTTCACCTTTGAGAATGGGGTTTGTCCGTTTATTAGACCGAAAGGAACTCTAAAAGACCAGAAATAAACCGGAGGTGGTCGTATAGAGAGGGCGACCGGTTCCGGATGTGGGCTTGTATGGTATCCAAGGCGCTGGTAGAGTGAGACAACTCTTTGCAAGTGAGGTGGATTTGAACGACCCGAAAGAGAAACCTGTACGGGTGTTGCTGGTTGTCGATGACCCGGCGCTGGAAGACAAATACCGAACGGAAGTGGAAGACTTAGGAGCTGTCTGTGATTCGATCAGTGATGTGACCGACCTGTCCCCGCTGTTCTCTCAATCTTCGTACCATGGATTGCTGCTGGATGTGCCCACCTCGATTCGCGGTGGGAACCGGCAGTCGGAATTGCTCCACCGGCTGATGGATCGCATCCCGACTCTGAGGATATTGTGGGATGAGGCAACGCAGGCTCCCCGAACCATGTTAAGCAATCAGCCACTGGTTCGCGGAGTCACCCTGGCATCCTTTCTGAACGAGCATTGCCGGTTCATAACACCCAAAGCCTTGCGTATTCATCAGAGGGACGGTGTCTATTTTCGGGTGTGGTTGTCTAGACAGCCGGAAGTGGATAGCGAGTCGGAGCGGACCTGTACCGTCGATATCTCTCTGGGGGGATGCTATGTTGTCTCTGTTGAGAGCTGGGAGCCGGGTCAGAAGTGTTGGGTGACGTTTGCCGAAGGAGTACCGCTGATTTTGCCCTGCGAAGTGATGAGTGTCCATCCGTGGGAAGGAAGCACCGATCGTCCTCCGGGCGTGGGACTGCGGTTCGCTGATATGAATCTCCGGCAGCAGGAGGCATTGATGGCCCGCCTTGCTTTGGCCTAGCGATCGTTTTGTTTGTTGGCAGTCCTTAAAAAAAATGGCCGCAAAAGCGGCCATTTCCGTTTTAATTACCAGTGGTGGTCAACTAGGAACCGTTTCGTTCGATGGAGCGGATCACGATCGAATCCTCGGGCACATCCTGATGAAATCCCCAGTTGCCGGTCGGTACCCGGGTGATCTCATCGACCACGTCCATCCCTTCCACCACTTTGCCAAAGACCGCATAGCCGAACTTGGCGGCATCGGTGCCCTGGTGGTTGAGGAAGCCGTTGTCCTTGATGTTGATAAAGAACTGGGAGGTGGCGCTGTCGACCTCACCGGTGCGGGCCATCGCCAGGGTGCCACGCTCGTTGGTCAAACCGTTGGTTGCTTCGTTGGAAATGGGGGCGTTGGTCTCTTTCTTGACCATGTCCGGGGTAAAACCGCCACCCTGAATCATGAAATCGGGGATCACCCGATGAAAGACGGTGTTACGGTAAAAATCGCTGTCGACGTAGCTCAAAAAATTCTCCACGGACACCGGGGCCTTGTCGGCAAAAAGTTCGACCTTGATGGTTCCATGGCTGGTCCGGATTTTGACCGTCGGGTTTGCGTCACTCACGGTTAAGTCTCCTGCAACATTGTGATGAATTAGGGCATATGGCTCAATAAGGTTCACTAAGAATGAGGTGCAATGATTAGCAGTTTATAAGGGAAATGGCAAGTCTACAAGGAGAGGGCAAGAAAAAATTTTTCCGATGTAAAAGCGATCTGGTTTTACGCCGCGGTTTTACGACTCTCGCAAAGTCAACTCACTTGGCTCGTTGCCTTTGGTTTGCCCCTCTTTGGGCCATGGTTGGATCGTCGCGGCCGTCTTTGGCCTTGACGATGGTCGTTACGCAAAAGCGTGGTTTTGCTCCACTTACAAAGCTCCTTCGATCCTCTCAGGATCGTTGGTTTTGCCCATCCAGGGCAAAAAAAGCCTCACCGTTTCCGGTGAGGCTTTTATCACGCTTGAAGAGAGAGAAGCGAGAGTCAGGCTTTTTGAACGTTGGCTGCCTGAGGGCCTTTTTGTCCATCGGTGATTTCAAAGGAGACCCGTTGTCCCTCGGCGAGGGATTTGAAGCCTTCCGCTTGGATGGCGGAAAAATGAACGAATACGTCCGGCCCACCTTCCTGCTCAATAAACCCATAACCTTTTGCGTCATTAAACCACTTCACTGTTCCTTCAGCCATTACCGAGCTCCTTTTACCCAAAAATCAAATAATTTCAGCAGTAAACTGCCACGCCACCAGAGTTCGCTTATAACACAATGTTTTGTTTTGATCAATAGTGTTTCTCCGTAAGGGATAAAAACACCGGAAATCCGCGCTTTAAACGACAGAACAGGGTTTTCCTGTTGTGGAAGAATTTGCGTTTACCGTGGGTTGGCGGTTGCAGTTGGTGAACGGAAGGGTGGAGGGTGGAACCCTGTTCTACTTTCGGTCGCACAAAGTAGCTGACAGGCGGGGGCTTTCGGCGTATAGTCCGGCGGTTTATAGTGCTCTGAAATGCTTATAATACCGCTTCAGCACGATGAAAAGCGGCCAGGTGCAAGGCGTCGTGAGCACAGTGTCTCGCCCTAGTGAATCAAAACGAACGCAACGCAGCAGATGGCCCCTTTCTATCGCGCCCGAAGGGAGTTTCCCCTGCACGACAATGCTACGTTGCAGCCCTTGTCAAGGGCGCGCCATTGCCTGCGGACTTCGCCTTGCCTTGTCGCACAGGAAGAACTCTGGCGATATGATAAGTATCACAGAGCACTGGGCCGGCAGGGCCTATTTAACGAAAAATCCCAAAAGAGAGTAGAGACCATGCAGAACCCGGAACTGATTCGAAATATTGCCATTATCGCCCACGTTGACCATGGGAAAACCACCCTGGTCGATGCCATGATCAAGCAGTCCGGTATCTTCCGCGACAACCAGGTGATGACCGAGAGGGTCATGGACAGCAACGACCTGGAAAAGGAGCGGGGAATCACCATCCTGTCCAAAAACCTGTCGATCACCCACGGCGACCTGAAAATCAATGTGGTGGATACGCCGGGGCATGCCGATTTCGGCGGCGAGGTCGAGCGCAT
>JANQIN010000266.1 GCA_028282145.1 Thermodesulfobacteriota bacterium | reverse complement strand
TCGAGACCGGTGACTTCGGAAGGGGTATCTTGGAGCAAGGGACGGTTCATCAGGGCCTTTCTCAAACCTCAGGTCTGGTTTGAATCCGTGGAGTGGGTTGACTAAAACTGTACCATGCGTCGCCTTCCCGGGACCACTGAGGTGGAGATGATGCCAGGGGCTCAAAGATTGGACTTGTGTGCGGGACCTCAATAGACAATTCGGAAAAAGCCGGTGTACTCCCCTTGATCCGTCTTTGTCACTTCCAGGCGCAAGGGTTTCCTTACACGTAACGTTTTTGTCGGGTCTTTCGAAATATACATCTGGCTGGTTAAGACCTCTTTTTGACCGACCCATACCTTGAAATGAATATGGGCCGGACGGGGTTCGTACTCCCCTGGAAGGAGCGTTTTAAAGCGGTACTTCCCATCGTCATCGGTTGTTGCTTTACCCCAGTATTGAAAAAATTGGTCTCTTTGGCCTTCCGACCAGTCCCGCGGGTGATCGTAGAGACCGTTTCGGTCCGTCTGCCATATCTCGACCACAACATCTTTCTGAGGGGTCCCGTTGGTATCAAGTACGATGCCGCTCAGATGGAGCACATCGCCTTTGGCCGATCCAGACATCCCTTTGACATTCAGGAGATCATTATCCTCGTCCGATCGTCGTTCGACCGGGTAGAAAGGTCCTTCGGCATCCCATGGCGTTTTTGCATACCGGGTTTGTGCATCACCCGTTGCGATCAAGAGCGAAGAAAAGATGAGACTCATCATGAGGCCTGTTGTGAGCGTATATTTCATCCGGTGTTTCCTACGTTTGAGGGTTGGAAAACAGGCGGTACGCACTTGGCGTCTTGCGGATTACTTTCATTATAAGCCCTCAGTCACTCTGACAGGTCTTTTCAGGCCACAAATTAACCTCTCTCATCGTAGGCTTTGCGTGAACGCCGGATGGCGTCATGGTGCGTGTCTGCCCAGGACACCAGCTGATACAAGGGTTTGACCAGACCCTTCCCCATTTCCGTCAGCGCGTACTCCACCTTGACAGGGACTTCGGGGTAGACGGTTCGATTGACATACCCTTCTCGCTCCAGGTCACGCAGTGTCTGGGTGAGCATACGCTGTGAGATGCCCACCACCCTCGATTTCAGTGAATTGAAACGGTCGGGGCCTTCGACCAGAGCAAAGAGAAGCAACACCGACCATTTGTCGCCAATCTGAGCCACCACATTCCGAATGGGGCACTCGTCGGTGTTATAAAAAACCCGCTTTTCCGCGCCGTCTTCACCTGCCGTCTTCGCCTGTTGTTTGCTCGTCATTCCGTTACCGCCCTTTTGCCAGCGTCTTTCCTTGGGTTACCTAAAAGTGCCTAGATGACATATAAGTGCCTTCTTGTAATGTAAGTTACTATTAAATACTATAGTGTACAACAGATACTTACATCAACACCCCATAGAGAAAGGAACGACTTATGTGGAAATTCATCACCCCCCTGCTGCTGGCCTTGGTAACCACGACTGCTTTTGCACAGAATGCCGACAAGCCGGTAATCGATCTGAAATCGTTTCAGAAGCCCGGTTGGACAGAGCAAGAGCTGGCCAACGCCACCATTATTACCGATTTTGTTCAGAACCTGATGAACAATCATAATTTCGACTATGTACTGAAGCGCTACAACGATAGCTCGTATGTCCAGCACAACCGAAATCTGCCCGACAAAGTCACTGGCTTAGTGGGCTTCTTAAGAGAGTTTGTTGAGGACTACCCCGATTACAGTTATGAGGTAAAACACATCCATGTCGACGGCGATTACGTGATCTTTCACTCCCATGCCACCCTGAAGAAAGCTCACAGGGGCAACGATAAAAAAGGCATGAACATCATGGATACCTGGCGCCTTGAAGATGGAAGAATTGTCGAGCATTGGGACTCCATTCAGGCCCTGGATACCTTTATGCGATTTTATTCGTTCATGAACGGCGGTGACATTCAGAATGCCAACGGCGTCTTTTGATTAAAAAAGCGAGGGTCAGGTCGTACAACCCACTAAACAGGTCATTGCAAGGCCTGACCCCGCTTTCCAGTCAGTCGGAGTGACACGTCGTTAAGCAGATGTAGTCACCCGTCCACTCTGTAGTGAGTTATCTGGGGGATTTTATTTTTACTCTTTGTGGTATGCTTTATCTTAAGAAAAAGATGTTACTCGAACGCAAAGGAGGAAGACATTATGTCTGTCTCTGAGCCACCGGGTCATTTAGGGGAAACCCCATTAATTGGATAGTTGAAAATAATTGGGTTGCTGAGGGTTGGTGACCTGATAATGGCTCTCACAATGAGAGCACTCACAAAACAAAAATCAATAAAAAGCACTCTGGGAAATGCCAGGGTGCTTTTTGTTTATTGTATAACTTCGATCCTTACCTTGATGATACCTGCACGCGTGTTCCCAATGCGACTGAAAGCGGAACGGCTCAAGTCAATGATGCGGCCTTTAATAAACGGGCCTCGATCATTAATTCTGACGATGACACTTTTCCCGTTTTTTATATTTGTAACCTTAATTTTCGTTCCAAACGGCAGCTTTTTATGCGCTGCTGTTTTGGCGTTTTGATCAAAGCGCTCACCGCTTGCCGTTTTCCTGTTCTGGAACTTATCTGCATAGAAAGAAGCTATCCCTGTTTCCGTGTAGCTTCTACCGGGGCTATTGCTCTGTGGTGGCGCTGTACTGCATCCTGCCATTAACGATGAAAGCAAGGCGAGTAAAACAATATGACTTACTGAAATCTTCATGGTTAGCGGTGACCTCTACCGTTGCGTATAAAGGGGTTAGAGACAGGTCTTGCACTGAAAAAATGTGTCATTGCAAGGCCTGACTCGTTGCTTTTGCTCCTGCTCTAAGCCAGAAAAAGGGTGATGACGACACCCATCCCGAATAGAAGAAAGACACAGAGGGATAAAGCGGCCTGGAAGACCGTCAACAGGAATTGAAGGTCGAAAAGGCGTGAAAGGTCTGTAACGGGCGGATCGGTTCTCACTTTTTCCAGTGCAACCACCCCTTGATCTCGTGGGGTTCCACGTGGGGAATTCTTGGCCAGACGCAGGGCGACATACTCCTGAGCCCCACCAAAGAGAAGACTGAACAACAACAAAAGTATCGACAACCGGACCACACCGGGACCGGCGATCCTGCTGAGCCAGTCGTATTGAAGGAAAAGCAGGGTCAGGACCGCGCAGTTCCCGAAAAGAAGCCCGACCGAAAAACGAGAGAGGGTAGACGATGGCTTGAGATTGAACGATTTAGAGCCCGGCGATTCGGAGTATTTCATCCGCAACCCAATCGGACCCTTTCCCTTCCACCACGATTTCATGATGAGCCGCCTCCCGATAGAGTGGCAAGCGTTTCTCGTACAGGGCCTTTGCCGCTTCTAAGTCCTGAAGTAAGGGCCGTTTTTTTATTTTTCTCTCGGCTTTGGGATGCTCCTGGATGGTGGAGATGATCGATTCCACGCTGGCATGAAGGTAGATGACGGTGCCGAGTCTCTGGATATTGTTCACCATGAAAAAACCACCCCCGGTAGAAACAATGGTTCCGGAGACATTCTTTTCAAGCCAATCGGCAGCGCGCTGTTCCAGCGCCCGGAAATGGGGTTCACCTTTTTCGGCAAATATTTTTCGGATCTTCTGTTTGGTCATCGATTCGATCAGATCGTCGGTATCGACGATGAAACGACCGTTCCGTTTAGCAAGTTCCCTTGCTGTGCGGCCTTTTCCGACACCCATGAATCCGATCAGGATGATATTTTCGGCCATCTCTGTCGTCCTTTCCTCCAGGAACGGTCCTTTTCCGTTCCCATTCTGGAGACTTACTCAGAATTCCATAGAGACACTAACTAGTATAACGGGTGGTCAGGTGGTCATCGGTTAGAGCAGTTTGCTGACCGCAGTGCGTTTTAGCCCGAAGGCTTCAGCGACACCGGGGCAGGTGACTTTTCCGAGGACAACATTGGCTCCGGCGGCAAGGCCGGGATCGTCGCGCATGGCCTCTTTCCACCCCATATCCGCCAACCGTACGGCATACGGCAGGGTGGCGTTGGTCAGAGCCTCGGTGGAGGTTTTGGGAACCGCGCCGGGCATATTGGGGACGCAGTAATGCACCACCCCTTCCACCTCGTAGACCGGCGAACTGTGGGTGGTCGGTTTGGAGGTTTCGAAACAGCCGCCCTGGTCGATAGCCACATCGACCATCACCGCCCCTTTCTTCATCAGCCCCAGCATCGACCGGGTAATAATACGCGGTGCAAGAGCTCCGGGGATCAGAACCGACCCGACCACCACATCGGCTTCAGGTAACAAACTGCGGATTTTGGAGGGGGTCGATTTCATCGGCGTGCAATTGGCCGGGAGGATTTCACTGAGAGTGCGGAGCCGTTCCAGATCCTGATCGAGGATAATCACTCGGGCCCCGAGCCCCGCGGCCACTTTGGCGGCATGGGTACCGACAGTGCCGCCGCCGAGAACCATGACCACCCCAGGATCGACCCCGGGGACACCGCCGAGCAGAACACCGCGTCCGCCCTGGGTCATCTCCAGATAGCGGGCCCCCTGCTGCACCGCCATCCGTCCGGCGACCTCGCTCATCGGAGTGAGAAGAGGCAAGGAGCCATCATGCCCTTGCACCGTTTCGTAGGCGATGGCGACGGCTTTGCTTTTGATCACCGCCCGGGTCAACGGCTCGGAGGCGGCCAGATGCAGGTAGGTAAACAGGATCTGCCCCTCACGGAGCATCGCATATTCCTCCGGCTGGGGCTCCTTGACATGCAACAGCAGCTCCGCTTGTCGGAACAGGGCCTCCGGGGTACCCAGCATGGTGGCACCGTGGGCCTGGTAATCGGCGTCGGCGAAACCGCTACCGATCCCGGCACCGGTCTGAACCAGCACCTCATGGCCCCGGTTGCGCAGTACTTCGGCTCCGGCTGGAGTCAAAGCGACTCGGTTCTCTTCCGGTTTGCTCTCTTTCAGAACCCCAACAATCATAGGTCCTCCTTTCAGGCCGAGGATTGAGGATTCAGTTCCGCTCCACAGAGACGGCAGAACACGGCGTCGTCGTCATGCCCTTCGGCGGTGCATTGCGGGCAGGACTGCGTGTTGTTCTTATTCCGGTAAGCGTGGGACAGCTCGACCGTCACAATACCGGTCGGGACCGCGATAATGGCATAACCGCAGATCATCACCAGGGAGGCAATGCCCTGCCCCAGATTGGTCTGGGGGGAGATATCCCCATAACCGACGGTGGTGAGGGTGACGATAGCCCAATAGACCGATTTGGGGATGCTGGTAAATCCGGACTCGCCCCCTTCGACCAGATACATCAGCGAACCGAACAAAGTCACCAGGATCAACACCACCAGCAGAAAGACCTCGATCTTGCGCACGCTGGCTTTCATCGCCCGCATCAGCAGTCGGGCCTCTCGCATATACTGCACCAGCTTGAGCACACGGAAGATCCGCAGCATCCGCAACAGACGGATCACCAAGAGATACTGGCTACCGGGGAACAACAGGCTGATAAACGTGGGAAGGATCGCCAGCAGATCGACGATGCCGAAGAAGCTGGTGGCGTACCAGAGTGGGCGGCCGACGGACAGCAGACGGAGGATATATTCCACCAGGAACAGCAGGGTGAACCCCCACTCGATGGTATAAAGCAGTGCACCGTACTCCGCCCGGACCGACTCCACACTGTCGGCCATCACCGCCGCCACACTGAGGAGGATGCAGAGGATCAGCAAGCCGTCAAAGAGCTTGCCGATCGGGGTGTCGGCCTCGAAGATGATCTCATGCAGCCGTACCTGCCAGGGGCGGAGTCGGTTTTGGGGGTCGTGATGATGGTGGTCCGGCGACGCTGCCATAGGGGCCCTCCTTTGCCTCCGATAGATGGAAGTATAGTAAATTCGGGTCAGTTCAGGGGATTTTCCTCGAACACGGCAAAAAACGGCCAAAAAAAAGCGGCCTCCTCAGAGGCCGCCTATATCAAGGAGGCTTGTTGCAGGGCCATTCGCGTACGATAACCCCGGTTGTGCACTGCTGCGTCGTACCCCGGCGCCTGTTCGCCGGCTGGGTAAGCTCTGTGGCGATGAAGGTCACCCCCCACTGCCTGAAATCTATGATTCCCCGCACCCAAGTTGATAGTCAATTTCAAGTTAGTCTAATCATAACAGAAATCCGGTCCAGTGGGTGCGGCCGAACAAAAAAAACTACAAAACCTGCTCGGACTGCGCCAGCTGGTCTTTCATCTGATACATGGCGGCATCGGCACGTGCCACCAGATCGGCCGCGCAGATGGGCGGCTCCTCCGGTCGGTGCACCACACATCCATAACTGAAGCGAGGCGTGATCGCCCAATCATCCCGTCGAGCCAACCGTTCCGCGACCCGGTCCATCAACGGACTGGCATGCTTCAGATCGCCATCGAACATGATCAACAGGAACTCGTCCCCGCCAACACGGCAAAGATAATCGCTGGCCCGTATTTCGTGCTGAACTTCTTCCGCAATCGTCTTGATCAGACGATCTCCCTCCAGGTGCCCCAAGCGGTCGTTCACCTCTTTCAGGCCGTTGATATCCAGGTAACAGACCAGGGTCGTTTCCGGCCGTCTTTCGTTCCGCTGCAGCGACTTTTCAAGAACTTCGAAGGCAAACCGCCGATTGTAGGCCCCGGTGAGCGGATCGGTCACTGCCTGAGTTTTCAGCTGCCGCAAAGCGGCCCGGAGTTGCAGGTGAACTTTGACCCGCGCCAGAACTTCGGGAATGACAAACGGTTTCACCAGGTAATCGATTGCCCCTACGCTGAAGGCACGGACTTTGTCTTCCACGTCGCCCAGGGCGGTCATAAAAATGACCGGGATATCCTTATGTTCTGCCGAGTTTTTGAGAGTCTGGCATACCTCGAAACCGTTCATCTGCGGCAGCATGACATCCAGCAGGATCAGATCGGGCAGGGTTTCGTCGAGAACTTCCAATGCATGGGGACCGGTGTGCGCCAAAAGGACCTCATACCCCTGTTTTTCCAACACCACCTTCAGCAGGCCGCAGTTCTCCAAGGTGTCGTCAACGACAAGGATACGGGATTGATGCAACGAGGTATCACAATCCAAAACGTTCTCCTTCCAGACAAAAAACCGCGATCTAAATTACAGTGTACTCGAATCGCGGTCTTCTCTAAAACCCATGGATCATTATTATTTTGTAAGTTTACCTGAGAACGACAAAACCCATCTGCCTGCCGGTAACACCCTGATCACGACGGTGAGAGAAAAAGAGTTCTTTCTGATCGACGGTATTCTCCTCTGCCAGATCGACCTGACGGGCATCCAGCCCGGCGGCGTCCAATTGTAAACGGCAGCTTTCCCGTAGATCCAGAGTCCATTGCCCCAACCCCACTTCTTTGGCGATCCGATCCCAGAAGCCGGAACCTTCAGTAAAGGCCGAGCGAACGGGACGATCCACCTGATAGTGAGCGGCTCCGATCCCCGGTCCGACGGCGGCAAAAAGGTCCTCGGCCCGGGTACCAAACTGATTTTGCAGGCTGGATACCGTTTTCTGCAGAATCCCGGCAGCCGCACCCCGCCAACCGACATGCACGGCGGCACCCACCTGGTTACGAGGGTCCCACAACAGAACGGGGTAGCAATCGGCGGTCAGAACACCGAACATCATCCCGGCCTGGTTGCTGATGATGGCGTCGGCTTCCACCCGCTGGAAATGGCTCACATCGGGATTGGGCTCGTCGATCACGAGCACGTCACTGCCGTGCACCTGTTGAATGGTCAACAGCTGGTGAGGCTCCACCTCAAAGGAGCGCACCAGATTGGATCGATTGCCCTCGACCAGATGTCGCTGGTCGTCGGTGTTGAACCCCAGGTTCAACGAATTATAGGGAGGACGGCTGATTCCACCATTGCGAGTGGTAAAACCGCACAGCAGTCCGTTGGCATCGGCCCAGTCCGGCTTCAGGTAGCTGATCTTTCCCTGACGGGACAGTTTCATAGGTTGTTCTCCTGTGAGGGGGCCTCTTCGGGTCCCTCGTATTTCTGGTCCAGATAGTTCAAAAGTATCTGCAGGTCCTCGGGGATCGGACTTTCAAACGAAAGTCGTTCCCCGGTAATGGGATGATCAAAGGCCAGCAGCCGGGCATGCAGCGCCTGCCGCTTCAGCTGTGATGCCAGCTTTCGAAACCTCACATCCCCCAATCCGTTGAGTCGTCCAAGGTTGCTGTACATCGGGTCGGCTACCAGTGGCAGATTCATCTCCGAAAAGTGTACCCGAATCTGATGGGTTCTCCCCGTTTCCAGGCGTAATTCAACCAGGGTGACCCGGTCAACATCGTAGCGTTTGAGGACCCGCCAGTGGGTGACGGCGTCGCGACCGTTACGGCACTTGGTGCTCATCTTCTTGCGGTCGGTGGGATGGCGCCCGATCGGCAGATCGATGGTGCCGGTCTGGTTCTGTACCTGCCCGTGGACCAGGGCGACATAACGTCGGTCGATACTGTGGGCCTTGAACTGCTCGGCCAGATGCTGATGCGCCCGGTCCGATTTGGCCACGACCATCACGCCGCTGGTGTCCTTATCCAGCCGATGGACGATCCCCGGCCGCATCTCACCGCCGATCCCGGACAGATCGGTACAATGGTGCAGCAGAGCGTTGACCAGCGTACCGCTGTAGTGACCGGATGCCGGGTGGACCACCATCCCGGCCTCTTTGTTCACCACCACCAGGTCGGTGTCTTCGTACAGGATCTCGATGGGGATATCTTCGGGTTCGGCCTCAGACGGTGCCGGGGGTGGCACTTCCACCTCAATCGCGTTTCCGGGAGCGAGTTTCAACCCGGCCTTGGGGATCTGGCCGTCAACGCAGACCCGTCCCTCTTCGATCAGCCGCTTGATCTGAGACCGGCTCAGATCGGGAAGCTGTTCGTCCAAAAAACGATCAAGCCGCTCCGGAGAGCGGCCTGTCGGAAAAGTATATGCGAATGTAGAATCCATTTACCAGATCGGACTGTCGAACTTTCCGCCTTGCTGTTTGACCAGCACATCCACAATGGCGCGGTCGTACAGAGCGTCCCGGTTTTCCACCGAAGAAGCGACCCGGTTGTGGAAATGGTCGCGTCCTTCCTGAAGATCTTCTTCCAGCAGGTCAAAGATCGTATCTTTCTCGATCCCCTCTTTCACCTTGTCCTGGTTGTACAGCGCGATATCCGAAACGATGGCTCGAGCCAAACGAAAGGCGATTTCAGGGTTCTCAACCTGCCGTGCCATAAATCCTCCAGAGTCGTAGAGCTAACGAGGTTCCAACCAGCCCTTCCATACCATGCGGAAAATCCCCACGAAAAAACCAACCGGTCGATTGGGCAGGTTAGCGGAATTTAAAGCCTTTGTCAATTTGTGGCGTCATTTGTCCGAGGGCCGAGAGGCATTTCCCGAACAAAATCGAGAAGGGCCTCATGGTTCCCTCGAAAATCGGGCCGCCAGGATGCAGGTGCCCGATCGACCAGGTAGGTGTCGACCAGATAGGTCTGCATCCCGGCCTCCTTGGCACCCAGGTCAAATCGGGTGTCGTTGCCGACCATCAGGCATTCCCCGGCCGCCACACCCAGTTCATCCGCAATCTTCTGATAATACCGGGGGTCCGGCTTGCAGAAGAAACTGTTCTCGTAACTGGTCACGGAATGAAACGGCAATCCGTCCAGAGCGCCCCATTGGACACGGGCTTCGATCACTGACGCAGGAAAGACGGGATTGGTCGCCAGCACCACCGGTAACCCGCGGCGATGGCAAAGTTCCACTACCTCCCGCCCCAGTGGAGCCTCTTCGATCAGAGGCGCCAGCGCCGCCATGCCGTTTCCGCAGTAGTTCTGCAGGCGCTGCCGATACAGTTCAGGCGGGATACCCGTCCCGGCCTCAATCGTCTCCAGAAAGTGTTCCTCGTTGGTAGAATCCTCTGCCGGGGAGATGAACAGACGATCCACCGCCAGACGCGCGACCTCGGCAAATCGGTCCATCGGCACCAGGTCTTCGAGATGCGCCCCCAGACCACGAATATACGCCGGGATAAACTTCTCCATCGAGACCTGCAGCAGGGTACCGTCCAGATCGAAAAGAACCGCCCGTATCGGTCGCGGTGTTTTTTTGCGGAATCGGCTCCAGAACCGTTGTATCACGCTGCCCCCTTTTCACTGACTTCAGGATAGCAGAAAGCCGTCTGAAAGGCTGCTGTTTCTTTTGATGTGCTCCCGGTAAAGGGCACGGAAATCTCTTGACGAAAGGCCGTGGATGGAGGTAAAAAAACCCATTAATTTCAAAAGGAAAATTCCCTCATGGACCAGTTTCGCGCAGAAGTGAAAGAACTGAAGATCGGACAGAAGATCCGTAAGCTGAGGCAAGCCAAACGTCAGACCCTGCAAAACCTGTCTGCAACGACCGGCCTCTCCAAACCTCTTCTGTCCCAGATCGAAAACGAACAGGTCATTCCCCCTCTGGCAACCCTGCTTCGTATCTCCAAAGCCCTGAAGATTCCTCTGAACAACTTCTTTCAGGACGAGGAGAGCGAAAACAAGTACGTGGTGGTCCGTGCGGGAGAGCGGGGAGACGATTCCTGGCGTCCGCCGCACAGCGGCAAGCATCAGCCTTACATCTACCAGCCTCTTGGCAAAGGCAAGGACAATCGCTCCTTTGAGCCGTTCTTGCTGGAGATCGAACCGCGACCGGGCGACGAAGATGTTCTCGTTTACCATGAGGGGGAAGAGTTCATCTTCCTTCTCGAAGGAACCCTTAACGTCTACTACAAGGAGGAGGTCGTCACTCTCCTGCCCGGGGATTCGATCTACTTCGATTCGGACGAGCCTCACGGTTTTCTGGCCACCGGCGATGTCCCGGCCCGGGGCGTGCTGATCTACGCCGATCTTGAAGACAAGATCTGATCAAACCGCCCACAATGGTTTCCCCAAGAGCACAGTGTACGCTGTGCTCTTTTTTTGTCTTTATCGCAGACCTTGCTGAGCGCCGTTTTTTATCTACACTTTCCCTAACCAGGAGGGAATGACTCTGAGGAGGCGCGTTATGTTAAAGGCAGGTGTAGTACTTTCCGGTTGCGGTGTCCAAGACGGCAGCGAGATTCACGAGGCGGTTCTGACCTTACTTACCCTTGACAGACTGGGAGTACAAACCCACTGTCTGGCTCCCGACATTGTGCAATCGACCGTCGTCGATCATGAGAAGGGTGAAGAAATGGTGGGGGAATCCCGCAAGGTCATCACCGAATCTTCCCGTATTTCTCGGGGGAAAATCAACAATCTGGGAAGCGTGAAAGAAAGCATGCTGGATATGCTGATCTTTCCCGGTGGTTTCGGGGCCGCGCTCAATCTTTCCGACTTTGCCGGTTCCGGGGCCGATTGCCATGTGGATCTTCATGTGGCCCGCCTGATCAGCGATATGCATTACGCCGGTAAACCGATCGGTGCCTGGTGTATTGCCCCTGTTCTTGTCGCCAACGTTCTCGGCAAGGGAGGTCATCGCCCCCAACTGACAATCGGGATGGACCATGACACCGCCATGGCCATTGAAACCATGGGCGGGGAACATGTCCGCTGCATCACGACGGATGTGGTGGTCGATACCCGCAACAAGTTGGTCAGCACCCCCGCCTATATGCTGGCGGATAAAATTTCTGACGTTGCTGAAGGGATCGAGAAGGCCTGCACCAAACTTGT
>JANQIN010000265.1 GCA_028282145.1 Thermodesulfobacteriota bacterium | reverse complement strand
CGGTGATGCAGATGATCAGTTCGATCTCGGCATCGGCCGCTTCCATAATGGCGTCAGCAGCGAAGGGGGGCGGGACATAGATGACCGAGGCGTTGGCGCCGGTCTTCTCTTTGGCGTCGGCGACGGTATCGAACATGGGCAAGTCGAGGCACTGGGTGCCGCCGCGACCGGGGGTGACCCCGCCGACCATGTTGGTGCCGTATTCGAGGGCCTGGGCGGTATGGAACTGACCGGTGGCGCCGGTCATGCCCTGGGTAATCACGCGGGTATTTTTATCGACCAGAATGCTCATTTAGGCACCTCCCTTCACGGCAGCAACAATCTTCTGCGCCGCGTCGGCCATGCCGTCGGCACTGACGATATTCATCCCGGACTCGGCCAGCATCTTCTTACCGAGCTCGACGTTGGTTCCTTCCAGACGAACCACCAGCGGGATGGTGATCCCGACTTCCTTCGCGGCGGTGATAACGCCTTCGGCGATGGTGTCGCATTTCATGATACCGCCGAAGATATTGACCAGAATCCCCTTCACGTTGGGGTCGGCCAGGATGATCTTGAAGGCGCGGGTGACCTTTTCGGCGTTGGCGCCACCCCCGACATCGAGGAAGTTGGCCGGCTCGCCGCCGTAATGTTTGATGATATCCATGGTGCCCATCGCCAGACCGGCGCCGTTGACCAGGCAGCCGATCTCGCCGTCGAGGGCGATGTAGGCCAGGTCGTGCTGGCTGGCGAGGATCTCGGATTCTTCCTCTTCGTCGTAGTCGCGCAGGGCGACGATCTCGGGGTGACGGTAGAGGGCGTTGTCGTCGAAACCGAACTTGGCGTCGAGCGCCATCAGACCGTCGTCCCCGGTGACCACCAGCGGGTTGATCTCCAGCATGGCGCAGTCGCAAGCGACAAAGGTCTCGTACAGACCGGTAAAGAGCTTGACCGCCTTATTCACCTGCTTGCCCTTGAGGCCGAGGTTGAAGGCAAGTTGCCGCCCCTGGAACGGGGTGAGGCCGGTCAAAGGATCGATATCGACGTTAAAGATCTTTTCGGGGGTTTTGGCGGCCACCTCTTCGATGTCCATCCCGCCCTCGGTGGAGGCCATCACGGTAACGCGGGAGGTGGCGCGGTCGACCAGCAGGCTGACATACAGCTCGGTGGCAATGTTGCAGCCCTGCTCGATCAGCAGCTTGCCGACCTTCTTCCCTTCGGGACCGGTCTGGTGGGTCACCAGTTGCATGCCGAACATCCCTTCGGCGTATTCGGTGACTTCCTCCAGGGTCTTGGCGACCTTGACGCCGCCGCCCTTGCCACGCCCACCGGCATGGATCTGGGCCTTGACCACCCAGGGGCCCTCCTTACTCAATTGCAGAGCCAGATCCCGTGCCGCCGCCGGATGGGGGCAGAAGCGGCCTTCGGGGACAGCCACGCCGAATTTGCGCAGCAACTCCTTTGCCTGATATTCATGAATATTCATCTGGTGTCCTTCTATTGAAACGATACAGCGGTTAGGGCTGCGGATAAGCGTTCATCTGCGGTGTTGCCTGTCGCGCTTCCTCGGTACGACGTAGCCTGCGGCTACGACTCCCTCGTCAACGCTCGGGCGCCTTGCATCTGAACACTTCTTCACAGCCGAAAAATCAAAACGAGGAAAGACCAAAGGCCAAACACCTTTGACACCCCTCAAAACGTGAAGGAATGATTAAAGGCAAAACCTTGAAAACAAACTCAAGGCATTAAACGGCTGAATTCTAACAGAAAAAGTCAGACATTTCAGGTCCAAATCTCATTTTTTGTGGTTTGCAGACAAAACGATCCCCCTGCCCGGAGGCAGAGGGATCGGAGGTTGTGCGTGGATGGAGCAGGTTACTTCTGGGATTTGGCGTGATCGGCGAGGAACTTCTCGATGCCGATGTCGGTCAGCGGGTGCTTGGCCAGCTGGGCGATAACACCGTAGGGGATGGTGGCGATATCGGCGCCGACCAGGGCCGACTCGAGCACGTGCATCGGCGAACGAACCGAAGCGACGATGATCTCGGCGGCAAAGTCGTAGTTGTCGAGGATGGTGCGGATCTGGTCGATCAGCTCCATACCGTTGGTGCTGATGTCGTCGAGGCGACCGACGAACGGCGAAATAAAGGTGGCGCCGGCCTTGGCGGCCAGCAATGCTTGCACCGGGGAGAAGACCAGGGTCACGTTGGTGGCGATCCCCTCCTGGGCGAAGGTACGGCAGGCCCGCAGACCATCCTCGGTCATGGGGACCTTGATGGCGATCTTCTCGGGGGCAATCTTTACCAGCTCGCGCCCTTCGGCGATCATCCCTTCGTAATCGGTGGCGATGACCTCGGCCGAAATCGGACCGTCGATAAAGGTGACAATCTCTTCGATGACATCGACCTGGGTGCGACCGCTCTTGGCGATCAGCGACGGGTTGGTGGTGACACCGTCGACCAGGCCCAGGGCGTGGGCTTTACGGATTTCTTCCACATCGGCGGTATCGATAAAGAACTTCATGTGTGTGCTCCGGATTTTTGGGTTAAGAGTGAAAGGGAAAACATCAGCCTCGGCGGAGGATGACGTCTGTTTGTTCACACATTATTTGTTTTGCGCCATATAGGCGTCTCGATTTTCCTTGGAGGCAAAGTAGAGGGTCTTGCCGTCTTTCCTGGCCGTGACCGCCTGCGAAATAGGGAGATAGGTACCGTCGTGGGCGTCCTCCACCATCTGTTCGCCCCGGGCACTGTGCCGGTCTTCCGGCTGTTGGGGGCTTCCGCCCAGAAATTTTCCCCGCAGGGCATAGTACAGAGAATAGGCGAGGAAGAACAGGATCGCCAGCAGGATCAAACGGACAAACACTTACCAGACCTCCATACAGAGTCGAATTCCGGACCGGTCGGGAAGGGCATCCAACAACTCCCGAGCCGTCTTTCCCTTGGTCGGATGGACCCAACCGGGAGCGATCTCGACCAGGGGAACCAACACAAAGGTCCGTTGATGGATCCCGGGATGGGGCAGGGTCAGGTCCGGGTTCCGCCGTTCCAGCTCCCCATAAGCCAGGATATCAATATCAAGGGTCCGGGGCGCCCAATGCTCGCCTCTCACACGGCCGAAGTCACCCTCCATCGCCAACGCCAGACGAAGCAGATGTTCGGGAGACAGCTCGGTCTCCACCTCCAGTGCTGCATTCAGGTAGTCCGGTTGCCCGGGAGGGCCACCGACCGGATCGGTCCAGTAGAGGGAAGAGGCTTTGCGAATGCAGACGCCATCCCGTTCCTCCAGCAGGCGCTTGACCTGCCGCAGGGTCTCCACCGGCTCACCCAAGTTGGCGCCAAGGCCTAAGTAGGCGATTTGGGGAACGGAATCGATCATCGGATCAGTCTGCCACAGTTGACCCTTCGGGTCAATTTGCTCCCGAGGCTTGCGTCTTGCGGTCGGGGATGGCACCTTAGTTAAAACCCCTCCCGGGAGTCACCCATGCCTCTGACACTGGCCGTCAACAACCTGGACCTGACCGTCGTTTTTTACCGCGACCTGCTGAACCAGCGCGTTCTCCGCACCCCGTCCGACGCCGAACAGGACCGGGCCGAACTTCTGGTCGACGACCGTCCGCTGTTGACTTTCGTTGCCCTGCCGACGATGCAGCAGCGACATCCGGCGCTTCTGGCCCCCTGGGAGCGTCACCCCCTGGGACAAGGCCTGCTGATCTCTCTTGCGGTGGAGGAGATCTGTCCCATTCTCCATGGGTTGAAACAAGCCGACGTCTCCCTTTCCTACGAGCAGGAAGATACGGTCGCCGGCCGCCGGGAGGTCTGGTTGACCGATCCCGATGGATACCTCGTTTCCCTGTCCAGTTCCTTGTAATCTTTACGTCTTTATTACCGTTCCCGCCAAGAAAGAAACGCCTCCGATTGCTATACTGAAGAAAATTCCACCGAGCGAGCCCAGGGATGGGCGCGCCAAACTGAGGCTGAAGACATTCAGGCTCAGTTTGTGAGTGAAGCAAAATCGCACTTTTGCGCAACGGTTATGACGATACCCCTGGAAGGGTAAAGTCATCCGATATATGGAGGCTCTATGCACCGCTTAATACCAGTTCTATCGGTTCTACTTCTCTGGCCATCGACCCTGCTGGCCTTTGATTTCTCCGGGTACGGCAAGCTTCTCGACACCTATCTGGTGGAAAACCAGCGGATCAACGGTATTCCCGCCAATCTGATCGACTACGACCGCTGGCACAAAGAACAACTCCAGCCCGGTTCGGACTACCTCATTCTGCTGGGCCAACTTGCGGCTTTTGATCCGGCGACCCTGAAAACCAACGACGAGAAGCTCGCCTTCTGGGGCAATGTCTACAATATTGCTGCCATCAAAACCATTCTCGACCACTGGCCGGTGGACAGCATCCGCTCCGGTTCGATTCATTGGCTGGGCCAGCCCTGGAAACGCAAGGCGATCCGGGTCGGCGGCCGGGACTACAGCCTGCTGCAAATCGAGTTCGATCTGATGGTGGAGGGTCTGAGGGACCTGCGGGCCCACCTGGCGGTGAACTGCGCTTCGGCCTCCTGCGTCGACATTCCCAAAGAACCGTTCGATACCGCCCGGCTGGACGCGCAGCTTCAAGCCTCGGGGGAAAGGTTCTTCGCCCAACCGGAAAAGGGCTACCGGATCGACCGGGAGGATAACACCGTCTATATTTCACAGATCTTCAAATTTGACCGGAAGCACTTTAAGGAATACGCCGGTGGCCCGATCCCGTTTCTGCTGAACTATGTGACCAACCCGGACGACAAGGCCTTCCTGCAGAAGGGCGGCTACGATATCGAGTACCTGGACTACGACTGGTCCCTCAACGACACCGGAGGTGCCGACAAGTGACAACCCCATCCCGTACGGCCATCCTTGGCGCCATCGACACCCTCTGCCACCAGTACCTCCAGGGAAAGGCCAAAGCGGTCCGGCTGGCGGTCATCAGTCTGCTCACCGGCGGTCATATGTTGCTGGAGGATATCCCCGGCCTGGGGAAAACCACCCTGGCGCTGGCGCTGGCCCGGTCTCTCGGGCTGTCGTTCGGCCGGGTCCAGTGTACCAGCGACCTGCTGCCGTCGGATATCACCGGATTGTCGGTCTTTGAACGGCAGACCGACCGCTTTACCTTTGTCCCGGGCCCGATCTTTCACCAGGTCGTCCTGGTGGACGAGATCAACCGGGCAATGCCGAAGACCCAGTCGGCGTTGCTGGAGGCGATGGAGGAGGGTCGGGTGACGGTGGAGGGGACCACCCACGACCTGCCCACGCCCTTTCTGGTCATCGCCACCCAGAACCCGATGGAGATGACCGGTACCTTTCCGCTGCCCGAATCCCAACTGGACCGTTTTCTCTTTACCAGTGGCATCGGATACCCGCCGGCCGAAGTGGAGACGGCGATCATTCGCCACGGCAGTCTCAAACACCGGCTGCAGGACCTGGAACCGGTGCTGACCCGCGAACAGATCCTGGAAGCGATGACCGAAGTCCGACAGGTGCAGCTCGGGGAGAAGGTCGCCGACTATATTTACCGGTTGGTGAAGGCAACCCGGAAGCACGACCGGGTCCAGGCCGGTATCTCTACCCGCGGCGGAATCGGTCTGGCGGACGCGGCCCGGGCCCAGGCCTGGCTGGAGGGCCGGGACTTTGTCCAGCCGGACGACGTCCAGGCGGTGGCACCCGGGATCGGCGGTCACCGTCTGTTGCTGCGGGAAGAAGGGGGGCTCGATCGGGTCGACCTGATGCGGTCGCTGATGCAGCAGGTCCCCGTCCCTAGGGACTGACCCTATGCGGTTCCGTTCCAAACGCACCGGCACCACCTTCGGGCTGCGCCTGACCCGGGCCGGGGTACTCTATGTCAGCCTGACCCTCTTTCTGGGCTTCGCTGCCGTCAATACCGGTAACAACCTGCTCTATCTGGTGGTGTCGGTCCTGTTGGGATTCATGTCTCTTTCGGGCTGGCTGGGACAGAACAACCTGCGTCGTCTGTCGGCTTACCTGGTTCCACCCGGAGAGATCTACGCCGACCGACCGACCCTCTGCCAGCTTGAGATCAAAAACTCCAAACGGTTCTGGCACAGTTTTCTGATCGATATCACTCTGGGACCTATCTCGGCCTTTGTCCCGGTTTTGCCCCGCCGGGGAGAACAGACCCTCTACCCGGAGGTTCGGTTTCCCCACCGCGGGATTCATCGCCTGGGTTCCCTGACCATCGCTTCGATCTTCCCGGTCAACTTCTTTGTCCGCCATCGGGAAGCTCCCAGCGACCAGCAGGTGCTGGTCTACCCCCGTCCTTCGCCCGTCTACCAGACGACGGGGCTCGATCTCAAAGGGGCGGCTGCCACGCACCCCCTGCCCAGCCCGGGCGCCGAAGGGGACTTCCTCAGTGTCCGCCCTTACGCCGGGGAATCGTTGCGGCAGGTCCACTGGCGCCTGTCGGCACGGCAACAGGAGCTGTTGGTACGCCAGCATTCGGGAACCGGAGCGAAGCCACTCGAGATCGATGTCGAGCAGCTTCCCGGACCGGGACTGGAAAAGAAACTGCAACAGGCCTGCTGGCTGGTGCTTCAATGCGACAAGGGACAACGACCGGTGGGGCTGACCCTGGGAGATCGGACAATCACCCCCGGGACCGGTGGGGTCCATAAACACCGACTGCTGGAGGCTTTGGCCCGCCATGAGACCTGAAAGTATCCTTCGATGGCTGGCGGTGGGGACCAGCCTTCTCGGTGTCGGACCGGTCATCCCCTACCTGGACCTGCCCCTTGCCGGCCTGTTGCTTGTCGCACTGATCGCCAACCCACTGCTGCAGGGTCGACATCTCGCCGACCGA
>JANQIN010000248.1 GCA_028282145.1 Thermodesulfobacteriota bacterium | reverse complement strand
AGTCCATACAGAGAGAAGCTGAACAGCTTCCAGGGATCGCCCTGAATCCAGGCCGCCCGGACCAGGATCAGAGCCCCGACAAACGACAACAGGGTCCCGATCAGATGGCTGTGGGTGTTGAACTTCTCGTAAGGGTTCATCGAACGCTCCGCGCTCCCGCCAAAAGGGAAAAAGCCTGTCGATTGAACAGACATCTCTTTTCACTGTATCATGCGGCCATCAACCTTCCATTCCGATGCCGGGAGAAAGCCCATGGACGAGATTTCACCACAGGACGCACAGGACCAGTTCGGCATCCGGACCCGCCATCAGCAGATGCCCTGCGGTGAGTACCGCTTCTGCCTGAGCCTGGAATCGGGCGCCGGTTACTGCCTGACCGTTGCAGGAGACGTGGGAGGCTGGCAGAAAAGTCATTTTCACCGGTGCTGGACCGAAACCTATATCGTTCAGCAGGGTTGGGTACTCCTTGCCACCTGGGAGAAAGGGCAAGGGAGGGTGGAGAAGCTCGATGCCAACGCTTGCCGCTGCCTTCCCCCCGAGCTGCCGCACAACCTTTATCTGCCCGCCGGGGCCAAGGTCCATTCGGTCAAGAGCGGGGACGGTCAGAGGAACGACTGGCACGATCATAAGGATCTCGACCGGTTTTGCGAGGCGATCGAACTCTCGCAGGGCGAAACCGGACCGTGAAAGAAGCGTTTGATTCCCCGAAGATCCAGAACACAAAAAAGCCCCCAATATCTGAAGGCTTTTTTGTGCGGGAGGGTTAGTTCAAATTGGAGCTGACCTGGGGCTGACTGTTGTCCCAGCAGGGGCCACCGCCCCATCCCATTCCAGGGCCGCCCTTACCGGACCGGCCTTTGCCATAGCCATACTTTCCGCCATACCCTTTTTTACCCTGCCGGTCCCAATGGTGGTGCCCGACAAGGCCGGCCTTCATATAAGCCTGACGTTGATTGAACCGGACCTTCTGGTAGGCCTGTTTCAGGTCGAACATCTCGGCCTTCATCGCCCGTACCTGACCCATGGTGGTCTCATCCTTGGCCACCGCCGCCATCATTTTGTTCTTGTTCTCAATCAGCTTGGCTTTCAACTGCTCCAGCTGAGGAGCGAACTGGGCCTCTACCTCCAGCGCCTTGGCCTTCTGTTCGTCGCTCATCTTCGGATGGTCGCTCAACTTGAAGTCCGAGCCAATGCCACCACCAGGCCCCATGCCGCGATACGCCATTGCCGGAGCGGCTGCCAGAGCGATCGCTACCAGCGCCGCCATTAACCAATACGTTTTCCGTTTCATCCTACGACTCCTTTAGACTGTCAGTGTTTGCGATACCAGCTCATCGGCATGAGCCAGGCAGTTACCCTGAGTATTCGCAAAGCAGATGCCAGAAGGAGGCGTCTTTACAAAACGGAACAAACGATTAATTTTATTGGTTTTTTCAGTTAACCTTGCTGTACGGTTTTTAACAAACCCCGGAACTGGAAAGGTCTTTTCCTACTCAATCTCCTATTTTTTACCGTGGTTTGGAAACTTCCTTTCCATTGGCCTCAGGGAGTTCCGGATCGGCGGCCGCTTCAAACTCATCGTTCAGACGCTGTCGCCTCTTTTCCCATTGCCTCCGCGCCACCGCCTGGAGGTCGGCATGGAGATCCGTTTCATCGATGATCTCCTCGCCGAGGAGGGTCTCGATGGCATCCTCCATGGTGACCACCCCCTCCGTTCCGCCATACTCATCCACCACCAGCGCCATCTTTTCCCGGTTTTCCAGCAGCAGATCGATCACCTGCGGCAGGGGAAGCTGCTCCGGGCAGACGGTGACCGGGCGGGCCAGATCGCTCAAGGGGATATCCCGCTCCCGGTTCTCCCGCAGACTGTGGAAGGCGTCGGAACGCAACAGGTAGCCGGTTACCTTGTCGAGAGAACCCTCGTAGAGAGGTAGTCGGGAATAGCGGGTCAATCGGCGATCTTGCAGGTAGGCCTGGAGTGAAAGGTCGGCAGGAGCCGCCACCATCACGGTTCGCGGGGTCATCACGTCGCTGACCCGGACTTCCCGCAGGCCGACGAGGTTGCTGATAATCCGGCTCTCTTTTTCTTCAAGCACCCCGTGACGGACCCCGAAAAGGGCCAGAGCTTCCAGCTCCGACCGACTGATCGGCGGATGCCCCTTTTCGCGAGAGACCAGGGCCATCAGGGCTTCCGAGATCTTGACCAGCGGCCAGGTCAGCAGGATCATAATCTGCAGTATCCGGCTGGCCGGCAGGGCCAGCTCCCGCCACCAGGTGGCACCCAGGGTCTTGGGGATGATTTCCGAGAGGAAAAGGATCAGCAGGGTCAGCACGGCGGAGATCACCCCAAACCAGGCCTTGCCGAAAAGTGCGACCGCCTGGGCACCGACACCGGCGGCGCCGATGGTATGGGCGATGGTATTGAGGGTCAGGATCGCCGACAGAGGGCGGTCGATCGCCTCCTTCTGTTTACGAAGCAGAGCGGCCGACTTCAGCCCCTTCTCTTCCCGTGAATGGACAAAGGAAAGCGGCACCGACAGGATCACCGCCTCCAATACCGAACAGAGAAAGGACACCCCCAGCGCCAGGGCCAGATAAAAAATCAGCAATACCATATATCCCCCAGACAGTTGTTTTCATTCAGGATACCGGTTTTATTTGTCCGGGGACAGCTAGAATTTGGTGAAAAAAATGGGCGGCCTGGAAGCCGCCCCACTAAAAGGGTGCTACATGTATCGGTGTTGCGGGTGCTACGCCTCACGCCAGGGCCGCTGCGACAGCGGCTCTGGCGTGAATCTCTGTGGTGTCATACAGCGGCAGAGGACCGTCGCCCGACTTCAGGAGGAGGCCGATCTCGGTGCATCCCAGGATCACGGCTTCGGCCCCTCTTTGCGCCAACAGTTCGACGTCCCGGACCATGCGCTGGCGGGAAACGTCCTCGATCCGTCCGCAGCAGAGCTCCTCGTAGATGATTCGATGGATCTCGTCGCGCCCAGTCTGCTCCGGCACCAGAACCTTCAGCCCGGCTTTTTCCAGGCACTCGCGGTAAAAGGTCTGTTCCATAGTGAAGCGGGTTCCGAGTAGACCGACCGATCGTATTCCGTCCCGCACCAGCTGTTCTGCCGTGGCATCGGCCAGATGGATCAAAGGACGGGAGACCTCGGCCTGAACCCGGTCGAATACCTTGTGCATGGTGTTGGTACAGATCAGAATCAGGTCGGCTCCGGCCAGTTCCAACCGTTGGGCCGCGGTTGCCAGAAGGTCCCCGGAAGCGTCCCAATCGCCGGACATCTGCTGTGCCTCCACCTCGGCAAAATCGACGCTGTAGAGAAGGATCTTGGCCGAATGCCGCCCACCGAGGCGTTTATTCACTCCCTGGTTGATCAGCCGGTAGTAGGTCTGAGTCGACTCCCAGCTCATCCCCCCAATCAATCCGATGGTCTTCACAGCCATAACCTCCAGAGAGCGACCAGCACCATCCCGGTGGCCACGGTGCCGAAGAACGATTTGAATCGCCAGGCGACGATAAAGGTCGGTACCGCCATCCACAGGAAAATATTATGGGTCCCCAGGGAAAGCTGGCCGTCCGGGCAGACCAGTCCCGGTGCCAGCAGAGCCGCCAGAACCGTGGCCGGAATAAAACTGAGCCAGCGCACCACAATCGTCGGCATACCGCGGCTGGCCAGCAGCAGCATCGGCAGCACACGGGGCAGATAGGTCACCGCACCCATGCCGCAGATGGTCAGGAAGATCAGTCTTTCATCCATGCATCCACTCCGACGCCCACAGTGGCGGCGATCACCGTCGCCAGAATGACGTGGGACTGAGCAAACCCCAGCTGGTGCAGCAGGATCGATACCCCACCGGCCAGCACCGCCATCCAGACATAGAGGCGAGAGACGCATTGAGGCACCAACAGGGCAATAAACATCGCCGGTAAGGCATAATCCAGACCCACCGGTTTCACATCGGCGATCTGACCGCCGGCCAGAAAACCGAGCAGACTGCCCAGAACCCAGGACGACTGGGCCGTGACGTTGATGGCAAAGGTCTCCGCCTTCGGGGGTGTGGCCTGAGCCATTCGCATGCTGTGCAGGGCAAAAGTCTCGTCGGTCAGCTCATAGCCAAAGAGAGCGATCTGCCATTTCTTCCACCCGTTGAGTCGGGGCGCCAGGGCGGCCGACATCAGCAGGTGGCGCAGGTTGACCACAAAGGTGGTGAAGATCAGGGCAAAGGGCGAAGCTGCGGCCCCGATCAGCCCGGCCGCAATCAACTGGGCCGATCCGGCAAAGACGATCATCGACATGGCGACGGCATTGAACAGCCCAAGACCGGACTTCTGGGCCAACACACCATAGGCGAATCCGACCGGGATATACCCCAGGACGATCGGCAATGCCGCCCGCACCCCGCGCCCGATAGCCGAGTCTGTTCGTGTTGCTTCCAGAGTTTCCACCTGTTCCATACCGATTCCCTGCCGGAGAATTTACTTGAACGACCTCATCAAACCACATAATCTGTCCACAAAACAGATACAGTTTTTCAAAAAAACAACCATAACAGATGGGGTTTTCATGTCACTCAATGACTCCGGATTCCGCTACCGTTCGGTCGAACGCCATATCCTGCAACTGATTGAAAACCAGACCCTTCATCCGGGGGACCGGCTGCCGTCCCTGCGCAGTCTCAGTGTCCAGATGGGGGTCAGCATTTCCACCGTCAATCAAGCCTATCTGGAGCTGGAGGACCGGGGTCTGGTCGAAGCCCGTCCACGAAGCGGGTTCTTTGTCCGCCCATCCCTGCCTGCGCTGCCGACCCCGGCGCCCCCGCGACAACAGCAAAAGATGGCGCCTGTCCTCAGCAACCGCAGCCAGCTGATCGCCAAGATGCTGTCGTTTCTCGGCCGACAGGACCTGATCAATCTGTCGGTCAACTGCCCTGACGCCTCCCTTCTCCCTTCCAAGGCTCTGGCCCGCTGTATGACCCAGGTATTGCGGGAGGACCCGTTGCACGCGGTCTCCTACGAAACCGTGCAGGGGAACGGGGAGCTCCGTCGCCTGCTGGCCTTGCGGCAGGCCCAGTTCGGTCTCAGCAACACGCCGGAAGAGATTCTGGTCACCTCCGGTACCGTCGAGGCCCTGTATACCGCTCTAAGGGCCGTCACCCGCCCCGGCGACAACGTGCTGATCCAGTCCCCGACCTACTACTGCTTTCTGCAACTTCTGGAGAACTGCGGCTTGCGGGCCATCGAGCTCCCCTCCCTGCCGGAAGAAGGGATGAAAGCCGAAGACGTCAAGCGGGCGCTGGAGACCTTTGACGTCAAAGCCTGTATCGTCACCTCCAACTTCAACAATCCCGACGGTGCCACCATCCCCGACAATACCAAAAAAGAGATCGTCGCTCTGCTGGCCGGTCGGGGGATTCCGTTGATCGAAGACGATATCTACGGCGATTTGCATTTCCAGGGGAAACGCCCGTCGACCTTCAAGCAGTTTGATGAGGAAGGGCTGGTGATCTACTGCAACAGCTTTTCCAAGGCGCTGGCTCCGGGTTATCGGGTCGGCTGGATGTCGCCGGGCATCTATTTCCAGCGGGCGCTGGATATCAAAACCACCACCAACGTGGCGACCGCCACCCCCAACCAGATGGCGGT
>JANQIN010000030.1 GCA_028282145.1 Thermodesulfobacteriota bacterium | reverse complement strand
AATCTGTTGCCCCTCGGAAAGGCCGGAGAGGATCTCCACTTCGCCTTTGCGGCGGGCAACAGATTGTCACCCATGGGGCGCTGCGGCTGCGCCCCGGTGCAGCGGTCGAGATTCGTGCCGTCGATACGGGTAATCAGCCGTTGTCTGAGTTGCTGAAGCCGTCGACCGATGGAGAGAACTGATGTTGCTGTCTGACCTCTCGGTCAAACGTCCCGTCTTCGCCAGCGTCATATCCCTGCTGTTGATTGCGTTCGGCGTTGTCGCCTTTACCCGCCTGTCGCTACGCGAATATCCGGATATCGATCCACCAGTAGTGACGGTCGAAGTGACCTATCCGGGCGCACCGGCCAATGTGGTCGAGACCCGCGTGACCGAAATCGTTGAAGAACGGATCGCCGGGATCGAGGGGATCGAATTTGTCGAGTCGTCCTCGGAGGACGGCGAGTCCAATGTGACCATCGAATTTTCGATCAATCGGGATATCGATGCCGCTGCCAACGATGTGCGGGACCGCATCGCCGGGATCGCTGACAATCTTCCGGAAGAGGCCGATCCGCCTGAAGTGCAAAAGGTGGACAGCAACGATGATGTCATTATCTGGCAGAACCTGGTCAGCGACCGCATGACCGTTGCACAACTGACCGACTACGCCGAACGGTTCCTGGTGGATCAGTACTCCACCCTGGACGGTGTCGCCCGGGTACGGGTCGGTGGTGGCCTCTCGTACGCCATGCGCATCTGGCTTGATCGAACGGAGCTCGCTGCGCGAAACCTCAGTGTCAGCGATGTGGAACAGGCGTTACGCGCCAATAATCTGGAGCTGCCGGCCGGGGTTCTGGAATCGGATGAACGACTGTTTCGCGCCCGGGTCGATCGCAAGTTCAAGCAGCCGGAGGATTTCAAACAGCTGGTTCTGGCCGAGGGGCAGGACGATAACGGCAACGGCTACCTGGTGCGACTGGGCGATGTGGCCCGGGTCGAGTTGGGCGTGGTGGAAGACCGCACCTTTTTCCGGGGAAACCAAGTACCGATGGTGGGGATCGGTACCATCCGACAATCCACCGCCAATACGATTGATGTAGCCAATGCGGTCAAGGCTTTGACCGCCAGGCTCAACAAAAATCTGCCGGAAGGCATGTCGATCGAGCAAAGTTTCAATGCTGCGGTCTTTATCGAATCCTCCATTGCCGAAGTTTACAAGACCCTGTTGATCGCCATTGGCTGCGTCATCTTTGTGATCTATCTGTTCCTCGGCAGCCTACGGGCGATGCTGATCCCAGCGGTAACGGTACCCATTTCGCTGATCGCCACCTTTATTGTGATCAATGCGCTGGGTTTTTCGATCAACCTGCTCACGCTGCTGGCGCTGGTACTGGCCATCGGCCTGGTAGTCGATGATGCCATTGTGATGCTGGAAAACATCGTCCGCCGCATGCAGGAAAAAGGGGAGACCCCGCTGATGGCCTCATTTAAAGGGGCCCGTCAGGTAGCGTTTGCCGTCATTGCGACGACTCTGGTGCTGATCGCCGTCTTTGTGCCGATCACCTTTCTTGAAGGGGATATCGGGCGCCTGTTTACCGAATTCGCCCTTACCATTGCCGCCGCAGTGGCGTTTTCATCACTGGTGGCCCTGACTCTTTCCCCCATGCTGGCCTCGAAATTCTTGCAGCCCCACAGCAACACGCAGCCCCAGTTAGTCCGAACGGTGGATGGATTTTTCCGGTGGTTACGCAGCGGCTATGTCTGGTGCCTGGCGAAGGCGATTCAGCGCTGGTATATCGTGGTGCTGGTGTTCGGGCTACTGTTCAGCGGGACCGCTCTTCTTTATCCACGGGTGGCCCAGGAGTTTTCCCCGCGGGAGGATCGGGGCGCTTTTTTCGTCATCGTCAACGGTCCTGAAGGGGCCAGTTTCAATTACATGAACGAATACATGACGGAGATTGAACGGCGCATGATGCCCTACGTCGAACAAGGAGAGATCAACCGTCTTCTGGTTCGCACCCCCCGGGGGTTCGGCAATATCGAAACCTTCAGCAACGGGATTGTCATTGTCGTATTGAACGACTGGGCCAAACGACGACCGGGCGGGGTGATTATGAACGAGGTCCGGGCCAAGTTGGCGGAGCTGCCCGGAGTGCGTGCCTTCCCCATCATGCGACAAGGTTTGGGTGGCGGCACCCGGAAGCCGGTGCAGTTTCTCCTGGGCGGTTCCACCTATGAAGAATTGGCGGAATGGCGCGACATCCTGCTTCAGAAAATTGCGGACAACAATCCCGGCTTTGAGGGACTCGATAGTGATTACAAGGAGACCCGGCCGCAAATCGATTTTCAGGTCGATTACGACCGGGCGGCGGATCTGGGGGTGAACATCAGCGAGATCGGCCGCACCCTCGAAACGATGATGGGGGGACGCAATATCACGACTTTTCTGGTCGGCGGGGAGGAGTATGATGTGATTGTCGAAGGCGAACGTGAGGAACAGCGTTCCTTCTCGGATATTGAGAATATTTATGTTCCCTCCAGTCGCACTGGACGCCTGGTCCCCCTTTCCAGTCTGGTCACCATCAAAGAATATGGCGCCGCAGACACCCTGTCCCGCTTTAACCGGGTTCGTTCGATTACCCTGGAGGCAAACCTGGCCGAAGGCTACCGGTTGGGCGATGCCCTGCAGCACCTGGAACGGCTGGTGCGCGAGCACCTCCCCCCGGAAGCGGTGATCGACTACAAAGGGCAAAGCCGTGATTTCATCAATGCGGGAAGTTCGATCCTGTTTGTCTTCCTGCTGGGTTTGTTAGTGGTCTTTCTGGTCCTGGCGGCCCAGTTCGAAAGCTGGATCCATCCGCTGGTTATCATGCTGACAGTGCCGCTGGCACTGGGCGGAGGGCTGCTGGGGCTCTACCTGACCGGAAATTCTCTCAACATCTACTCGAAAATCGGCCTGATCATGCTGGTTGGGTTAGCCGCTAAAAACGGTATCCTGATCGTCGAATTTGCCAATCAGTTACGCGACGACGGGGTCGCCTTTGGCAAGGCGATTTTGCAGGCGTCGGAAACCCGGTTCCGACCGATTGTCATGACAGGTCTGACGACCATTGCCGGAGCCGTTCCGTTGGTGCTGGCAAGCGGCGCCGGTGCCGAGACCCGAATCGTGATCGGCACTGTGGTACTGGCCGGCGTCTTTACCGCCACCCTCTTCACCCTGTTTATCGTGCCGGTGGCCTACAGCCTGATCGCTCGCAAGACCGGCTCTCCCAACGATGTGACCAAACAGATCGAAAAAGAAATGGGCGGAACCTGACCGTTGAACCCTGCCGCAGAGAACAGGGCCTCGTCGTATAAAAAGACAATACATAAAAACGCTTTGCTAACTTTTTTGGTCTTATTTTTTCCACTAGTGATGGTATACTCTTCGCGCACAAGCCACTAGATATTGTATTACATTCTGTTTTTCAGTGATTTATCCTAGTTAGGGAGGCAGTGTTTTATGGCCAAGCGTTACCGCATCATCAAACGAGACGGCGAATCGGCGTCGCTCGACATCTCCAAGATTCGGAAGGTCATCCAGTGGGCGGCCGAAGGGCTGGATATCAACCCGATCGAACTCGAATCGAATCTGGAGATCCATTTCCGCAACAATATGACCACCGGCGAGATCCATGCGGTGGTGATCGAGACTGCCCTGCGACTGACCTCAGTCGATGAACCGGATTGGCGGATATTAGCCGCGCGGCTGAAGCTGGTCGACTTTTACAAGCGGGTCCATATCGCCCGCGGTATCCCCTACGAATACCGTTACCCGAGCTACTGCCAGACGGTGAAGGATTTCGTCGCCAAGGGGATCTACACACCGGTGTTACTGGAGAAGTACTCCGAGAAGGAGCTGCACAAGGCAGGGCAGTTTATCCACCAAGATTACGACTACGATTACGACTACGCCGGCATCAGCCTGCTGATGAAGCGCTATATGCTGGAGTACAACGACGAGGTCATCGAGATGCCGCAGGAGGCTCTGTTGACCATTGCCCTGCTGATCGAGCAGAACCAGCCGGCGGAGATCCGTCTCAACCGGGTCAAAGACACCTACAAGATGCTGGCGGAGCGCAAAATCTCCCTCGCCACGCCGATACTGATCAATCTGCGCAAGCCCAATGGCAATCTGTCGAGCTGCTTTATCACCACCGTCGACGACGACACCAACAGCATCTTCCACACCTTTGAGCAGATCGGCCAGATCAGCTCCGGTGGTGGCGGGGTCGGTGTCTCCATCAGCCGTATTCGCTGTCAGGGCGCCCGGATCCGAAACAGCCTCGGCCATGCCGGCGGCGTGGTACCCAATATCCGGGTCATCAACGATATCGCCCTCTACTTCAACCAGGGCGGCAAGCGGGCCGGGGCCGTCACCGTGGCACTGGACTCCTGGCATCTGGATATGGAGGATTTCCTCGAGCTGCAGACCGAGAACGGTGATCAGCGGCGCAAGGCCTACGATATCTTCCCGCAGGTGGTAGTAACCGACCGCTTTATGCGGGCGGTGGAGAACAACGAGGAATGGCACCTGCTGGACCCCCATGAGGTCCGCAGTAAGTACGGCTATGAGCTGGCCGACCTCTGGGGCGAGGAGTTCGACAAGGCGCTGGACCACCTGTACAAGGAAGTGGCCAAAGCCAAGCTGGAGCTGATCAAGACGGTCAACGCCAAAGAACTTTACAAGGAGATCATGAAGGTGCAGGTCGAGACCGGCATGCCTTACGTCTCCTTCAAAGACACCATCAACCGGGCCAACCCCAACCAGCACGTGGGGATCATCCCCTGCACCAACCTCTGCGTGGAGTCGTGTTCAGTGGTGAAGCCCACCACTTTAGGCGCTCAAAGGTTCGAGGACGGCACCCTCTGTCGCGACGTGGAGCCGGGCCTGGTCCATACCTGCAACCTGGTGTCGATCAATATGGCCAATGTGGAGGATGACGAGCTGCCTCACGTCTGCGAAACCAGCGTGCGGATTCTGGACAACTGCATTGACATTACCGACGTGCCGGTGGCCGAGGGCCAGCGCCACAACGACCAGCTGCGCACCATCGGCGTCGGCATGATGGGTCTGGCGGACTTCCTTGCCAAACGGGACACCCCCTACGTGGGTGCGGCGGAAGCCGTGGAAAAGCTGGCGGAACGGTTTGCCCACGGCTGCATCAGCGCCAGCATCGACCTGGCGGAGGAACGGGGACGCTACCCGTTGTACGAGGGCAGCGAATGGGACAAGGGACGCATTCTCGGCCACGCGCCCGACTGGTTTGCCGACAACGGTCGCCTCGACTGGCAGCCCATCTTCGACAAGCTGAAGAAACACGGCGTACGCAACAGCCACATCACGGCGATTGCACCCAATACCAGCAGCAGCATCGTACAGGGCTGCACCGCCAGCATCCTGCCGATTTTCAGCAAGTTCTATATCGACAACAACAGCAACGGCACGGTGCCGATCATGCCGCCCTATATCAAGGAGAAGTTCTGGCACTACCAGGAGTCGAAACATATCGATCAGCGGGTGGTGGTCGATCTGGTGTCCCGCCTGCAGAAGTACGTGGATACCGGCATCTCGATGGAACTGCTGTTCAACCTCAACGCCAACATCACCGCCAAGGACATCTACCAGACCCACCTGGATGCCTGGAAGAAGGGTTGCAAGGCAATCTACTATACCCGTAGTATTCAGAAGAACAGTAATATCGCCTCGGAAAAAGAAGAGTGCATTTCCTGCGCCGGATAGGAGACCGATTCCATGGAACAAAAGCTTCTGTTTAACCCCGAAGGGGACGATTCGCTGGAAACGCGCCAGATTATCCGCGGCAACAGCACCAACATCTTCAACCTGAACAATGTGCGATACCAGTGGGCCAACTCCATGTACCGCAACATGATGGCCAACTTCTGGATTCCGGAGAAGACCGATCTCTCCAGCGATCTGGAATCGTACAAGCGGCTGACGGTAGAGGAACGCCAGGCCTACGACGGTATCCTGTCGTTTCTGATCTTCCTCGACAGTATCCAGACCAACAATCTGTCGAATATCAACGACTACATCACCGCCCCGGAGGTCAACCTGCTGCTGGCGATCCAGCAATACCAGGAAGCGATCCATAGTCAGTCCTACCAGTACGCCATCGAGTCGATTATTCCGGCCGACCGCCGCAACGCCATCTACGATAAGTGGCGCCAGGACAAGGTGCTGTTCGAGCGCAACAAGTACGTGGCGGAGATCTATCAGGACTTTCTCGGTGACAGCTCCGATGAAAATTTTTACAAAGTGATCATCGCCAACTACCTGCTGGAGGGGTTGTACTTCTACAACGGCTTCAACTTCTTCTACAACCTGGCCAGCCGTCATCTGATGATGGGCACCTCGGAGATCATCCGCTACATCAACCGGGACGAACTGACCCACTGCGTTCTGTTCGAATTCATCGTACGGGAAATCCGGGAGATCGACCCCGATTTCTTCCCACCGGCGGAAGTGGAACAGATGTTCCGTACCGCCGTCGACCAGGAGATCGCCTGGACCGACCACATTATCGGCGACGGGGTATTGGGGGTCTCGGAAGAAACCACCGAGATGTACACCAAGTGGCTGGCCAACGAACGCTGGAACAAGCTCGGTTTCGAAGGCAAGCTGTACGACGGCTTCGACAAAAATCCGTACAAGCACCTGGAAAAACTGGCTGACACCGAGGGTGAAGGGGACGTCAAATCCAACTTCTTCGAGTCGACCGTCTCCGCCTATAACCAGTCCTCCGTACTGGACGGCTGGGACGATTTCTAAAAAAATTTGGATAGATAAGCCGCTCAGGTTCATCTTTTATTCACGTTCACAAAAAAGGAACGAACACTAAAATCCGTGTTCGTTCCTTTTTTTGTCTCTGTTCCTTCCCGCCTCCTCGCTTCCCTTTTCGAAGAATCGTTTTCCACAAATAGAAGCTTTCATTAAGGAAACGGTTCACATAGAATAACGTTTGTTT
>JANQIN010000013.1 GCA_028282145.1 Thermodesulfobacteriota bacterium | reverse complement strand
CGGCGACTACGTGGGCCGGGAGATCGGCCGGTGTCTGGATATGGAGACCCGAGTGGTGACCCTGGGACATCTGCAGCGCGGCGGATCGCCGATCCCCTTCGACCGGATTCTTGCTTCCCGCTTCGGCGTGAAAGCAGTGGAACTGATCGAAGCGGATGAGCTGGATCAGATGGTGGCGTTGCGCGGTCGCAAAATCATCTCGGTCCCCATGAAAGAGGCGGTATCTCAATTGAATCGGGTTGACCCGGACGGCGAACTGGCAGAAGCGGCCGAGTCCCTGGGGATCTATATCGGGAAGTAAGCTCAGACCGGTTCCAGCCGATCTTCCGGAGGAGCAAAAGCGTAGCGGTTCTTTCCGAGCTGTTTGGCGCGATACATGGCGGCGTCGGCTTGGTGGAGAAGTTCATCCGGAGACTGTTCACCCCTGGAGAGAGCAATGCCGAGGCTGGCGGAGATGGTCAGCGACTTGCCTTCAATAGCGATCGGTTCGGCAATTGACTCGAGAACTTTTTTGGCAAGTTGCCCGACCCGCATTTCGTCTCCCGAGTCGATGAGAAGCAGTACGAATTCGTCCCCGCCATAACGGCTGGCGGTATCGGCCTGACGGATCGCACTTTTGAGCCGTGCGGCGATTTCCTGTAACAGGAGGTCCCCTACATGGTGCCCCAGGCGGTCGTTGACCTCTTTAAACCTGTCAATATCCAGGAAGAGTAAGGCTGCCGTATGGCGTTTTCGGCCGGCCAGCTGCAGGGCCTGGTCCAGGCGATCGAGAAAGAGATTGCGATTGGGCAGGCCGGTCAGTTGATCGTGAGAGGCCAGGTGGCGTAGTTTCTCTTCCAGTCGTTTTCGTTGTTCGATCTCTTTCTGCAACGCTTCTGTTCGCTGTGCCACCTGAGATTCCAGACTGATTCGTGCCTGATAGACCTGGTCGGCCATCTGGTCGAACCGTCGGCAGAGGGTGTCCAGTTCCTGGGGCATCGGGCCTTTGGGCATCCCGAGATGAGCGGTATGGTGATTTTCCGCCAGAGCGGTTGCCGCTTCGACCGTGCGGTCGATCGGCCGGGTAAAGGTACGGGCCAGCCACCAACCAAGAATCAGGGCCATGAAAAGTCCCGCGCAGGAAACACCGAGGGCCACCTGCCGAACCTGGGCGGCACGCTCTTCCAGCTCGGAAATCGGCTGTGGGATCATCACCCCCCAGCCGGTTGACGTGACCGTGGCGTAACCGGCAATCATATCGGCCTTGATGGCCGGACTGAAGAATTGAATAACCCCGGTATCTCCGGCCATCATTTTTCGGGCGGGCGGGAGATGGGAGATATCTTTCATCTGCTGCTGCCAGGCAGGTTTCGGGTGTGCCAGAAGTTGACCGCGATGATCGATAATGGCGGCGTGTCCTTTTTCCCCGAAAGTAACGGCTCGCTGGACCTTCCGGATGTAATCCAGATGAATACTTCCCAATGCATAGCCGCCTTCCTCGCGTTCCTGCAGAACAAAGAGAGCGGGTGTCCCGTCACGACATGGGAGTACGCTGCTGATTCGGTAGGCTGCGCGACTTCTCCATATGTCCGCATGGAGGAGATGACGGGTGTCGTCGAAAGGAAGATGGTGTGGCGCACCAAAACTGAGGTTGACCAGTTCCCCGTCCATATCGAGATACGCGATAAGGTTGATACCCAGAGTCTTTAACAGATGTGTCTGTTCTTCGGGCACCGATTCATCGGGGTTATGGGTGACATCCTGGAAGGCTGCCTGGATATCCAGCGCGTAGCGGGCCAAAGCTCCGGTAAGGTTGCGGGCGATCAGCAGATGCCGATCCTTTACGGATGCAATCTCCTGCTGGTAGGCCGATCGCTGAATCCAGAAGGTAAAGATCAACACCGGTACCAGCGCGACGATGACGCATCCCAAAAGGAGGTAGCTTCTCAACGGCATTTTTCGGTGAGGCATAGGGCCCCGTCTCTCTTGTTCCTGTGGGTCGATCAGACCTCTTTGGGAACGACTAGACGGACCATCCGTTTGCTCAGGGTATAGATCTGTTTCAGACGGTCCGTGACTTCAAACTCCATTCGTAGCGTCTTGACATGTTCCGGGGAACTGGCGGCCAGACTTTCCGATTGACGCTGGAAAGCTGCTTTCATCAGGTTGTTGATCACCGATTTGAGGGCGATCACTTCCTGTGCTGCCAGTTGTTCGTTCCTGCAGACCGCACGGACCGCACCGTCGACCGCTTGGTAGACCGCATCATGCATGGTGTCGAGCAGCATCAGGGTGGTGTCACTGGGGGTCATGTTTTCGTTGATCATCTCCAATCCCAGACCGGAGAGGTCCGTCTCCAGGATGTCACCGATGGCTTCCAGGCTGTCCGCCGTATGGCTGAGGGTGAAGAACTCCTGGCTCTCCTCTTTGGTCAACTCCCGCTTTCCGACCCGGTTCAGATAAGTCTGTATCTGACTGTGGAGAATATCGGCAGCATCGTCCTGTTTCTCGATCTCCCGAAAGAGATTCAGGTCCCGTGTTTCCAGGGCCCGACGGGTGTCACCCAGCATTTTGAGGACAATTTCCCCAAGGTGCCCGATTTCCAGGCGGGCGAGGTTTAGTGCCATGGTTGGGGTATCCATCAGTTGATCGTTGAGATAGCGGGGGGAGATAATCGGCCCTGATTCATCGGTGTCTCGGTCGGGAAAGAGGTAGGTTACCAGTCGACCGAAGGGACCGGTGAAACCGATAAACAAAGTCGTATTGACCACGTTGAACAGCGTATTGGCGTTGGCGATCTGGCGCGGGGTTTCTGCCGCAAGGCGGGCCATTCCGACCAAGTGGTCTTGCTGGGGAGAGATGGAGGCGGCCCATTCCGCCAACTGGTCGATCAATCCGAGCCAGACCATAACACCCAGAACATTGAACAGGACATGGACGGCCGCCGCCCGGACTGCAATTCGGGGCTTTCCGAGAGAGGCCAGCATGGCGGTAACACAGGTGCCGACGTTGGCGCCAAGGGCCAGGGCAATTCCCGCCGGAAGGCTGATAAAGCCTTGACTGGCCATCACGATAACAATGCCGGTGGTGGCGCTGGACGATTGAACCAGGGCCGTAAAAGCTCCTCCGACGAGGATACCGTACAGCGGCTTCTCCATATGTGTCATGAATTCGAGGAACGGTTCGTAGGATCGCAGGGGGTTCATCGCCTCGCTCATGACCGACATTCCGAAAAAGACCAGCCCCAATCCCAGAAAGATGCCGCCGTACTGACGGGTCCGCTCCAGCTTGCCGAAAAAGGTCATGCCGAATCCGACGGCAATCAGCACCATGGCCAGCTTCGTCACTTTAAAGGCAACGATCTGGGCGGTGATGGTGGTGCCGATATTGGCCCCCATAATGACTCCGATCGACTGACTGAGAGTCATCAGACCTGCCGAAACGAAACCGACAACCAGGACAGTGGTGACTGAGGACGACTGGATCACCGCGGTGACGGCAGCGCCGGTCAGAGCGCCGGTGAAACGATTGGTCGTCAGTTTACCGAGGAAATCCTTCATTCGGGTTCCGGCGGCCGCCTTCAGATTGTCGGTCATCATCTCCATTCCGAGAAGGAATAGTGCCAGACCGCCAAAGAGATTCATGCTCATGATCCCCCAGGCGAGGCTGGATGTTCCGGTTGCGGCGAAGGCCATGGCGGGCAGGAGGAAAAAGGCAGGCACGGGCAGGAGGCGAACAACTCCCTTGGGACGAAGTTCCATGAATAGCTCCAGAATGAAAGGATTTTCATATAGTATAGCCAGTTTTCGGTCGGACGAAAACAGCAACAACCCCAAAGGGTCTGATTTAACTGGCGTTGAAGGGAAGGGTTGAGGCGGAAGAGCCGGCCAGCCAGCCTGTGGAAAAGGCGGCCTGGAGATTGAACCCCCCGGTATCGGCGTGGAGGTCGAGAAGTTCTCCGGTGAGAAAAAGACCGTCGATCAGTCGCGACTGCATGGTGCGCGGGTCCACCTCTTTCAGGGAAATGCCGCCGGCGGTGACCAACGCTTCGTCCATGGGACGGTGCCCCGTGATCGGCAGACGAAGTTCCTTGAGCCAGTTGCGCAATGCCTTTCGTTGAGTGCCGCCGACCTGGTGACCCGGAAGATTCGGATTGATCTGCAGGTGTTGGAGGCACATTCCGACCAGCTCACGGGGAAGGAGCCCTCGGAGGATACTGTGGATCGGTTCCGTGTGACGGTTCTTCAGGTCGCGTTGCAGTCGGTTGTCCAGTTTGGCGTAATCCAGCGCCGGCTTGAGATCCAGTACAAGCTCGAGGTCCTGTTCGCCCTGGTGGAGCAGTTCGACGGCCGGGTCGCTGAGAGTCAGAACGACCGGTCCGGAGATACCTGTGTGAGTGAAGGTGCACTCACCGAAGTCGTCCGCTTTCTTCTTGCCGCGATGGAAGAGGGCGGCATGAATGTTCTTCAGATGAAGACCATCGAGTGGGGCGGAAAGATAGGGAGGAAGGTCCAAGGGAACCAGAGCCGGGCGGATCGGGATCAGTGTATGACCCAGTTCGGTACAGAGAGGGTAGCTGTCTCCGGTGGAACCGGTCCGGGGGTAGGTACAACCGCCGGTTGCCAGAATGACACGGTCACAGTCAAGAACCTTACCTTTCTGAGTGACGACGGCTGTCATCCGGCCGTTGACGGTTTTGAACCCCTGGATGCCGGTATTGCAGTGAAGGAGGACCCCCTTTTTTCGAACCCAGCGGACCAGAGCTTTGGTGACATCGGGCGCCTTGCCGCTCTGGGGGAAGACCCGGCCACCTCGCTCGAAAGCGACGGCAACGCCATTTTTCTCTAGCAGCTGGATCAGGTCATCGCGGAAAAAGCTGTTGAAGGCCTGACGAAGGAACCGTCCATTGCGTCCAAAATGATTAAGAAAATCAGGCAGTTCGGACGTATTGGTCAGGTTGCAACGCCCCTTGCCCGAAATGTTGATCTTCCGCCCGGGTTGTCCCATTTTTTCCAGCAGGCGGACCCGGGCACCGCAGGCTGCGGCGCGGCCGGCAGCGAGAAGACCGGCCGCCCCGGCACCGACCACAATGACGTTGACAGGGCTCGCATTCATTTTCCGGTATCCCGGTCGGTATCGGGAGCCGGTCCCAGGTTTTGGTCCATCAGGTCCTCCCAGGCCTGTCCCGGGCGGGCTTTGGCGGCTGCGCAATGGCTGCGTCCCGGACAGTCAACCCGCTCACAGGGTTCGACGTGGATGATAACGTCAGCGTTGCTGATCTCCTGCTTGATCCGTTCTTCCAGGTGATCGGTGATCTCATGGGCTTCCTGCACCGTCATCTCTTTGCAGACGGTGATGTGAAAGTCCATGATTTTCTGGGAACCGGCCCGCCGGGTCCGCAAGTTATGGAAATCGATCAGCCGGTGTTTGTGGGCGTTGATCAAGCTTTCAACCTCTTTTCGGACCGTTGCCGGAAGTTCCGCATCCAGCACATCCCGCATGCTGTGCTTCACCAGGTCGTAGGCTTCATGGATGATGTAAAGTCCGACGAAGAAGGAGAGCAGGGGGTCGATCCAGGCAGCACCGGTCCAGCGGATCAGGGCGAGACCGAGCAGGAGCGCCAGGTTGGTGTAGACGTCCATTGAATAATGCAGCGAATCGGCTTCGAGGGCGCTGCTGTCGGTTTCCCGAGCAACCCGCCGCAGATGCCGGGTGATGGCGTAAGATGCCGCCGCGCTGATTGCCAGAACCCACATACCGCCTTCGAGCTGAACCAGTTCCACATCACCGAGAAGGCGCCTTCCCGATTCATACAGGACAAAGAGGCCGGACACGGTGATGATAACGGCCTGAAAGAGCGTGGCGAGGGTTTCGAACTTGCCGTGGCCGTAGGGATGGTCATCGTCGGCCGGTTTTTCAGCATGACGAACGGCAAAATAATTGACCAGCGACATGCCGATATCGAGCAGAGAGTCGATGGCAGAGGCCAGAATCGACATGGAACCGGTGAAAAGCGCGGTCACCACCTTGAGCGCCGCCAGGCTGGTGGCGGTCCCGACGGAAATCTGGGTCGCGCGGATCTTCCGGTTGTCGCTGAAGAGTTTGATCATGGGGTCTCGTTAACGGACTTTTCCGACATCGGCCAGGGTGCAGGCCTCTTCCCAGGCGAAGTAGCCATCCCCCTCCAGGTCCTGAAAGCTGTCCAGCCGGCTCTGGTACCAGTCGGTGTCCTCGGCCGCCGTTCGAATGTCTTGAGCCTGTTCCGGTGTCATCATCTCCCGCTGGCTGCAGAATGCAGCGAGAAGGGCGATTCCCCGGAGGGAACGTTGAAGCTCCGGCAAGTTGGGTTCCAGGTTCTTCACAATATACCAGTTGCCACCGAATTGCCGGACTCTGTGCCCGGTCAGATGCAACGGGCTTTCCCGGCAGTGGTCCATGATAAAGTCCCGCAACAGGTAGTCGGTTCCGGCAGCCAGGGCGCCGGCTTCCAGGGGCGGGAGCTGTCTTTCCTTCAACAGGTAAAACTGATGAAACTCTTTCAGAAAAGCTTTACAGAGGGTGTCTGCACGCACTTCATCCGCAAAGTCTTTGGCAAGAAAATCGTCGGGGAAATAGGTTGTCATGGTCCGGATCCTTTTCAGTCTGTTGGCCGGATATACCATTCGCCGTTCCGTGCCGTCAAGAAAGGCTGTTCGCGTTTACAACGGGCCCCGGTTCTGGTAGAGTCTGGGGCCAAATTATGTAAACCTTTTTAGGCAATAACGGGTCTTAAATCCCGTATGCAATAGTGATCGTGCACGGTGGAGTGATTATGGCCAAGCAAACCCCGATGATGCGGCAGTATCTGGAGATCAAGGCGCAGCATCCGGAGGAGATTCTCTTCTTTCGCCTCGGCGATTTTTATGAAATGTTTCTGGACGATGCGGTGGTGGCCTCCCGCGTTCTGGGGATTACGCTGACAGCCCGTAACAAGGGGGCTGAAGAGGAGATCCCTCTCTGTGGCATTCCTTACCACAGCTCCCAACAGTATATCGCTAAATTGATCGAAGCCGGCCACAAGGTTGCCATCTGTGAACAGGTCGAGGATCCCAAAGAGGTGAAAGGCCTGGTGAAGCGGGAGGTGGTGCGAATCATCACCCCGGGGCTGGTGACCGATACGGACACCCTGGAACCGAAAGAGAATAACTTTCTCCTGTCGGTGGCGCCCAATTGCGGTCGCAGTTGGGGGCTGGCCTGTGTCGACATCACCACCGGTGAATTCCGTATTTCCGAGGTCGATGGATTTGACATGGTGGAAAGTCAGATCGCTTCGGTGGACCCGCGCGAGATGCTGCTGACCGAAGGGGAGGTGGGTGACGATCTGTTGCGCGAACTCGGCCCCCTGGGTTCCGGCCGGATGGTGAATCGCCTTCCTGAATGGGTTTTCGATCAGGAACCGGCGACCCGCCTGTTGAAGGATCATTTTGCGGTAGCCACCCTGGATGCTTTTGGGTGCAAGGCCGACTCTATGGCGCTACGGGCCGCCGGATCGTTGCTGCACTATCTGCGTCAGACCCAGAAGGACGATCTGACCCATCTTCGCCCGCCGATTCACGCCCAGACCAGCCAATTTATGGTGCTGGACGAATCCACTCGACGAAACCTTGAACTGATTGCCACCCTGCAGAACGGTCGTAAAAAAGGGTCCCTGCTGGGGATCATGGACCGAACCCTGACCGCTATGGGGGGACGGTTGATGCGGCAATGGATTCAGTTCCCGCTGGTCGATGTGGCCGCAATCCACCGCAGACATGAAGCGGTGGAACAATTGGTCGAGGAAGGGCTGCTGCGGGCCGACTTGCGTGATGGGCTCGATGGGGTATACGACCTCGAGCGTCTCAATGGGAAGATCGCCATGGCCCACGCAAACGCCAAGGACCTGGTGGCGTTGCAGGCATCACTGGAGAAGCTACCGTCTATTTTGGGGGGGGTGGAACCGTTCGGCTCCCCTTTGCTGCAGGCAATCGCCGATCGGATCGATCCGCTGCCGGAGCTGGCCGCATTGATTGAACGGTCGATCGTTCCGGACCCGCCTTTTATCCTCCGCGAAGGTGGGTTGATTCGCGATGGTTATCACGAAGAGCTGGACGAACTCCGGTCGATCAGCCGGGAAGGGAAAGGCTGGATCGCGCGTCTGGAACAGGAGCAGAAAGACCGGACAGGTATTGCCAACCTGAAGGTCAAGTACAATAAGGTTTTCGGGTATTTCATCGAGGTGACCAAAAGTCAGCTGGACCGGGTGCCGGAAGATTACGATCGGAAGCAGACCCTGACGAACGCCGAACGGTTTATCACCCCGGCACTGAAAGATTATGAAGCCAAAGTACTGGGTGCGGAAGAGCGGATTACCGATCTGGAATACGACCTTTTCCAGCAGGTGCGGCAGGACGCTCTTTCACAGGGGGAGCGGATCGCACGTACGGCTCAGGCTTTGGCCGAACTGGATGTCTTGCTGTCCCTGGCCGAGTTGGCACAGGACCGGACCTATGTCCGCCCGACCATCGATGACAGCGGTCTGCTGGAGATTGAGGACGGACGTCATCCGGTGATCGAAGCGATGGACCTGGGGGAACCGTTTGTTCCCAACGATACCCGGATGACGCCGGACAAGGATCAGTTGCATATTATCACCGGACCCAATATGGCCGGTAAGTCGACCTATATGCGACAGGTGGCCCTGATTACCCTGATGGCGCAGATGGGGTCTTTTGTCCCTGCCAAGATGGCGCATGTGGGTGTGGTTGACCGGATTTTCACCCGGGTCGGCGCCAGTGACAATCTGGCCCGCGGTCAGTCCACGTTTATGGTGGAGATGAGCGAGACCGCCCATATCCTGAATCATGCTACCGATCGTAGCCTGATCGTGCTGGACGAGATTGGACGAGGGACCAGCACCTTCGACGGTGTCAGTATCGCCTGGGCCGTTGCCGAATACCTGCATGACAACGCTCCTGTGGCGGCCAAAACTCTGTTCGCCACCCATTACCACGAACTGACCGATCTGGCCTTGACCCGTGAGCGGGTCTGCAACTTCAACATTGCGGTCAAGGAGTGGAACGACCGGATCATTTTCCTGCGGAAGATCGTGGTCGGTGGGGCCAGTCGTTCTTACGGGATTCAGGTGGGCCGGCTGGCCGGCCTCCCGCAACAGGTTATTGATCGGGCCAAGGAGATTCTGCATAACCTGGAGGCTGGAGAGCTTTCCAGTGCCGGCAAGCCGCGACTGGCGGCCGGCGACAGCCACCCGCAACCCGCGTCGGACCAGATGTCTCTCTTTCAGGCGGGACCCGACCCGATCCGACAGCATCTGGAGGCCCTGGATATTTCAGGGATGACACCTTTGGAAGCACTGAACACTTTAGATCAGTTAAAGAAAAAGCTCTTATGAACCGTCTTGTTCTGCCACTCCTGTTGGTCATTGCGTTTGTGGTGACTTCGGCTGCGCCTCTTCTGGCCGATGCCGGTAACTCGGCCTATGACAAGGCACGCCGTCAGTACCAGTCACTGATTCAGTCGACTGAAAAACAGAAGAAAAGGCACCACTGGGAGAAGGCCATCCGGTCGTTCCGCAATGTCTATAAAGGGTATCCCGGGCATCGACGTCAGACCGATGCGCTTTATATGGTCGGGAAATGCCAAATGCGCCTGTATGAGATCAGTCGCCGCGGTCAGGACGCCCGCGACTCCATCGAAAGTTTTGATCTTCTGGCGACGCGGTTTTCCGAAAGCAACCTGGCCGATGACGCCCTTTACCATGGCGGTGAGCTGGCCAGGGAACTGGGGGATTACCCCGGGGCTTTTCTTCGCTTTCAGCGGGTTGTGGCCGATTACCCCAGCGGGGATATGTTGGCACGGGCCAAAAACCAACTGGAGTTGCTGGATCGGATTCAGCCGGTGGCGCCCGCACCCCGGGCCGAAGTGACAACCGGGAAACCATCCATGAGCCTCATCCTCGCCATCGACCAGGGCACAACCTCGACGCGCAGTATCATCTATGATGACAGCCTGACGCCCCTTGCCAGCGCGCAGGAAGAGTTCCCGCAGATCTACCCCGCCGACGGCTGGGTGGAGCACGATGCCGAGGTGATCTGGCAGACGGTGGATCGCACCATCAAAGCGGCGCTCGACAAAGCGGGCAAGAG
>JANQIN010000078.1 GCA_028282145.1 Thermodesulfobacteriota bacterium | reverse complement strand
GAGGGGACCTATAACGGCCACCTGGAGGACTCCCTTTACGAAAAGATCCACTTTACCGGATCGATCAACCCGGGTATGAGCGGTGGTCCCACGCTGAATCACCTTGGCGAAGTCGTTGGGATCAATGTGGCCACCGCCGGGAATCAGTTAAGCTTCCTGGTGCCGGTTTCCTACCTGAAGGCGTTGTTAGAGGGGGTACCACAGGAGCCGCCGGCCGAGAAGGACCTGCTGGATGTGATTCGGGATCAGCTGCTCGCCAACCAGGACAAGATTATGAAAAGCCTGGGACAAAGCGACCTGAAAACCGCCGCTCTTAACGGTTACCGGGTTCCGGCTGAGTTGGCGGATTTTTTCAAATGTTGGGGCGATCGTCGGCCGGCCGAAGAGGGAAAACTATTTCAGACAGTCTTCCAATCCTGCTCTTCCAACGACGATATCTACCTTACCAGAGATTTTGCAACCGGGAACTTCCGGTTCCGGCACGAAGTTTTCACTGCCGAGAAGATGGGAACAGCCCGTTTCTATAACTTCCTTGAACGGCACTTCAGCCGGCCTCATCTCCAGGCCCGGGCCGAAGAGGAAGATGTCAGCAATTTTCGCTGTACGACCGATTTCGTCACCCATGGAGGAGGGGAATCAAAGGTGGTCCTCTGTCTTCGTGCCTACAAGAAACTGAACGGTCTTTACGACGCTTTCCTCACCCTGGCCAGCCTCAATGCCGACCATGAAGCGCTGCACTCGACCCTGTTTTTGGGCGGGGTCAGTGAGGAGAATGCCCTGAACTTTTCCCGGGATTTTTTGGAGGCGATCCAATGGAAACCATGAAGGAGAGGCCGCAGGGGTATCTGGAGGTCCTGAATAAGACAGGTCGGGTCAGCCATCGGATCAAACTGGAGTCGCTTCCGTTTACCATCGGTCGTGCTTTCGACAACGATCTGATCCTCGACGATCCCTATGTCTGTCCTCATCATGCGTCCCTATTGGAAGAAGAAGGGCGGCTGATTCTGCAGGATATGGGATCGATTAACGGTATCAGCGACGAAATGAACCAACCACTGACCGGTTCTGTTGAACTGAAAAATGGTGGGATTGTTCACATCGGCCGGACTCCGGTACGATTCAATGCCCTGAATGCACCGTTGGCTCCGACCCTGATCGACCGCTCTCGGAACACGCCTTTGCAGATATTACATCAATTGCCGGTGCTGATCGGTATCTTTCTGTTGACTGTCGGTACGGTGCTGTTCGGGGAATACATGGAATCGGCCCGCGAATTTGAGGTCATGAAGCAGGCGCCCACTCTGGTCGGCCTGACGGTTAGTGTCGTTCTCTGGTCAATGCTCTGGTCCTTTGCATCGCGCCTTGTGGTGCACCGCTGGCATTTCTGGACCTTCTGCGGTATCGCCTGCCTGGGGCTTCTGACCACCGCCTTGTCCGACTGGGCGATCCTGCACTTCGGTTTTGCTTTTGCTATGGACAAGTTTCTTCCCTGGCTGGACTACCTGCAGCAGTTCCTGATTATTGCGACAGTGCTTTATCTCAGCCTGCGACTGACCTCCTCGGCGGCTATTCAGAATCTGGTTCGTATCTCGGGCATTATCGCCCTGGTGTTTGTGGTTCTCGCCTGGGGAGTGCAACTTTCCACGAAACAGGAATTCAGTGACAGTCCCGGGTACCGGGCCACTCTGAAATCACCTGCATGGAAGCTGTCCGGAAGTAAGACGGCCGAATCCTTTTTTGATCAGGCGAGCTCCCTGGCCGAGGCCCTGCGGGACGATTTGAAAGATCGATAATCCCTTTTGTTGGAGGAATCATGACCTTGCTGAAAAAAACGATCTTGTTGTTTTTTTTGCTGCTGGTAGCTGGTACGGCAAGTGCCGAAACCAGACCCGACCGGGCCGATGTGTTGCGGATGTTCGACCTGATGCGATTAGATCAGGTGATCGATCAAACCCTTGATCAATTGGAACAGATGGTCGAGCAGTCCTTTGTCCAGGGAGAGGTGTCCGACGAGGAGCATGCCATTGTGCAGAAGTATGCTCAGGCGGCCTTGGATCGGATGCGGGAACAGGACTTAAAAAGTGTGATGAAGGAAACCATGATAGAGAGCTACTCAGAGATGTTGACTGCCGCCGAGGTCAAGGCTGTTTCGGCCCTTTACCAAGTGCCTGCTGGTCAGTCTTTACTGAAAAAGATGTACGCCTTGGATACATCCGAGGGGACAGCTTTAACGGCGGAAGAGAAGAGGGTCCAAGAGGCGTTCTGGGCCTCTCCCGAAGGGCAGGCAATTATCCAGAAAGCACCTCAGGTACTCAACCAATCCCAGGCCGCATTGATAGAACGGCTGAATCATTTCGAACCGGAAATTGTCCGACTACATGAGGAGATGATTACAGAACTCAAAACGCTTCGGATGAAAAGGTAGGTCGACGCTTCGGTGATTTATGTTCAGGAGGGGGACGTATGGCCAAGAATATTGTTATCTGTTGTGACGGAACGGGAAACGAATACAAGCCTCCCTTTTCCAACGTTCTCAAGTTATACACCGTTCTTCCCAAGGCTGGTGACAAGCGGGACCGTGATGATCAGATTATCTATTACGACCCCGGTGTCGGTACCTCCAGTTGGCCCTGGGCACTGACCTGGCTGGCCAAGAAAATCTCCATCGCCCTGGGCCTTGCCTTTGGGGTCGGCATCATCCGTAACGTCCGTGAAGCCTATGTCTTCCTGATGAAAACCTATGAGCCCGGGGACAAGATCTATATCTTTGGCTTCAGCCGAGGAGCTTACACCGCCCGTGCCCTGGCCGCGATGTTGTACAAGGTCGGGCTGCTGTACCCCGGCCGGGAGCACATGCTTCCCTACGCGATCAAGGTGTTTAAAAAGGAGCGTGATCCCCGCGCTTATGTCGGTTTCAAAGCCACCTTTAGTCGTAAGTGCCCCGTTCACTTCCTTGGCCTGTGGGATACCGTCAAGTCTGTCGGTTGGATCTACGATCCTCTTACCCTGCAATTCACCATGCGGAACCCCAAGGTCAGTGTTGTCCGGCACGCCATCTCCATCGATGAACGGCGGGCCTATTTTCGACAAAATCTCTGGGGAAAGCCGTACAAGAAACAGGATGTCCTTCAGGTCTGGTTTGCCGGGGTCCATTCCGACGTGGGTGGTGGCTATCCCGAACGGGAATCGGGACTGTCTAAAATTGCTTTGAAATGGATGATCCAGGAAGCGATCGCAAAAGGGTTGTTGGTTGATCCTGAAGAGGTTGATCTGGTGCTTCGCCAGGAAGACGCCGAAAAGGTATTAGAGAAAATCCGAGCCGAAAAGAAGGCCAAGATCTTCCAATGTCCACCGGATTACCGTGGACCGATTCACAAATCTCTCAAAGGACTCTGGTGGATCGCCGAGATCATCCCTAAACGATACAAAGATTTCAGCGACAATTTCAAAACCAAATGGATGATACCTTTGGGTAAGCGTCGCTTTATCAATAACGGCATCTATGTCCACGCTTCTGTCGTGCAACGGATGGAAGATCCGACAATGGACTATAAACCGGCCAATATCCCCAAAGAGTATGTTGTCGTGGGGAAGACCGAAGAGAACTGACGAGATGTCGGGCGTGTTTGAGAGGTTCGTCTTCTTTTGGGGCTTTCCCCCCATAAATTCCATGTTCGGGAGGGGATATGTATTTCTGGAATATTGAGAAACTCAAAGAAGAGTTGGCTAAAGCTCCTTTAAATCAAAAGCAGACGCTCAACTACCTGGTGGCTGTCACCATCATCTATGGTCTCGGGACGATTCCGTTCGGTTCGTACAACCAATATGATGTATTCGCATCAGCCCTTGTGATCCCTGTGACGATCATCGGTGTGTATTGGGCCTATTACAGCAATGGGGGTGATGAGGGTCAGGATTTTCTTTCCCGGTATATGGCCATCAGCTGGGTGATGATGGTACGGCTAATCGTCTTTCTGATCCCCACCATTTTCATCGGGGTGATACTTCTTTCCCTGCTGTCCGGCCAGGAACCTCCCGAACACGCATCGATTGTTGATGTGGTCGTGATTGTGACGATAGAGGTCTTTTACTACTGGCGAGTGGCAGTCCATATGAAACCGCTGGACTTTCGATTTGCCGTGGAATAATCCCTGTCGACTGGTTTGGGATTGTGAGGACACACGCCTCTTCTTCTCTGGTCCAAAAACAGTCACCGGCATCTCCTCCTATCTGGAGAGGCTCTGCGATCCTCCATGAGAAAAGCCGTTACACCCCAGGGCCGTCATGCAGGGCTGGTATAGTGGATAAGAGCTTTCTTATTTGGAGGTCGCCCGTGGACGGAAATGGTGAAATGAACGATGACCAGAAGGCCCTGGAGGTATTAAAGATCCTTATCGAGGATGAGCGCCATTACAGGGCCATGGTTCAGACCAGACTCTCGTTTCATACCGGGATGGTTCTGGCGCTGATCGGCCTGGTTGGAGCCTTGTTCCTGCGTGCAGAGAACGCCTTGGATTTCTTCGGGATTGGGCTCTTCGGCCCATTGATCGCCTGGATTGCCTCCGGCGCATCGGGCTCAATCCGGCGCCTGTACACCCACTTTCTCGAAACTATCCGGGCCCGGGAAGAGATTGAAGCGGCCTTGGGTATCCGCAATATCCGTCTGGAACGAACCCGACAACGTGCCACGGCCGACGACATCCTGCCGGTGGGCTCCGCACCGAAAGAAGAAAAATACTGGCCGTACAAGGAGCTGTTCTGTGGCAGTTGGCTCCCCACGGACCGGACGCCGGGTTACTTTTCCAGAACGCAGAAACTGTTTGGCCGTTTCCGGTGGATCGGCTGGGGCATCCTGGCACTTCTCTGGACAATTGCTCTGGGGCGCTCTCTGACCGGGTGAACCGTCAAGGAAACTCAAGAAGATGCTGTTCTCGATTGACCAAGTAGAGCGGTCATCTCCCTGGCACTGACCGGTTTACTGAACAGGTAGCCCTGGGCCGTTTCACAACCTAGCTTTTTCAACACCTTCAGTTGTTCCGCTGTTTCCACACCCTCCGCAACAATCCCGTAACCCAGATTGTGCCCCATCTCGATCATGCTGCGGATCAGAATCAGCGATTGTTGATCTGTCAGCATGTCATCGATAAAATGTCGGTCGATCTTCAGCGTGTCGATTTTCAGGTGTTTCAGGGACGCCAGGGAGGAATAGCCGGTCCCGAAATCGTCGATAGCAAGCTGCAGGCCGTAGTTTTTGAGATCCCGGATAATCGCCAAGTTCTCCGGGTGGGTCTGTACCGTCCCTTCCGTGACTTCAAGCTCCAGATCGCCCGGAGTAACGCCTGTTTCTTCAATCACTCCTTTGACCAGTGCAACAAGGTCCTTGTCCCGAAAATGACAGGGAGAGATATTGACCGCCATTCGTACTGTGGGCAAGCCGGCTTTTTGCCACTGTGTCATCTCCCGGCAAGCGCTGTACAGGACCCATTCTGTCAAAGGTTTGATCATGCCGATCCGCTCGGCTACCGAGATGAACTCCAGTGGAGGTACCTGCCCTAAGTGAGCGTGGTTCCAGCGGCAGAGTGCTTCCACACCGATAATCTGACCTGTGTCGATTTCCACCTTGGGCTGGAAGGCCAGGGTCAGTTCCTTTTTTTCGATCGCCTCTCGCAGGGCTTGCTCAAACTGGAACCGGTACTCGGCTTTCCGGGTCAGTTCCGACTGGTAGAAAGCGTACCTGTTTTTGCCTCTCTCCTTGGCATCGTACAGAGCGGTGTCGGCAGCTTTGATCAGGTCGGACGGTGTTTTCCCATCTTCCGGATAGTGGGCAATCCCGACACTGCAGGTCGGCGTCAGTTTGCGGGCATACAACTCAACCGGTTGGGCTAGGGCATCAAGAACCCGCTGCGCCATTTGGCCTGCTTCCAGTTCGGACTCGAGGTCTTCGAGCAGAATGCAGAATTCGTCTCCGCCAAGGCGACTGATAAAGTCGGTTTCTCGTCCCACGGTACCAAGCCTCCGGGCGAACTCCTGCAGGAGCAGATCGCCGACATCGTGCCCCAGACTGTCGTTGACGTTTTTGAAGTCATCGAGGTCGATATACAACAGAGAGAACCGCCGATTATGCCTGCCGGAGATTTTGATCAGGTCTTCCAGGGTGAGATAGAAATGAGCCCGACTGGCAAGCCCGGTCAATTCGTCGGTATAGGCCAGTTGCCGAATACGCTTCTGGGCATGATCCCGTTCCATGACAATTCCGGCCAGGCGTGCTGCAGCCACAAGGTCATTCGATTCCTGTTCGTCAGGCAAAGCAGGGTAATCGTAGTACATACCGAAGGCCCCGAGCACCTCAGCAGAGGAGCTCTTGATCGGTTCCGACCAGCAGCACCGCATGCCGTGGGGCAGGGCGACATGTTTTATCTCCTCCCATTTAGGGTCGGTCTCAATATTTTCGACCAGACAGCGTTTACCGGTATAGGTGGAGGTCCCGCAAGAGCCGACGTTGGGGCCGTTCTCCAGCCCGTGTACCGCCTCGCAATATTCCTCGGGCAGGCTCGGCGCCCCACCGTGCAGCAACCGATTCCCCTCCAACTCGAGCATGGAACAGCGCATCCCCGGATGGCGCCGCTCATACATCAGGGCGATCGCATCGTAAATCTCGGAAGCATGGTGCCCCATGGCAATCATCTTCAGGATATTGGCCGTTTCGGTACTGTAGGCTTCGGCTTTTTTGCGGGCGGAGATATCAACGTGAGTCCCGACCAGACGTATGGTTCTCCCGTCGGCTTCCCGGTTGACCCGGAAAGCACGGGAGAGAACGGTGATCATATGCCCTTCTTTGTGTCGCAACCGCATCTCGACCTCGTAAGAATCGATCCGATGGGACAGATAGTCATCGACTTTCTGCAGGACAGGCTCTCTGTCTTTGGGATGGACCAACGACTTCCAGGTTTCCAGGCGGTTGGGAAGTTCGTGGTTCTCATAGCCCAGCATCGATTTCCACCGGGGAGAGAAGAAGACTGTATTCGTTTCCAGATCCCAGTCCCATAAGCCATCGTTGGCCCCGCGCATGGCCAGGGCAAAGCGTTCTTCACTGTGCTTTAGCTTTTTCAGCACAATTGCGGCAATGGAGGAGACGATAAATCCGAACAGGGCAGGAGAGACAAAGTTCACCAGGAGAATTCCGGGAACGATTTCACCGTGGTGTTTCAGGCTGAACGCAATGGTCAGTGCTTCTGATATGACGACAGCGATCAGGACAAAAAGGAGGATAAATCGACCGGACGGTAAAGCTTTGAGGTAATCAAAAAGGTTGGACAGGAGTGAAGGTTTTGGCGCATGCATAAGCGAGATCTGGCTTTCTTGGTCAGGCGTTTGCTGAATGAAACTTTAGTTTCAATTATAGTACTTGTTTCTGGCTGAAAAATAAAGAATCATTAATGTTTTGACGTGGCAAAAAACAACGCAATCTCAGTGAGTTATTGTGTTTGGGGAGGGGGAGGAAGTTAGTGATTACAGAAAGTTAAGTGCCTGCGGGGTGCTCGTGGGACAAGAAAAGCTGGCAAGAATGAAGGTCAGAGAGGGGGGTCGAAGAGTTCTATCCAGAAGGTGCTGCCCCCACCAGGGGTTTCCTCCACCCACGAACGTCCTTGGTACAGGTGAGCGGTTTTTTGAATGGTCGCCAGACCGACCCCTGTCCCTTCCTGTCCCTGACCGGTAGAGCCCCGGGAAAAGACTTCAAAGATGCGGGTTTGCTCCCCGGTCGGAATTCCCGGCCCATGATCCCGGACATAGAAACGCACTCTGTCCCAGGCCCGTTCGCCACCGACTTCAATCACATCGCCCGGTTTGCTGCCATAACGCAGGGCGTTTTCGATCAGATTGCTGAAAATACCGGTGAGGAGGGTCCTGGGAATGCGCAGGGCGGGAAGAGCGCCAATTGAAATGGAGACCTGAGCGCCATTTTGATGCTGAAGAAGATTGGCGACTTCCTCGGCGATCTCTCTGGCATCAACAGGGGTTGCAGGGCGTGCGACCTGTCCCAGCTTTGCCAGGGCCAGAAGGTCTTCCATCATGCGAACGACTTTTTCGCCAGAGGAACCGATTTCGTTCAAGCAATCGATCGCCTGTTCGTCCAACCGGTCGGCATACTGATCCTTCAAAAGATCCGCGTAGCCGATGATTGCTGTCAGAGGGGTGCGCAGATCGTGCGAGACCGTGTAGACAAAGGCATCCAGTTCACGGTTTGCTGCTGTTAGCTTTTCCTCGGTTTTTTTTCGGAAAAAGCAGAGGACGCCGGTGGCCCAGATGGCGAAGAGAGCAAGAAAGCGATTGGCAAGGACCTTCCAGAGTTCGCCCCCCTCCGGCGACCAGAAGAATCCGGCAACGGTTAAAAGGCTGCACAGGACGGCGAGCTGGATAGGCAACCAAGGCCGGGTGGACCACAAAGAAAGAAGAACAACCAGAACATAGGGGACACCGCCGGCCACGCCTAAGGGCAACTGCAAATCCAGAATAAAAAGAAGCACCGTCAGAACTGCGATACTTCCGATAATTACAGGAGCTTTCATCTGTCTTTCCTGGGGTGATTAATCCGCAAAAAGAGGTGAAGATCACTGAAAGAGAGTCAGCACGACACCCCATAAACTGTTAGATTGTTTGCAGGACAAACGAACAGGCTTCAACCTAGGCTCACCGGGTCACACACGATTTCTGCCTGTTCGGCCGGTCGCCCGCAACGACTGCAGACGTATGGCAGGTGTTGCCTCATCTCTCGGCACAGATTGCCGCGTCTGGGCGAATGGCCGCAAAAATCTTGACGACTGTCCAGTTTCTGTGGGAAGCAGAGACCGGTAAAAGTGGCACTTACCACACCACATCGGCTGCAGGTATAAACCGGGCTCATAACACCTTCGCTTTCTCCTCCTTCCCCGATTATACTCCTATTGTACAATTGTGAAGGGGCCCTCATAAGTTTCACTATCAACCGAAACAACGTCCCGAGGAAAATGCATCGATGGAGTCTCTGGTCGATATCGCCAACCGTCTTGCCGGGAATGCTCAATGGCCGATTCTGGCCATTGGCCTGCTGCTCGCCTTTGGGTTCGTCGTTTTAGGGCTTTTGATTGGAAAAGGTCGCCGGTACAATTTGATTGCCGGTTACAACCGCGCTCCCGATCCGGTGAAGGCCGAATACGACATCGCCGGGCTGGCGCGCCATGTTGGAAACGGCCTGATCACTCTGGGTGCGCAGATCGGCCTGAGTGCGTGCTTCTTTTTTTGGGAAATCATGATCGGATTCGCCCTCTTTTTCGGTCTGGCACTTCTGACCTCCCTGATGATTCTGATCGGTTCCCGGCGATATATGCCGGCTTACCGACGCCTTGCCGCCGCATCCCCCCCTGACGCAAAACACTGGTTTCTCCACCGGACTTTACCGACAAAATGGTATCGGGCGATCGAGAAAGGGACCCGCCAGTGGGAGCAGGTCTGTAGAACCTGTGGGCAAGTCCAGGATTTTTGGGAAGCGGGAGGGGTACGCTACAAGGCCGCAGGAGAGCCGATCAAGCTTTCCTACTGCGAGGCCTGTGGTCGGGGCCGGATGCACAAAATCCGCCGTAAGCAAAGCTCCCGGGTTGCACCCCCTCTTTTGTAAACAATGTACGGCTCTTCCTTTTTAAGCTCTGTTTGAAATTTGACGAATTTCTGACATTTTTTATTTTTTCATGTCAATTTATATAATGTTATTGTCCCTTTTTAGCAAGCTTTCGCGGAGTACCGCTGGAAAAATCCCGGGGGGAGGTGCCCCGGCTCCTGGAGAAGAGCTACAATAATGAAGTAGCGGAGTTACTTACGAGGAGGACGGATCCATGTTAATTCGAGTCGAATATGCCGATGGGGAGCGGCATCTGGTGCGGCCACATCAGTTGAATCGCCTGTTGTCCTATGACCTTATTGAACGTTTTGAGCGGTCGGAAGGATGGGTGTCGGTGCGGGACGCCGCATTGCGCGGTCCTCGGGGAAGCCTGGAATATGATGGCCCGGAGAGACGCGCCGTTCCGTTCAGTTGACTTTTGAGTGTCACCTTATCTTTCTCCCCTGAAGGGGCGTATGGGCCTTTGTAATTTTTTCTCGGTATGTTCCCCCCTCACCCCCCCTTTCCAATGATACGAATTCCCAGCCCTCTTGATTCGTGCTTCAAACACGCTATGGTTGCATCAGGACCGGTTCTCCGGGCCATTATTTTATGATGTGATTTTTCAGAGCAGAGACGGTTGGAAAAGGGTCTATCACTGATTTTTCAGGGAGGTCCCGTTATGGCCGATTCGTCACACCGGACGCAACTCTTTGCCCCACCCGCCCGTGTCAGTGAGGGCGCCTACTTCCCAACCCGGGAAAGCTACCAGGAACTGTATCAACGAAGCCTTTCCGAACCGGAGGCCTTCTGGCGTGCACAGGGGGAGGAGCTGATCGACTGGTTCCACCCTTTTGTCCAGGTCAACGATTGCGATTTTGAAAACGGAATGGTCGCTTGGTTTCTTGGTGGCAAGCTCAACGTCTGCCACAACTGTGTCGACCGGCATCTGAATACCCGGGGAGACAAGGTCGCCATCATCTGGGAAGGGGACGAACCGGGCGATGTGAGGCGGTACACTTATCGCCAGGTGCATCGGCGGGTCTGTCGATTGGCCAATGTGTTGCGACATAACGGCATACGCAAAGGAGACCGCGTTGCGATCTACATGCCGATGATCCCTGAGGCTGCCTTTGCCATGCTCGCCTGTGCACGAATCGGTGCGGTACATTCGGTGGTCTTTGCCGGGTTCAGTGCCGAGGCGTTACGGGATCGGATTCAAGATGCGCGCTGCAAGGCGGTCATCACCGCCGATGAGGGACGGCGTGGCAAGAAGATTATTCCGCTGAAGCGACCGGTGGATGAGGCTGTCATGGCCTGTCCGACGGTGCAACATGTATTTATGGTACGCCACACCGGGGTCAAAGTTCCGTTCTACCCACCGCGAGATATCGATCTGGGCCTCGCTATGGAAAGTGAGCGCCCCTACTGTCCGGTTGAGCATATGGACAGTGAGGACACACTCTTCCTGCTCTATACCTCCGGATCGACCGGAAAACCCAAGGGGATCAGCCATACCACCGCCGGCTATCTGCTCTACACCATGCTGACGCACCGCTATGTCTTTGATTACCGGGAGGACGATATCTTCGCCTGCGTAGCCGATATCGGATGGGTAACGGGACACAGCTATGTGGTCTACGGTCCGCTGGCCAATGGTGCCACGACAGTGATGTTCGAATCGCTGCCGACCTATCCGGATGCCGGGCGTTATTGGGACATGGTGGAACGGCTGAAGATCACCCAGTTCTATACGGCTCCGACAGCCATCCGCGCTATTGCCCGTATGGGGGATGAGTTTGTAAAGAAATACGATCGATCCAGCCTCCGGATTCTGGGCACGGTCGGTGAACCGATCAATCCGGAGAGCTGGCGCTGGTATCACGATGTGGTCGGGGAAGGGCGGTGCAATATCGTGGATACCTGGTGGCAGACGGAGACAGGGGGGATCATGATTACACCCCTTCCAGGGGCCACTTCGACCAAACCCGGGTCGGCGACCTTTCCGTTCTTTGGCATTGAGCCGGTTCTGTTGTCCGAGGAAGGGAAGGAGATCCCCGGAAACGATGTATCCGGTCTGCTGGCAATCAAGAGTCCCTGGCCGTCAATGGCCCGGACGATCCAGGGGGATCACCAACGGTTTGCCGAAACGTACCTGAGCCCCTTCCCGGGGTATTATCTCACGGGGGACGGTTGCCGTCGCGATGAGGATGGGTATTACTGGATCACCGGACGGGTCGACGATGTGATCAACGTGTCGGGTCATCGAATGGGAACGGCCGAAATCGAATCGGCCCTGGTCAGTCATCCCGGATGCGCCGAAGCTGCGGTTGTCGGAGTCCCGCACGAGATCAAGGGGCAGGGCATTTTTGCCTATGTCATCCTCAAAGAAGGTTTCGAACAGGATACCGAACTTATCGGCGAGCTGCGTAACGAGGTTCGTCGGAGGATCGGTCCTTTCGCGGTACCCGATCAAATATTGATTACCCCGGGGTTGCCCAAAACCCGGTCCGGCAAGATCATGCGCCGCATTCTGCGCAAAATCGGTTGCGGCGAAACGGACGATCTGGGAGATGTCAGCACCTTGGCCGATCCATCGATTGTCGATCTGCTGATTGAAAAATGGCGAGAGATCAACCCGGCCTGAAGTGGATAAAACACGCAAAGGGCGGTGTGTACACACACCGCCCTTTTGGCAAACCGGAAGTGCTGACAGTGGGGTTGGCCTGTTTAGTTAGCGCGCACGTACATCACTCGTTTCCTCGTTTGACAACAACTCTATGAGAGCGATGGCCCCGGGTCATCGCTTTTCTATGGGTTGTCTCCACAGTCCCTGATAAAGTCGTCTTTAGACAATTATTAGATCTTTACAATTTTACAAAGGTGGATAGAATTCTGTTTTAACCCCATGTGAATCTGTCCCCATTGCGGCTTTTTAGAGAGAGGACTCTATGCGACTTCTGACCCGTTCGGACTTTGACGGTATCGCCTGCGCTGTTCTGCTGAAAGAGATCGGCCTGATGGACGAGATGGTGTATGCCCATCCCAAGGATCTGCAGGACGGCAAAGTGGAGGTGACCGAGAACGACATTCTGGCCAATGTCCCCTATGTCAAGGGGTGCGGCCTCTGGTTCGATCACCACTCCAGCGAGCAGGAACGGTTGGCCTTGATGGGGATGTTCGAGGGGTGCAGCAAGCGTGCTCCGAGTGCCGCCCGCGTTATTGCCGACTATTACGGCGACCCCAGGTTTGTCAAGTTCGAAGAGATGTTGACCTACGTCGACAAGGTCGACTCGGCGGATCTGACAGAAGATGAGATTATGAACCCGACCGGTTGGGTGCTCCTGGGCTTTATCTGTGATCCGCGTACCGGTCTGGGGTATCACAAGGACTATCGCATCAGCAATCTGGCCCTGATGCAGGACCTGTTAGGTTACCTCGGGAACATGTCAATCGACACAATCCTGGCGCTACCCGATGTACAGGAGCGTGTTACCCGGTATTTCGAAAACGACAAGGTCTTTCGTGAGTTTTTGAAAGAGGCTACCGTGCAGGACGGTCCGGTGGCGATTACCGATGCACGAGGCGTTGCCGATATCCCTCCCGGAAACCGGTTCCTGGTCTATTCCATGTTCCCGGAAACCAATATCTCTATCCGGTTGATCGATGGCCGTGGCAAGGAGTTTGTTGCCATTTCGGTGGGGTACAGTGTGCTGAACCGAACCTCTAACGTCGATGTGGGCTCTTTGATGCTCAAATACGGTGGCGGCGGTCATCGGGCGGTGGGGACCTGCCAGGTGCCCTACGATCAGGCCGATCAGGTCCTGAAAGAATTGGTTTCTACCATCAAGGGAACCCCATAAAATCATCCACAATGAATACGGAAAGAAAAGGGCCGTCCCGGCAGGGCGGCCTCAGTTTGATGACAAACCCCTTCCCTGGGTTTTGTCATGCCCGTTTCGCAAAAGTGTGGTTTTGCTTCACTCACAAACTCAGGGGCTGAGTTTGGC
>JANQIN010000062.1 GCA_028282145.1 Thermodesulfobacteriota bacterium | reverse complement strand
GGGTAGCGATCGGGGTATTGGCGACGCCGGCAAAAAAGCCTGCCATCCCGCCCAGAACATAGGCCCTGGGATCTTCCACCAAGGCGGGGAACAGCTTATCCGCCGTCGCACCAAAGGCACCGCCGAGCATGGCACCGATGACCAGGCTGGGGGCAAACACGCCGCCAGAGCCACCGGAGGAAATCGTCAGGCTGGTGGCAAGAATTTTCGCCAGGGCAATCACCAGCATAATCCAGAGGGCGACCTTGCCATAGAGGGCCGCCTGGACCCAGCCGTACCCCGATCCGAGGACCTGAGGTACAAAAAGCGCCAAGATGCCCAGCAGTAAGCCGCCAAGGGCAGGGCGTAGCATGGGAGGGACGGGAAGTCGGCCGAACATGGCCTGCATGCCATAGAATACACGGACGTAAATGACGCCCAGAGCTGCGCACCCAAGGCCCAGTCCCAGAAAGACGACCAGTTCATAGGGGTTGGTGAATTTGAAAACCGGGGTCGCCAGGAGAGGTTCCCATCCTGTCACGGCACCAAAAAGGCTGTAGGCGACGATGGAGGAGATCAGGCAGGGAACCAGAGCCTCGTGCTCGAACTCCGACTCCTGGTACAGAACCTCGATCGCGAACAGGGCACCACCCAGTGGCGCACGGAAGGTGGCGCCGATACCGCCGGCCATCCCCGCCAGAAGGAGGATGCGGCGGTCCGCAGCCGACAGACCAAGTTTCGTCGCAAGAAAGGAGCCGAAACCGGCGCCGATCTGCGCGATCGGACCCTCACGTCCGGCCGAGCCGCCCGTGCCGATGGTGACGGCAGATGAGATGGCCTTGATGATCGGTACCCGTCCACGGATATGACCGCCTTTCTTGTGAAAGGCTTCGATTGCTGCATCGGTTCCGTGCCCTTCGGCTTCCGGGGCGAATCCGAACACCAGAACACCACTGACCAGACCCCCGATGACCGGGATCAGGAAAAGAAACCAGCGATGGGACATGGAGAGACTGTCAATAAACCCCGTGGCACCCTCGGCAAGCTGATGCCCTTCTTCGGGGGGGTGGTAACTGGCGAGAGTGCCCAGGAAGAAATGGTCGACCGAATTAGCGGTGTAATAAAAAGCCAGAGCCCCGAGGCCGGCCACCAGACCGACCAGAGCGCTCAAGGTTAACGAGCGGCCGATATCGTGCACATTCAGATTTTCAACTGCGACCGACAGGTAAGATCTCTTGCTCACCGATTCCTCCGGTTGGGGCCGGGAAGGAGGAGACAGAAACAGCCCAGAGTCTGTTAAGGCGCCCCTCAATTGTAAACACTTAAAAACACCAGAAAAACATAAAAAAAGCAAGTCTTTACTTGGTTTTATGGAAAAAAACGAAGCTTTCTTTTTCGGGCGGTTGAAGGGTTCGAATTGACGCGGGACTATGGTATTGTTGGGCCATTCTGAAAAAGTTGGACCGCCCCTCGGACGATAAAACTGGAAAATACCTCGATGATCCAGCTGTTTAACATCTGTAAAAGTTACTCAAAAGAGAATTCGGCTCTGAAGGATGTGTCGGTACATATTCAAAAGGGCGAATTTGTGTATCTGACCGGACCTTCCGGTGCGGGGAAAACCACGCTTCTGAAGATGCTTTACGGTGCGGAACGACCCACCCGCGGACAGGTGCTGATCAACGGTCAGAACGTCACCCGACTCCGTCGTTCCAGGGTTCCCTATCTGCGCCGTCAGGTCGGCGTGGTTTTTCAGGATTACAAATTGCTGAACAGCCGGACCGTTTATGAGAACGTGGCTTTTTCTCTGGAGGCCCAGGGTAAAAAACGGTACGAAGTTGCACAGAAGGTCTACCAATGCCTGAAAAAGGTCGGCTTGGAGCATAAATTGAAATCCAAACCGCTCGAGCTTTCCGGCGGGGAACAGCAACGCGTTGCCATCGCCCGTGCACTGGCAGTGGATCCGCTGATCCTGCTGGCCGATGAACCGAGCGGTAATCTGGATGCCGAGGTCAGCCTGGATATTATGGAACTTCTCAAGGGGGCCAATGCACGAGGCACTACCGTCGTTATGGCGACCCATGATCTACACCTTTGCCACCTCTTCCCCCGACGGACCATTCACCTGGAAGCCGGTCGTCTGGTCAACGATTCCATGCCCTGAAGGAGCCTTTCGTGGAAGCGATCCGGTACTTTCTTTTTCGTTCTCTGCGGAACATGGCCAGCAGCCCGCTGCTTTGTTCAGCGGCCATCCTCACCATGGGGGTGGCCCTCGCGGCCGTTGGTGTGTTCCTGTTGGTTGTTCTGAATCTGCAGAATCTGACCAAGGATTGGCGGGACGATATCCAGGTTGTGGCCTATATGGACAAGGTCCCTTCCGCGACAGAGCTGGATGAGGTGTTGCAGAAGGTGAAGGCGTTCCCAGAGGTTGAGACGGCGATCTTTGTCAGTAAAACCGACGCCCTGCAGCGGTTTACAAAACGCCTCGGCGAGGACAGCGATCTGTTGACGGGATTGCGGGCCGACGTGCTTCCGGCGTCGCTGGAACTTCAGTTGAAAGGCGAGTACCAGACACGCAATGCTGTCCAGCAGGTGGCGGATCGGCTGAAAAGCGAACTGAAACTCGAGGACCTCCAGTACGGTAAGGACTGGCTGGAGCAGTTTGAATCGTTTACGACATTGCTGGAACTCGTCGGTGTTGTCCTCGGCGGATTCCTGGTTTTTGCGGCGGTCTTCATTGTCAGTAACACCATCAAGCTTACCCTGTATGCCCGCCGTGATGAGCTGGAGATCATGACCCTGGTCGGAGCGACTCTCCGCTTTATCAAAACACCTTTCATTATCGAAGGCTTGTTGCAGGGTATTCTCGGGGGTGTGCTGGCGGTAGTTATTCTTTATGGTCTGCACCACTTTGTACTGAAGGACGGCTTGCAGGTTCTGTTGCTCACTCCCGCCGGATTTACGATTGAGTTCCTTCCCCGGGAGATGCAGCTGGCCATCGCAGCAGCGGGTGCCTTTCTCGGGGTTCTGGGCAGCCTGCTGGCATTGCGGCGGTTTGTGCGGATCTGATGCGCGCTCTTTTTCTCGCCTTATCGGTTTGCCTTCTGATACCGGCTTCGGGCTTTGCGGCCGAGGAGCTGGAGGAGGCCCGGTATTCCCTTCAGCAAATACGTCAACGGATAGATCAGACGCTGGCCAATCTGGAATCGGCTCGCGAAAGCGAGGCGACACTCGTGGATGAACTCTCCGCGTTGACCCGCAGGGTGAATTCCAGCAAAAACAGGCTGAAGAGGCTCAAGGCATCGTTGAAACAGCTTGCCGGAGAGATTTTGACGGCGCAGGAAGCGGTTCGTCAGTCGGACAAGCGGGTCAGGAAAAGCCTTCGGGATGTTGAGCGGCGGCTCGTTGCTCTTTACAAAGAGGGCGAAGTCGGTCCGCTGCGTGTCCTGTTCAGTCGCTCAACGCCGACGGAAATGGCCTGGCAATACGAATATCTGACACGCGTGGTGGCCCATGATCGGCAGTTACTGGCCAACTATCGCCGTGAAAAGCTGGCGCAGCAGGAAAGTCTGAAAAAGCTGGAGGGGTTGAAAGCCCGCAAGCAGGAGACACTGCGGCAACAGCAGGGGCACCAGAAACTTCTTGCCGATGCGCGAAAACTCAAGACGAAACTTATTGCGCGGGTTCAACGGGACCAGACTCTCCTCAATACCCTCTTGGAGCGACTTGAAGGGCAGGCCGGTCGGCTCCAGGGATTGGTCAAAAAGCTTGAATCGGAAAAAACCGCTGAGTATACTCCTACGAATGGGGAAATTTCGGCGCAGAAAGGGTTGTTGCCCTGGCCTGCTCCGGGTAAAGTTTTGGTCGGCTTCGGTCGACAGAAACATCCACAGCTTGGTACGCTGTTTCAAAGCCGTGGTATCGAGATCGGCCTGACGCCCAAAACGCCGATCAAAGCCGTGTGGCATGGCAAGGTGGTCTTTGCCGATCAGTTCCAGGGGTATGGGAATCTGATTATCATCGACCATGGAAACGGTTTCCACAGCCTGTATGCCCGGCTGAGCCGGCTGGATAAGCGCCCCGGAGAACTGGTGGAGCAGGGAGAACAACTGGCTTCTGCCGATCCGGGCCACAACCGGCTGTATTTTGAAATCCGTCAGCAGGGCGCACCGACCAACCCGCGCTCCTGGCTGGGGGCTCGTCCGTAACTGATCCGGAGGCATGGATTTATGTCCAACCGTAATTGGTCCACAATTGTCATACTTCTTCTGGCTTTCACCCTGTTCGGCTGGATGTCCCTCGGACAGGACAGTCGGCCCAAGATCGCGAAAGCCGAATCTGACTTTAAACAGATCGAACTGTTTACCGATGTGTTGCACCTTGTAAGGCGCAGCTATGTGGAAGAAGTCGAACTGAAAGATCTGGTGTACGGCGCCATCGATGGAATGCTCGCCACCCTTGATCCCCATTCCAGTTTCCTGACTCCGGAGATGTATCAGGAGATGGAAGTCGACACCAAGGGTGAGTTTGGTGGGCTCGGAATCGAGATTACCATGCGGGACAGAATCCTGACCATCGTTTCGCCCATAGAAGACACTCCGGCGTTCAAGGCCGGCCTCCAGGCAGGAGATCAGATCCTCAAGATCGGTGACAAGCTCACCAAGAATATGAATATCATGCAGGCGGTGAAGTTGATGCGCGGTCCCAAGGGCACCGATGTCACGATCACCGTTGTGCGCGAAGGTCTGGCCAAACCGATGGAATACACCATTACCCGGGCCATTATCCAGGTGCGATCGGTCAGAAGCAACCTGCTTGAGGGCGGCTACGGCTATATTCGCCTGGCCCAGTTCCAGAAACGAACCGGCGACGATCTGGCCCTGGCGCTGAAGAAATTACGTCAAGAGAACAAGAACGAGCTGGCCGGGCTGGTCCTGGATTTGCGTAATAATCCGGGAGGACTTCTGGACCAGGCCGTTGCCGTCTCTGATCTGTTTCTCAAAGAAGGCCTGATTGTCTATACCGAAGGCCGGGAAGCCGGAACCAAGGTTCGGTTCTCTGCCAAAGCCAACGGAACCGAACCCGACTATCCGATGGTTGTCCTCATCAATGGCGGCAGTGCCAGTGCTTCGGAGATTGTGGCCGGTGCCTTGCATGATCACGACCGGGCGCTGATTATGGGAACTCAGTCTTTCGGGAAGGGCTCGGTACAGACGATTATCCCCCTGGGTGACAAGTCGGGGCTTCGTCTGACGACAGCCCGTTACTTTACTCCGGACGGGATCTCCATTCAGGCGACCGGCATTACCCCGGATATCGAAGTGCCTCAAGCCAAAATAACCGACGCAGAACCGGTCAGCCGTTTCCGGGAGGAAGACCTGGAAAACCACTTTGAGAGTAACGGCAATGGGCCTAAAAAAGAAGGCAATGGGACCAAACTGGATGAGAAGGCGCAGGATGATTATCAGTTGATGCGTGCGATTGACCTGCTCAAGGGCTGGCACATCTTCAAGGGAATCCGCCAGCAAGCGGCTTGATTCGATCCGAGACTTTTTTAGATGGCAAAACGTAAGAAAAAACGTAGCAATCGCAAGGCGGCGGCCAATCGGTGGAAGGTGATGGCCGCCGCCTTCTTTTTATTGGTTTTTTTGGTGGGAACTCTGGGCCTTCTCTCCTGGTTGCGCGACCAGGCCCGCCCTCCCAAAGTCGATTCGCCGGTGAAGCTCCCGGTTGCCCGTTCCCTTCCGACCGAGGATGTTCGGGTCGAGCTGGAAAGCCTGTTTCTTCGTACCGGTGTTTCCCTGGATCGTCTGACGACGCAACGCAAGGGGGGGGTTCGGACCTACAACGTTGAAGGTGTTTTCCCGGAGTCGGCCCTGATTGAGATCTTCAGCCGCCGTCTGGAACGTCTGGATACGACCTTTGAGGTCTCCTCCGTGCCTTCTGCCAAACGACTGCTGATTCGCTGGGACGGTTCCACCCGTTACCGTATCGACTTCGTTCCTCCGGTTCTGGATCAGCCCGACCGGGGACCGCGAGTCGCCATTATTATGGACGATATCGGCCACAGCATGCATCCGGTCAGACAGGTCATCGCTCTCAACCTTCAGATTACCGGAGCGATCCTTCCCGACAGAACCTATGCGAAAAAAGCCGCCCAGATGTTACACCGGAATAATCGGGAGGTCCTGATCCATATCCCGATGCAGCCCAAACAGTATCCGGAGATCAATCCCGGAGCCCATGCCCTGCTGGTGGGTCAGAACCAGGAAGAGATTCAAAAGCGGCTGAAGATGATTCTGGATCAGGTGCCTCACGCCGTCGGTGGAAACAACCATATGGGGTCCCGGTTGACCGAAGACCGGCGATCGATGGCCCTGGTGATGAAGGCGCTTCAAAAACGGGGGCTCTTTTTTATCGACAGCATGACATCGGCCCGGTCGGTAGGGCTGGCAGAAGCCCGTCGTGCGGGAGTGCCGACCATCGGACGGGATATCTTTCTGGACAACAACCAGAACGTGACGGCCATCAGGAAACAGTTGCGTAAATTAATCCGTCTGGCACGTGAACGGGGGCAGGCCGTCGGGATCTGCCATCCCTATCCGGAGACCCTGGAAGCCCTTCGCCTGGAGGTCGATGCCTTCCGCCAGATGGGGGTGGAGGTTGTCCCGGTGTCCGAGCTGTTGTCCTAAGGACGCGCAGGCTGGATAATCCGGGCAACCTGGTCCTGGTGATACTGGAGTTCGGCATATGCCTCGCTGGCGAGAATCTCGGTCGGTGCTTCCGGTCGGGTGGGGTGAAGAAACAGGGTCCGGTCGTGATCTTCCGTGGCCGGAAGGGTTGTTTCTATCAGGAACTCAAACGCAAAGGCCGGGCCGCCAAGAAGGCGGCTCTTCTTTTGAGGAAGAGGGGTGCTGGCTTTGGTGGCTTTGCGGGCATCTTTGTCATACCGGTAGAGATCCAGGCGTTGCGCGTCCGAAGCCGGACGGTGCAGGGCGAAAAGGGATCTGCGGCTGGAGGCACGGAAGAGATCGAGGAATTGATCGTTGGAGATGGAGGCCTTTCGGGCTTTGCTGAATTGGCCCAGCACCAGATGGGCCAGGCATTCCTCCTCCACCATGCCAAAGCGTCCGTCCGTTGTCTCACTGTAGAAAAGCCCTCCGATGCACTGGGCCTGGAGATCTTTTCCGCAGAAGAGACATTGGGTGGCAATCCTCCGGACCCGTTCCTGAAAGGCGTCTTTTTCTGCAACGGCCTGGCGGGAAAACTGCTCCCGGACCTCTTCCATCCGGGATGCGGAAGTCTCTGTCATCTCCGTGTGAATCAGCTTGGTAAGGCGGCAGAACTGTTGGTGAACCTCGGTATTCCGACCTTCGGCCAGAATCGGGAAGACCTTTCCGCTGGGGTTGGTGCCAAGGGATTCGACCTTGGGGCTCTTGGTGATAAAGAGATCGTAGCAAGGGTATCCTCGATTGATCGCATAGCCCCGCAGGAGTTCGAATGGGTCTTTGAAAGGCCCTTCGTAACGAATACGTTGATCGATCAGGCAGGGAAGAAGGCGCAATGTCTGGCGTGACAACCCGTGGTTTTCGAAAAAACCGAACAGGTGGCGGCAGTTCTCCAGGGAGGGGGCGTCCTTGACCGGAACGATGACGCGATCCGCAGCCCAGAGGGCATTGCGGGTAAACACGTCCAGGTCGGGACGGGTGTCGATGATCAGTACGCCTTCCCAGTCACTGGCTGCAAGGGTTCTCGCCAGGCACTCGGGGCTTTCCGCCTGCGGACGAAGCTCCTGCAGGTCATGGCTGGAGGGGATAAAAGACACACCGTAGTCGCCGGGGACTGTCAGCTTTTGCAGAACTGTGCCGTCAAAAAGACCGCGGACATCGCGCCCGTCCGGTAAAAAACGGGGTCCGAACATCCGATCCACGGTAAAATGATTATCGAAACTGAGCAGGGTCACCGGAAGGTTGCCGTCCAGCGCCCGAAGGTAAATTGCCAGGTTGGTGGCGAGGGTGGTCTTGCCCACACCGCCCTTGTCGCTGGAGACGGTGATGATATAGGGTCGGGGCATAGATTCTCCGTGGGAACTCATAGTGGTTGCCGGTATCAAGGGCACCACAATAAATTGATCAGCAGAGCCTTTCGCAAAAGTCCGGATCGTCAAGAGACCGTGCGAAAATGTTCTGCGCAAGGATGAGAATCAGAATCGCCGGAAGCGTAGCCCTGGCTATTCTAAGGACGATTCTGTGACGAAGACACCGCACAGGGCATTTGCATCCGGTCGTAAGAGATTTAGCACTTTTGCGACAGGCTCATTTATAACGATGAATCACTCAGGCTGTCAATCGACACGACAGGAGGAGCCTGTATGAGTTTTCAGGCCGATCCCATCAGCGTCAGTCAACTGGTGGGGTTGCTCAAGGATGTCACCGAAGAGAACTTCGCCAGAGTTCTGGTTGAGGGGGAGATTGCCAACTTCTCGGCACCCGCTTCCGGGCACTGGTACTTTACCCTCAAGGACAGTCGCAGTCAGATCCAGGCTGTGATGTTCCGACCTCAGAACCGTTTGGTTCGTTTCACCCCGGAAACGGGGCTGAAGGTGCTGGCCGGAGGCCGAGTCTCGGTGTATAGCCAGAGAGGGAGCCTGCAACTGATTTGCGAGCAGCTGGACCCTTGCGGGCAGGGGAGCCTTCAACTGGCGCTGGAACAGCTCAAGGAAAAGTTGGGTGCCGAAGGCCTCTTTGCTGCGGAACGCAAGCGGGATCTCCCCACGTTTCCACGGACGGTGGGTATTGTGACCTCGGCTACGGGGGCGGCGATTCACGACATTCTGACGGTCCTGCGCCAACGATCGGCCGGTCTTCGCGTCATTCTGCGGCCTGCGCTGGTTCAGGGGGAGGGTGCCGCTGCGGATATCGCCGCCGCTATTGAAGCGTTGAATCGCCATGGCGAGGCCGATGTTCTTATCGTCGGTCGGGGCGGCGGC